>NZ_JAGEMN010000001.1:0-338597 GCF_017921835.1 Sporosarcina sp. 6E9 | reverse complement strand
CTGTCACATCTGATATTAAACTTATTCAAGAGATTTATAACCCAACAGTAGCGATTCTATCCTCTTCTGGCCATTTCACTATGGGTCCGAAAGAGGCAGCTTACACCGTGAAAAATCTATTAGACGTGAAGTATGTTATTCCTAGTCATACTTTTCCTACAAAAGAAAATGCTGCTTCCAGGGAAAACTATGACCTTTTACTGGCAGGGTTTCCAATCGTTGCGGAAATGATTGATAAAGACCGGGAATTGGTCGAGCTACTAACAGATTATGATAAAACAGAAGTGATTGTTTTAGGTTTCGGAGAGGAACATGAGTTTTGAATTGTAAAAGGTGGTACGGACGCAATTGGAGCGAATGGGAAACTCTTGGTTAGGGACCTAATCGGATTGATGTGATTGAAAAGAGGAACAGACGGTTAATGGAGGGATGGCTCTAACTGGAGTAACTGGGATAGCCTTGGCGGTGTATTGACAAGTAGCCCCACTGTTTCCTCACGCCGTCCGAATCAACTCGACGTTTTGTAAGGGGAACAAATCAAAGGCTATATCAAAGAACATGGAATGGTTCTCGGTGGGAAAACTGGGTAGACCTTGGCGGTTCATTAACATCAGCTCCAGCTGCCGTGTCTTGGGGACCCAACCGGATTGATGTATTTGCTAGAGGAGAAAATCAAAACCTCATCCACCTATATCGCACGCGTTAAATAAACAACCAAAGAGAGGTACCTGTGCGTGGTTGAATTATGACAATTCAATTATACGGATAAAAATTCAAATATGCTATCGACAAAGTATTTTGTAATCAGTATCCAATCTTCTCTTTATGCAATTGTAGTGAATTAACTGAGTAGTGTCTTGCACAGGTACCTAAATTTTAATCCTTACCTATTTTTAGGTGGGGATTTTTTGTGTTTCCTACCGAAGATTAACAATTTCTTTACACTAGTTTAATACTAGCTTAACAAACCAGCGATAGACTTAAATTGTACGATACTTTGAAGGAGGAATTTAATTGAAGAAAACTTTCAAGAAACAAAGTATGATTTTTGCGCTTGCTGGGAGTTTGATTGTAGGAAGCTTTGTGGGATATGCATCACAACAAACCGCTAAAGCCAAAAATCCTGAATCGAATAAAAAAGTGGAAAATGTCATTTTCATGATTCCAGACGGGTACTCTAGTGCGTATGCGACAAATTATCGATTGTATAAAGGCGAAGAATCGGTCATGGATTCCCATCTCGTTGGCATGCACAGGACGTATTCCGCAAATTCGGAAGTGACGGATTCTGCCGCGGCTGGAACAGCGATGGCAACCGGAACGAAAACGAACAATGGCATAATTAGTATGGATCCAGATGGCAATAAACTCGAAACGATTTTACAAGCTGCTGAAAAGAGTGGTAAATCTTCAGGATTAATCGCTACTTCGACGATTACCCATGCCACGCCTGCGGTATTTGCTTCACATGTTGAATCGCGCGCGGATGAAAAAGACATTGCTCCACAACTCCTTCAAAATGATGTTGACGTCATACTAGGCGGCGGTAAAAAATATTTTAGTGATGATTTATTAAACAAAGCAAAACAAGATGGTTATGAAATTGTGTCCGATGCAAAATCGTTAAAAAACTTAGAGAAAACAGACAAACTGATTGGTCTTTTTGCTGAGGATAGCTTATCCCCTGAACTAGATCGTGAGGCAACTGATGAGCCAAGCTTGAAGGAAATGACCGCAGCTGCCATTAATGTTTTAAGTAATGATAAAGATGGATTCTTTCTAATGGTTGAAGGTAGTCAAATCGATTGGGCTGGTCATGCTAATGATGCGGCGTGGGCGATGAAAGACGCTGAAGCGTTTGAAGATGCAGTTGAAGCCGCAATGGATTTCGCGAAAAAAGATAAGAAAACGCTTGTCGTTATTGCAGGTGACCACGACACCGGTGGAATGTCTGTTGGCGGTTACGGAAAATCAGGTGCGAATTTAGAAATTCTTAAAAATATAACAGCGACAGGCGATTTCATGGCATCTCAATTAAATGAAGATCAAAGTAATATTCAAGAAGTCATATTGCACTACACAGGAATTTCATTAACAGAAGCTGAAATTAATCAAATCAAACAAGCAAGCAATCCAGCATTCGAGATTAATTCAACAATCTCTAAGCATGCACTTGTCGGTTGGACTCATACTGGACATACAGGTACAGACATTCCTGTCTATGCTTATGGTCCACAAGCCCACAAATTTTCGGGTCTAATCGAAAATACAGATTTTCCGACATTAATGGCTGAAGCTATGAAAATACCATTTAAATAAACCTAGATTCATAAGTTGCACATATAAATATAGTAGTGCGAGCCAGTAAATTGGCCTGCACTACTTTTTTTTGATAATCACCTGTGTTGGTCCACAAGAATAGGATTACCATCCGGATCTTCAATCGTAAAACTCGCGGGCCCTTCACTTGATTCATCCGCTTCTGTTAAGAAGTTAACTCCTTTTGCTTTGAGCTGCGCTTGAAGTTCTCGAATGTCTATAAAAGAGTCGAGATTTTCAGCGTTTTGATCCCAACCTGGATTAAAGGTAAGTATGTTCTTTTCAAACATTCCCTGGAATAGCCCAATTACGGTGCTTCCATTTTTCAATATCAGCCATCCCAGCGATATGTCTCCACCTAAATCTTGAAATCCTAGTTTTTCGTAAAATGCTTTTGATTTATGAATGTCTTTTACCGTTAAACTTATCGAAAATGCGCCTAGTTTCATAATTATTCCTCCCTATTTTTTATGGATATCATTTGACTCTTTTAGTATAGCACTTGTCAGACAAGATGCTGAAAACTACAAATATATCGTTTTGGGTTATCGTAATGGTTTTTTTATGTTACCATACCTAAATACTTCTTGGACAACATTCTATTAGGTGCAATTAATTAATTTGTTACCTAAAATATGATAAATACGATAAGGACGATATATACATGCCACCAGCTGCACTAAACTTTCACTTTTTCCAAAAGTTCTATTTACTTATAGCTAGTTCATTAAAAGGATTTTCACAAGTTTTATTAGTGGGAAATGCCTTTTCCGGATTTCTAATTCTAATTGGAATTACATTGCACTCCCCTCTTTTGGGTTTAATGGCATTTCTAAGTTCGATTGTGGGAACAATTACAGGAAAATATTGTGGCGGAGATTCGGATTTAATTCGCAATGGAATTTATGGTTTTAACGCTATCCTTTGCGGTATTTCCACAATTCTCTTTCTTCACGGGGATAAGCGCTGGTTTATCGCGTTATTTGCCGCCGCTCTTGCCGCATTATCCTTGAAAATGCTGACAAAAGTATTGGACAAGTGGAACGTGCCTGTATTGACTATTCCATTCGTTTTCATCACATGGATTGGTCTACTTATCGCTTACCGCGTCGACACATTATATATGGATCCCGATTTTGTCATAAGTTCACCAGCAATGTGGAATTTGCCAGTTGAAGGGACGCCAACTCTATTGGTCGGGATGATCAAAGGAATTGGTGAAGTGTTCGTCATCGACTCACTTTGGACTGGATCGCTTATACTATTAGCGCTGTTTTGGGCAGGCTGGAGATTTGGGTTGTATGCCATAATTGGAACATTTGTATCGTGGATAACCGCTTATTTTATCGGAGCTGACACGCATTCGTTAAATTTGGGTCTATACAATTATAACGCCGTTTTGACAATTATCGCCGTTAGTTTAGTCTTCAATAAAAAACCGAAAAAAACGCCGTATATCGGCACGCTCGCAGCAATGTTAACAGTCCCCATAACCGCAGGATTGGAGTTGCTTCTCGACCCACTTGGACTCCCCGCATTAACATTCCCGTTCATAATATGTTCATGGCTATTTATCGCATTGGGGAAGGTTTTCCAGGGCTATAAATATAAACAAACGGTGCCTTACACGGGATATCGCCAAGAAATAAGCAGCCGAATTGAAGGATAATTCACCTTCAAAATGGCTGCTTTTTCGTTTACATTAAAGGACCTTGATGATTATTTGGATCTGATTTCTTTTTATCAACTTTCTTATCTTTGGTAAAATCCGGCTCTTCTCCAAACTCGGTACTTAAATCGGGATTAGTAAATCTCCGACTATTGGTAACGGTGTCCAATTCCTCGTCCGGTTTTAGTAAAAGCCCTATACAAACAAGCCCACTAATTCCAACCAGAGCATAAATCAACCGAGACAGAGCCGCATCTTGTCCTCCAAAAATGGCTGCAACTAAGTCAAATTTGAAAAAACCAATCAAGCCCCAGTTAATTGCACCAATGATAACTAATGCCAGAGCAATCCTTCGAATGATTCCCATTGTATTTCACTCCTTTGATTAGATAATTGAATTGATGTTGTTACAATTCAACTTATCTTTTACCAAAAAAGCATTTTAATACTTCTGGAAAAAGGTACCTGTGCAAGATTGAATTATGACAATTCACGACCTTGAATAAATAAGCAAAGGGATGTCGACAATGTTTGATATAGTCTGCATCCCTTTTTCAATTTATGCAATTGTAGTGTATTTTCCGAATAGTGCCTTGCACAGGTACCGAAGTTTTTAATCGATTTTTAGTAAATCAGCGGGGGTTATAATTCCGAGAAGTTTTTCCGAACTGTTGCCGGTTGGCGTAATCAGAAGTGCCTCAATCCGCTTACCTTGGCTCATTGCTTTTTTAAAATATTCCTCTGCTTCATAAACTGAAAGATCTTGACTAATAAAACGATAGGTATTTTTCTTTTTCTCATAGTAATAAATGTCGATTAAGAGTGGCATTTCTCCAGATATAACGCCGTCCGGATATTCATCAGCCAGCCAATATGTAATGCCGTTCGCAGTTACAAGCCCAACGAATTCGGAATTTCTATAAAGCGGAATTTGATTAAATTTTTGTTTACGAATCAATTCTAAACCCATTAAAAGTGTGTCCGTGGACTTTAAGGTATGAACTTTTCTTCGGAACATTTGACCGACTGTAACTGGTTTTGCAAGTTCACGATCGATATATTCAATCATTTCCACAATGTCATCGTGAGGTTCAGCGATAGCATATTCAACATCAGTCCGATTATGCACGATTGCATTCCGCAAATTTGCATAAACCCGCAAATCATCTTCAAACTTACGAATAACCGCGCTTCCCTTCTTGGTTCTGTCAATTAGCCTCGAAAAAGGCATATAATCTATTAAGCCGCTCATTTTTTCCATTGCTTTCTCGATACGATTATAAGCAAATATAAATCGATCTGAATTCCGAACACTCACGGTACATACCTTCCTTCCTAAATTGCCAAATTATTTATTTCTATTAATATACACCAATAATTACGATAGAAGTAGTTAAAATTATTTTTCTCAATGCAATTATTTCTATGCTCAAAAAAAGCTACCCTGGAATCATTTATTCAATGATATCCCGAATAGCCCCGAATGCATTAATTTGTGTAAGATAATAAAGCGTTTTGATCGAATTTTTGAAGTGCTAGTAAAGCTTCGTTCTTGTCATGGTACTCAAAGATTCTAACATTCATTTTCTCAAAAACTGTAATTACCCACATTTTGCATTCTCCTTATCCCAGTATATTTTATTAATTATTAATTCTAAAAGAGTTGTTCGTCTAACTTAACTCTTATTTTACGCCTATTTTCAATGAGTTGAAGGCCTTTTTGAAAGAGTCACAAAGTCTCCAATTTCTTAAGTCGAATTTGTGAATATCCGATTGAAAGGTACCTGTGCAAGGTTGATTTATGACAATTCACGGCTTTGGATAAATAGTCAAAGGGATTTCTACAAAGCCTTTCATGGTCGCCACCTTCATTTATTTTATTCAATTGTAGTGAATTTACTGAATAGTCCCTAACACAGGTACCTGAATTTTAGAAAACGTCGTAATTCCAAATGCGGTCCCGTTTTCTTATATGGTTGCATGGGGTGAAGTATTAATTGGACTTGGCCTAATCGTCGGACTTTTAACAGGAATTGCCTCGTTTAGGAACGCCGTGGTCCACAAGAAAACAAAATTAATGAGATGATATCCCAAGTTCTTTTACTTGGGATATTTTTTATTTAACAATGTTCCCGTTTCAAAGACTCATCCATTTTCGTAAACTGCAGCCTTGATCGCTGGCAACGCTTTTGAAGTCGTTATCCCTTTGAGCTGTATATATTGTATAAATGTATGCAAACTATTGCGTAATTCGGCTTATAATTCCCGCCATGTAAATCCTGATTCAAATGTTTTCACAAATTCGACAAAATACTTTGGACACTTTGTGAACTATTTCACAATGTATGTTCCGATACTACAAATGCTAGTATAATAAGAATTAAGTTAGACGAACAAATCACTTAGACGCAATGGTTCAAAGAATATAGCTAATAAAAAAAAAGGAGAATGCACAATGTGGGTAATTACAGTTTTCGAGAAAATGAACATTAGAATCTTCGAGTATTCGAATAAAGATGAAGCTCTACTAGCACTTCAACAATTCGATCAAAACGCTTTATTATCTTACACAAATTAATGCATCCAGTAATACAAAATATAATTATGAGGTGAGGAAATGGTTGAATTACAGAAATCTCAATTTGGTAAACATGTTATTATCGAGGAAAATCCACTATCAAGATGGTTATTTTCCAACACGACATCCGCGTGGATATGGTTGATTTTAAGATTATACCTTGGTTATTCTTGGTTAACTGCGGGAATTGGAAAAGTTACTTCCGACGTTTGGACAGGTGCCAATGCCGGAGTTGCTATTGAAGGATTTATGGGTGGTGCCCTGGCAAAAGCTGAAGCTGGGGATGTTGCAGGGTGGTATGCTTGGTTTTTGGAGAACGTCGTAATTCCAAATGCGGTCCCGTTTTCTTATATGGTTGCATGGGGTGAAGTGTTAATTGGACTTGGCTTAATCGTCGGACTTTTAACAGGTATTGCAGCATTCTTCGGCGCACTTATGAATATGTCATTCTTATTAGCAGGTACTGTAAGTTCGAATCCCGTTATGTTCATGATTGCAATACTACTAATTCTGGCTTGGAAAGTTGCCGGTTGGTATGGACTAGATCGTTGGGTGTTGCCTCGTTTAGGAACGCCTTGGTCCACTAGGAAACGAAAAGAATAAATAAAGACTATCCCAAGTTCTTTTACTTGGGATATTTTTTCGCCCAAAAATACTACATACCGCCATGTGTAGTTATTGGGTACATATTCCCCCCTTTAGCAAATGAAACCCTTCCCGTCTCTTCTGAAACAACGAGTATAAGTGCATCGCTTCGTTCACTTAAACCCAATGCTGCACGATGGCGCGTGCCAAGTTTTTTATCGCCTGTATATATTTCCGATAACGGGAGAACGTTTGCTGCGGAAACAATCTGATTCAGTCGAACCAACACAGCGCCATCATGAAGTGGGTTCCCAGGATAAAAAATGGATTCTAATAATGAATGGGTCAATTCTGCGCCTAACGGGATCCCCGGTCTTATCAAAGTTTCGAGCGAATCTTCACGTTCTATTACAATTAAAGCACCATGTTTCATTCTCGACATTTCTTGCAAACTTATTGACAACTCCGGATACTTGTCCGTAAATGGAGCTAAATAACAATTTAAGTAAAAAGTTGCAGCTTTAATTTCAATATCTAAAAACGTTTCCTTTATTTTTTCAAAATTACAAAGCAGACAATTGCTTTCATCATCAATTACTTCTAAATTACCCTGTAATTCACTTATAACTTTATGTATATCCTTTTTCAGGGTTTGTGTCATCGTCGTAAAATCACATTCCATATTTTCCACGTAACTGCACCTCTACTTTTTACTACCAAATGTACTGAAAGTTTACCCACACCAGAACTATTTAACCCTTTAATGACTAAGGATGCGAAGCAAGTGCAAAACTATGATCAAAGGTGGTGACATCAATGTCCAAAAAAAACAATCATAACAAAGGTAAAAAAGCGAATAGCGTAACACCGCAGGGTATTGCAGATACGGAATTCGCAACAGAGCCGAAAACCAAATTAGAAGAAGCTGCAAAAAAGAAAAACACAAAATAGGTACCTGTGCAAGGTGCAATTATGACAATTCACGGATTCGGATAAAAATTCAATGGGATACCGACAAGATGTTGTATAGTCGGTATCCCCTTCTTGTTTTATACAATTATAGTGAATTAACTGAATTCAATCTTGCACAGGTACCTTTTTTGTTCAAACTGATTAGATGATTCTATTCTCCACTAAATGGTATAATTCAAGAAAACTTACTAAAAGAGGTGCGAGACTATGATGATTAATGACGAAGCACGCGAACAACTACTGATTGAAGTAAATAGTTTAACAGATGAAGAATTAAATTGGATACCTACAGATAATAGATGGTCGATTCGTCAAGTGATGGAGCATTTATATTTAATGGAATCGAGTATTTCGAAAACGATAAAGCGCCAACTATTTACCGGAGTACAGAAACAAACTAGCGACAAGCCGATTGAACGGACAACAGACAGGTCATTAAAAGTCGAGGCCCCGGATTTTGCACAGCCAGGAGAAGTATTCGCTACGCTTGATGAACTGAAAAGTAAGCTTTCTAAGAGTCACAGTCAATTGAAAACAATCGCAAACACAGTTCCAGAAGAGGAACTTGCTGCAAAGTCCTATCCACATCCTGTATTCGGCGACATGAGTCTTAAACAGTGGATTCCATTTGTCGGCTACCATGAATTACGACACATCGAACAAATTAAAGAAGTCAAAGAATCGCTTAAAAATAAATAATCTTTATTGATTTGATGTAATGGAAATAGCCGAATTCGGGGAAATTTATGCTTTGCACAATTCAAGTAACCATCCACTTGTGAAATTCATTGTTTATGATGACTATAAAATAATATTCCCGCAATAATATAAAGCATGGAGAAGAATGGGAATAAGGGTATGTAATTGGAGAAGAACAAAAGAAATATACCCGAAACAATAGATACCCAAAACCACCTTGGATCTATATTAATCACCAATTGATAAAACGCAAACCATATTCCGATTACAATCAATATTAGTAATCCTACCATCCCATATAGGTAAAAATAACTTTGCCCTTGATAGGTTACTGGATCTCCAATCGCTGTTAAGTTGAACATTATATATAGGACAAAGAAGATTATCAGTGTAGTTAGAATGTTGAGGGACGTAAGTAAAATAATAGCTGATTTCCGCATATTTGGACTCCCCTCCTTCATATGTGTGAATCCTGAGACCATCATCTTTCATGATTAATCGTAATATATTCAGCTAGTCTTATTTCTTCCTCATTATCATTCAGATTGAAAATATATTCCCCACTTGGGAGATTTCCTTCGTTTTTATGCACGTACGCAATAACTTTTTCAAACTTTTCTTCAGCTGAAAGTTTCTTCGACTTTTCACTATATGTTAATTCGACAACGAAATGTAGATCTGGCAAATAGCCTTCATTGTTATAATTATTGTCCTCTAGCATGTGCTTGGTTAGTAAACCAGCAAATTCTGATGGTTCGTCGAATTTCCCCGCATTATAATCTGCAGTCAGCGATTTTACCAACATCTCTTTTTCCTTCTTATCCTCAATAAATACTGATGTTTTCGCCATCACATTCACACTATATAAAGAAACGCCTTTATGATCCTCAAGAAACTTGTCTATTTTATTTTTGTGTTCTGATTGATAGATTGAGGTCAGTAAAAACTCGCCTAAATTACGCAGCCCACCACTTTCAATGTCAATATCACCCAATGCCCGATATCCACTATTATCTGCGTCTATTTTAATACGCGCTTCAAATTCGAACTCGGGATTGTTTGTTGTGCGTACAGGGACCCTTAATCGTTCATCGTCAATTAGGGGAAGTGCATCAACGAAATCAAATTTCAATTTATCCATATTAGGAATAAGGTCCAAGTTAAAATCTTCTTTTCCTTTTCGAATTATTGTATCACGAATTTCCGATTGTACATTTTCATCATCCCTAAACGCTTTGGATTCTTTGGAAGCACAACCGCTCAAAAAAATGGTTGCTAACAACAGACTAGCTAACCATTTATTCATGCCTTTCACCCCTTACATCATTACAAAATGTTCAAATATACAGCACATTTAATCATTTTCCATCTCTAAGTATTTGTCTAGAACCATAAAAAACGCGATCAACTTTACCTTCTTCATTTGAAATAAATCGAATGGTATCGTGCTGATTCTTTTCAATTCCAACAAAAGTGTCATGACCGACATGCCGAAGCGGATTATGGGAGCCGCCTGTAAAGTGCATTAATTGACCATCTTTCACATCGATTTGCACGTTCATGCCTTCTCCTGATTTATACGTTCCGACAAACCTCTGAAATTCTTTTTCATCAATCGGCTCCGTTTCAAAATGGAGATGCGTGGCATCTGCTTCTCTTCCGCCAAGTACGTTGAGCGCGCCCATTAACAATCTACCAGAAGGTACACTGGCTAAGCTAGATAACGCGACGCCAGTCAAACCCCTTTCAGGCAGAATAAACATCAGTGAAGAAACGCCTTTCAAACCGCCGCCGTGTTCAATAAGCGTATCCCCATAATAATCCGACGTAATTCGCAAACCATATCCATAATAAATGCCAGTATTGTACTCAAAATGGGGATAAAGCATTTGAGCAACACTTGCCTGAGATAATATCCTTACACCGTCAACCATTCCTTCATTCCGAAAGATTTCCAAAAACCGTAAAATGTCATTGATGGTTGATTTCAAATAGCCTGCAGCTCTCATCGCAGGCGCATCCCACCAGATTTCTGTCGGATAAACAGAAACGCCCTCTTCAGTCGTTTTCGCCGCATACAGTCTTGTCACATTTTCAAAGCTGTTCAATTTCTCTAAATCAAAGAAAGTTCTCTCCAATCTTGCTGGTTTCAAAATATGCTCAGCCACGTAGTCCTCATAGGCTTGCCCACTTACCCTGCTAATAATGATCCCAAGTAATCCGTAAGAATCATTCGAGTAACTAAAAGAAGTTCCGGGCTCCGCAAGTAGTTGATAATTCAGCTCTTCAATAAAGCCAAACATCTCATCATATGTATCAATTGCCTGTCCCATATTATTAACTAAATCCAAATCGAGATAATCTTTCGCCGACGGATCTTTGTCAATACTGCGTTTACGCGCAAACACATGTGTAGAAGTCGGCGGAATCCCCGCAGTATGCGTCATTAAATGATGTATTGTAATCTGTTCCGTCTGCTTCACATCGGCTGTTTGAAATTCGGGTAAGTATTTCAATATTTGATCATGGACAGAAAGCTTGCCTGCCTCTTGAAGTTGCATAATCGCAACGCAAGTAAAGGATTTCGTCATCGAAGCAATCCCGAAAATTGTATCCGGCGTAATCTTTAGGTCATTTTCAACATCGCGATGCCCATAACCTTGCTCATACAGACGCTCACCACTCTTGTTAATTCCAATCCCGACTCCGGGGATATGGTTTTCTTCTACTAGTTTATTTGCATAGATTTCAAATTTCGACATATTCTTCATTTATAAATCTCCCTTACTAATAGTCTCGATTATAATCACTAAGTTAAATTTCTCCTGATAGTATTTCATTCGAGACCTATCGACAAATCCCTTCTTATTCTTAAAAGCTACATATGCCGTGTCGAATTATGACGATTCTTTAAATCAAGTTTTTGCAGTACCTAAATCTTCACTCGATGGAGTGAGAATAAACTTAGTTTGTGTATCACCAACATAAGAAACCCCGCTATGACTTGATCGACTCTGCTGTCAATTGAAAATGAAAGCAGTTCCGTAAGATCAAAATTAGAAGGTAGACAAAGTGCTGCGCTGATTTTAAAGTGGGTCGGTAGACTAAACATTCCGCCAAGTAACCCCATCAATATAAAGTACAAACAGGCAGGCATTAACAAAAAACCGCTTTTAACAGCATATTCTTTCCTTTCCTTTTCATCCAAACGCTGACTTGGATTTGGGGATGCGATTGGCCAATAGATCACAAAAGATAAATAAAGTAAAAATAACATATAAATTGTGTGTAAAGTTGGATATTGTGAAAAAACATGCAATATAGGTGGCAGATGGTACATAAAAAACAATAACGCAAAAATATAAAGAGCAAAACTAGGTGGGATAAATAACTTTTCTGTAAATCTTCTCCATGGATGATTTTCTATTTGTAAAAATAAAGAATAAGGAGTTCCTATCAGGAGGAGCGGTGGGATTATAAAGTAATGAATACTCATAAAAATCATATGAGTGCTGAATGATAAGTGGCTCATTGTTGATAAGGGGCTTCCCATCGATAAGTAAACAAGGATTATTCCTATTAGGAAGAGGCAGGGCTGTATGGAATGGAGTTTTATCTCTGTAAATCGGCGTAAAAGAACACTGTATACAATAATTACCCCAACAAGGCCCAGGAAGAAGAGAATATTCCAATCGTGAGCGACTAAACTATAAATAACAAGCAATAGAAACCCCCTCAGTGTTTGTGAAAGCAGGTATTCATATTATGTTGCCGGCTGGTTAAAACGTCTGGGGCGACAATTCAGGGAAATAATATCCCTCTTAATCTATGCTTCAATGCCCGGACTAATGCATTCATGTACTAAGTACTTAAATGAATTGATATTCTTAAAGATCACACTAAAAGTAAAAGGTCCGAAACCATTGTCGGTTTCAGACCTTTTACATCGTTGCTACTTTTTAGGTGCCATACGAGAGTCGACATTAAACATTTGAAATATACGTATGTATATCAATCTTAGCCAGCCGCTCAACAGCCATTCGCAAAGCCTCTACTTCCCGAACGAGCGCCAACCGGACATAGCCGGCACCTTCCGTACCGAATATACTTCCGGGTACCATTACCACACCACTTTGTTTAATCGCTTCAAACGCAAATTCCTTGTCGTCCATCTTAAACGGAAATTTCGCCCAAACGAACATCCCGCCATTTGAAGGTGTCACTGACCAACCGATTTCAGTTAAGCCGGCTGTTAACATCTGATGTCTTTCTTTAAACTCTTTACGTAATACTGCTGTAATTTCTTCAGCATGATCCAAAGCCATGGCAGCCGCTTCTTGAATAGGTTCAAATGTACCATAGTCTAAATTAGACTTGAATTGCTTCATTATGCTGATGATTTCTGCATTACCAACCATATAAGCAATCCGTGCACCTGCCAAACTAAAACTTTTGGACAATGAATTGATTTCAATGCCGACTTCAATCGCGCCAGGAATGGATAGGAAACTAAATGGTTTATCTCCTGTGAAATAAAATTCAGAGTAGGCGGCGTCATGTAGCACGATAATATTGTATTGCTTTGCAAATGCGATTACTTTTTCAAAAAACGTTGTCGTAGGCATTGCAGGCACAGGATTACCAGGTAAATTCAAAATAAGCATTTTTGCTTTTTGCGCAACCTCTTCGGGAATCGCATCTAAAACTGGTAAGAAATCATTTTCCGCAAGTAAAGGCATTTCATATGGAATTGCCCCTGCCAATTTTATGCCAACTTCATAAGCAACATAAGCAGGATTTGTTGTTAATACGATATCTCCTTCATTACAAAAAGCGAATGGCAGATGGACCAGCCCTTCTTGAGACCCCATCGTTTTCAAGACTTCCGTATCCGGATTTAGCGTAACGTCTGAACGTCTTTTATAATAATTTGCAACAGCCTCATGGAAACGTCTTGTCCCACCAAGCGTGTAACCGTATGCACTCTCCAAAATACTTTGCTCCGATAAGACTTGTCTTACTTTTTCATCAGGCGGTAAATCTGGGCTCCCTAAACTTAAATCAATTATTTCAACGCCAGTCTCTTTTTTGTGTTCTGCTGCTGCTTTTAAACTTCCGAAAATTGCTGGTTCAAAAATAGCCATTTTTTGCGAAGGCTCAATTTTCATCGAACTGCACCCCATTCTATGTAAATTAAATTTTTCAAAACACTTTGCTATGAACACCCTCTATTTAGTGTCCAACTTCTCCAAACGCACGATAAGCGACGCTCGCCAGCGTGATGCTAATTCTTGGATATCAAGTAACTTCTCAATACTTTCTTTGTCATTTACTCGTTGAAAATAAATGTCATTAGCAACTAACACAGACAGTTTTTCAGGATGTTGTTTGAGTAACGTAATTTTCGAATCGTCTCTAACAACGCCTTCCTTAAGTACTCGGCATAGATAACCTGTATATCCTGTTTCCACCATTCTTTTTAATAATAACGATAAATTCGTTCGCTTTGTAATTGTACTGCAAGGAATTCGACTTTGCGTAATTTGAATGACGGCCTCGCCAACTTGAAATATATCGCCTATATGAACATCTTTTTCTAACATATTTGCAACTGTTAAATTTTCACCAAATGCAGACGTTGGTAAAGTCGTCTTAAATTCCGCTTCCCATAACGTGTAATGTTCATAGGGATACATACAGACTGCGCGATCTGCCCCTCCGTGAAAACGTAAATCGGCCACACCATCCCCTCGAAATCCATTTTTCGTTAGAAATGCATCATGAACACTTTCTTTACAAATACCTGTATTAATTTCTTTACCATTTTCATAAATTAACGTTTTAGGAGTTCCGATAGAAAGATTATGAATCCTTTTCATTTGACTCATCTTTGAAAACGCCTCCTATTATTATCAAATTAGAACTTACTATAAATGATATTATACTATACAGAATTATTTAAAGTACAAAAGCAATGGAAATACATTGTATCCTAAAAAGTACCAACCAAAAGGTACCAACCAAAAGGTACCTGTGCAAGGTTGAATTATGACAATTCAAGATATCGTATAAAATATCAAAAAAAAGTCGACTAAGTGTTACATTGTCGACTTTCTGTTTTTATTATGCAATTGTAGTGAATAGTTTGATGCACAGGTACCCAATTTTGAGTACCCAATTTTTTCTAGCTTACGCCAGCTCTTCAGCTGTTTTCATATAATCTTTACTTTCCTCAGGATTGAAGCGGCCTTCTGATTTTGAGATGACAATTGTTGCCGTTGCATTTCCAAGTACGTTTACGACTGTTCGACCCATGTCAAGAAGTCTATCCACCCCTGCAATGAATGCAAGACCTTCTAGCGGGATTCCAACTGTGCCGAGTGTTGCTAGTAGAACGACAAAGGAAACCCCTGGTACACCTGCAATTCCATTAGATGTGACCATTAAGACCAAAACTAATGTGATTTGTTCCATAATGCTTAAGTTTATGTTATACATTTGTGCTATAAAAATTGCCGCAAGAGCTTGATAGAGTGTAGAACCGTCCAAGTTAAATGAATACCCCGTCGGAATGACGAAGGAAACAATGTCTTTTGGACAGCCTTTCTTCTCCATTTTCTGCATCAATCTTGGCAATACCGTTTCTGAACTTGCCGTGGAATACGCTAAGATTAATTCGTCTTTCAATAATTTGATCACTGAAAAAATACTTGATCCTACCATCTTGGAAATGAGACCAAGTACAACAACAACGAAGAAAATCATCGTTGCATAAACAAGAATCATTAATTTACCAAGTGGGATTAACGAACTTAAACCGAATTTTGACACGGTCACACCAATTAATCCAAATACACCAATTGGCGCAAATTTCATGATTAGATTCGTCACCCAGAACATTGCATCTGCTGTTCCTTGGAAAAATGCCAAGACAGGTTTTCCTTTTTCTCCGATAGACGCAATTCCTAATCCAAATAATACCGAGAAGAAAATTAGTGGAAGCATATCTGCATTTGCCATTGAATCTACAATATTACTTGGCACAATGCCTACAATGACATCCATAATTCCTTCATTTTGCACTTCTTCTGTCGTTTGAACATATTGATCGATATCGCCCTTTGTCAGTGATGACATATCGATGCCATCACCCGGCTTAAAAATATTTGCTGCCGATAATCCGACAACAATCGCAATTAACGAAACAAGCTGGAAGTATAGCATAGTTTTTCCGCCAAGTTTGCCTAATTGTTTGATATCTCCAGTTCCAGCTACACCAACAATTAATGTCGACACGATAATTGGAACAACGATCATTTTAATCATATTAATAAAGATTGTGCCGAGCGGCTGCATATAAGTTTCAACTGCAGGGTTTCCGTAAAAAATTGCACCAACGATAATCCCTAAGATTAATCCGACTAAGATTTGATAGGCTAAAGGAAATTTGAATTTTCTTTTCATCAATAAGTCACCCCTTCATCGTCTGTAAACGCTTTCTCAAAAAAAGTAAGCTTAAGAAACAGTTTACGGGCGACTTATTGAATCCGACAAAATCCGACATTATATACAGGATTTTTTTCTCCGTAGAATCATTGGTAATTCCATTAGGGGTGGCTGGTTTTATCAACAACTTCACGATACAACATTTGAATGAACTTTTTGCTATTCACTTTCACTTTCATTGGCGTATCCTCATTCGCCTGAATTTGTTTCATGCGAATTCTTATTTCTGCGAAGTCAAAAAAGCGGGGCGCGTAATATTCGAATTCTGGATTGGTGAAGTCAATGGAGCCTAATGAAGCTAAATTGTTAACAGCTGCAATAATTGTTCTTCGGATCCGTTGTTCAATGGCTTTACTTTCCTTTTCCACGTTTTTTACATCCATTTTTTTTGCGACTTTTTCATATAATTCTTTTAATGAAGGTACCTGAAGGTTATCATCCCCATTTTCCATTAGAATTTCAATCATCGATACGATATCATGGCTCCCGGACTCACCGACTATTCCCATATCATTTAAAATAGAAAGGACAGTTTCTTTCACATTCCTTCTCGTTTTTGTTGTCGTATTCGGGCCAAGGTTCACCAGAGAGTCTCGGATTTGCAATAAAGAATTTTTTAGTTGTAATTGTTCAGCTGTCTTCTTTAAAATGCTAGATACTTCAATTCGATTAATGGGTTTATGTATAAAAAATTCTACCCCTCTTTCATAGGCCTCCCCTACCATTTCTTTATTGACGACTTGAGAAATCATTATAAACTGGCCTTGAAATCCCTCTTTTTGTAACTGTTCGATAGTTTCAATCCCATCTAATTCCGGCATTAAAAAGTCAATTAAGACAAAATCAGGCTGCGTCGAAAGGATAAAAGGAAGTGATTTTTTTCCACTCTCCGCTTCGCCTATCACTGCACCAAGCGCACCTTCAGTTATAATTTGCGCTAACATTCGACGGCTTGCTGTATCATCATCTACAATAAAATATCGCAGCTTTCTTCAACTCACTTTCTAATTATTTCAGTTGGGATTTCGATTCGGAAAATCGTTCCATTTCCTGAAGAGTCTATTTGAATTTGACCATCTAATAGTCGAATAATTTCTTGGACATGCGACAAACCTATTCCAGTAGCGGCTACCCCTTGAACGCTATATTTTGTCGTATAACCAGGTTCAAAAATCACAGATACATCCGCATTTGGAATTCCTGCACCAGAATCTTTAATAATGAAATTGGTGGTTTCTCCTTCTTCAAATAACTCTATAACGATGTCTCCTCTTGTCTTAATCGATTCAACAGCATTTGCTACAATATTATTCAAAAGGGCAAGAAGTGGAATCTGTTGGTTCGTTTCAAAATCGCCGGCTATTGAAAAATGAAATGAAATGTTTTTCTTTAATAACTCACTATACTTCTTATTTGAAGTCACTACAATATCTATTAGATCGGACAAAAAGAAGTTTTCATTTCTTTCTTCATTTGTCATTTTAGACAAACCCGCAAAAATCCGTTGCGAGTCCTTTTTCACCTCGTGGATTTCTTGCGCGATGAGTAATGCTCGCGCACTTAACTCATGCAGCTCTTTCTTCTTTAATCTTCTATATAAGTCATGACTGGAAGCGGTAATTTGTTCGATATGATCCATCGACTTCTGCAAATACAAGGTTTCGGCATACAATTCAGAACCAAGACTCAACATTTCTTGCATCTGTTTCTTATGTTCCGAAATAATAATCGAGCTATACAAACCAACGACAAAATAGCTTCGCAGTAATGCGACTCCCACTAAAATTAACCATTCATGTAACGTTACATGCACACCATTTAATAACAATCTTGCAAGTTGTTCTACACTATTTCCTATAAACTCTAATGCTGCCGCCCAAGCTCCCAGGAGAAGCGGAGAAGTTTTATACTGCTCTATTTTAATAAAACTCAATCCCACTGCAAATAAAAAATAAAATAGAAAAACAGGGGAATGGGTTTTTAAACTTACCAACCAATCTGTATGGTTCAGCATATCTCCAAATAGTCGAAAACAAACAACTGTCAGGCCTGTAATTAGACCAGTACGAATCAGAAATGCTGGGGTTCGTATCAAAAGAAGAAGAAAGAAAGCAATACTTCCAAAACCGAAACGAAATTCATCACCATTAAAAGGAATTACTTTAATTTCACTTGCAATAGCAGTCATTAGCGCTATAAAAACTAAGTATAACCAATCACTTCTTTTGAAACTTTTACTGAAAAGGTTATTTAACATAACCGCGACCCTCCTTTGCACGTTCTAGACTATTTTAACAAAATATCTATACGTTCGACTATCATTTACTGTATTCATATTAAATCATGATCCCGGATTGCGCTAAATAGAAAGTCGTAATGAAATAACCACGCCAACAAATTCAGTAGCGTGGTTGCATTATCTAGTACTATTTACTTCACTGACTCCCTACTAACTACACAAGGAATAGCACACATTTCATACCAAAGATTACATTACTATTAATGTTTGTTGTAAAATAGAAATAGATTTAGATACCAGAAATACTAAAACGAACAACTATCAACTAAAGGAGTTTAAACTATCATGAGATTCGATGACATTATTGCTTTCACTATTCTTTTTCTATTCCTCATCGGCAGTATAACGATTATGGTTAAAGTCTTCAAAAGCAGGCCTTTAAAAATATTTCACGGAACAAAATACCTAGGGATAAATAACAAAAGTTAGTTTATCTTTTAAAGTATTTGATACATACTTTGTGAGAAATTATTGGATTCGGCCAAATGTTACTTATGAAGTAGTTTACAAGTTAAAAACTGAAGAAGGCAAGCTTACCATGTCCCTCGACAATCAACTTTTTGAAGAAACGACAACCTCTGTGGAAGGTTCTGTTCTCATGACGTTTGATAAAGTAAAACCTGTCGTAAAACTCGTCGGAGAGAATGCTAAGAATGGTCATGCTGAAGTTAAATTAATTAAACATCAATGAACTGTTTCCTACAAAAATAACCACGCTAACGACTTTGTCAGCGTGGTTATTTTTAATTTACTCTACTTCTTCAAATGTGAAATTTTCTATTGCCATAACTTGATTATTTTCATCCAGCGTTTTTACTAATTCCTCTTGCTCGTGTGTTAGTGATAAGACAACTGGAACTGCGCTGTTCGGTTGTAAAACACCAGTTTCTTCTTCAGCCATAGTCACGCGTTGTTTCTCCCAGACGAATTCATTATCTTTATTTCCTAATGTATAATCGAATGCGAAGTTTTTAATCGCCACCGGCAATTTGTTTATGCCAAAAAGGACTAATTTTGAATTTCCTTGATCATCATGGATGGTATTCACTACATAAAGACTGAAATCATTCTCTAGGCCAATGTCTGGGTTTTTTTGAATAATTTTGTTTAGCTCAGTGTATAACTCATTATTATCTAAAGTCGCTCCTGCTTCTGCGTCACCTTTTAAAACTTGTAATTTCAAACCTGCTTCGCTCCCATCCGTCTCACTGCCAGCTTTTTCATGACCCTTTGAAGTGTCCTCTGTTTGGTTCGTCTGGCCATCGACAGCTGTTCCAGCATTTCCTTCTGTTTTCCCGCACGCCGCCAAAGCAAGAATTGATAAAATCGTTAATAATACTAGATACTTTCTCATTTTGATATCTCCTAACTTAAACGCTATTTTATAAAAGGTACCTGTGTGCATGGTTGAATTATGACAATTCATGACTTCAGATAAAAATTCAAAGAGTATCAACGAAGCTTTATATGGCCTGTTTCCCATTTATATTTCATACAATATCAGTGTCTTTCTGAATAACTTCTTGTACAGGATACCTTAAATCTACTTCTAAAAAAAATTAAAAATGAAATAACCACGCCAATAAATTTGGTAGCGTGTTTACATTATCTAGCTAGTAATACTTATTTCACCTCTTCATATATGAACCCATCAATTGACATCACTGTTTGACCTTCTTCTAGACTATTTAATATTGCAACCTGTTCTTCAGTAATCGACAATACGATTGGAAGTGCACTGTCCGGTTGTAAAATTCCTGCAGTCTCTTCTTTCATTTCAACTGGTTGTCTTTCCCATACATATTCTTTATCTTTGTTGCCTAACGTATATGTGAATTCAAAGTTTTTAATCGCTACTGGTAACCTGTTGATTCCTAATATGACTAACTTCGAATTCCCGTCATCATCATGGTATGTATCCACAACGTAAACACTAAAATCATTGTCCGCCCCGATTTCAGGGTTTTGTTGAATGACTTTGTCTAGCTCATTGTAAAGGAGATTATTTTCTATTGTCATTCCAGCCTCTTCGTCACCTTTTAAAACTTGTAACTTCAAGCCTTTTTCGCTCCCGTCTGTTTCAATACTATTTTCCTCAAACTCTGTTTTGTTTTCTTCGTTGGTGACAGGTTTCTCTGTATTATTTTCTGTCTTCCCACATGCTGCTAAAGCGAGAACAGATAAAACCGCTAATAATGCCAAGTACTTTCTCATTTTGATATCTCCTAACTTAAACAATATTTATTTTTGATAAGCACCTTAGAAAAGGTACCTGTGCAAGGTTGAATTATGACAATTCATGACTTCGGATAAAAATCCAAAAAAGCGTACCAATAAACGGCACCTAAAAAACCATTAAAATAGAATTTAGGTACATTAAATCGACAATAAACAACTATGCATTCATAATAGAATTATAAATTGTAACCAGCCCACATATCTTTGAACTACTAGTAAAGGAGTTTAACAATATGAATAATATTTTCTATTTTACGATGGTGATCCTAATTTTTTTATCGATTGTCATTGGCTATACAATACTAGCCATTAAAATTGCGAAAGGCCCTAAAAAATTATTCTTAGGCACAAAATACTTTGGTTTCAAAAAGATCAGTTTAAACTTTACATTGTTTAATACGTTCTTCATGCGAAATTTTCTGGTTCAACCGAATGTTACCTATCAAGTGATTTACAAGTTGGAAACTAAAGAAGGTGATCTAACGATGTCCCTTGATAACCAACTTTTCGATGAAACCACTTCTTCTACAGAAGGGACTTGTTTCATGGAGTTTAATAAAATAAAGCCTGTCTTAAAATTAGTCGGGACACATGCAAAGGATGGTCGCGCTGAAGTTAAGCTAATTAAACAATGAAAAGACATCTTTTTTCAAGTGATTCCTAAGTCCAGTATCCACCGCTCATAAAATAAATAAGAAATAACCACGCAACCAAATTTGTTTGCGTGGTTATTTTTTTCTGGTAATATTTATTTCACTTCTTCAAATGTGAAGTCATCTATTACCATCACTTGATTATCATTGTCCAAGCTTTTCAATAATTCCTCTTGCTCTTCAGTAAGCTCCAATACAATCGGAAGAGCGCTGTTCGGCTCTAAAATACCCGCCTCTTCCTCGTTCATTTTAACGCGTTGCTTTTCCCAAACATATTCATTATCTTTGTTACCTAATGTATACTTAAACGAAAAGTTTTTAATCGCCACCGGTAATCGGTTTATTCCAAAAAGGACTAACCTAGATTCGCCTTGATCGTCATGGATTGTATTCACTATATAAAGACTGAAATCATCCGCCACGCCGATAGCCGGATTTTTTTGAATTATTTTATTTAACTCTCTGTATAATTCACTATTCTCTAAAGTTACACCTGCTTCTTGGTCACCTTTTAAAACTTGTAATTTCAAACCTTGTTCGCTCCCATCCGTCTCACCGCTCTGTGAATCTCCTTCTGTTCCGTTCGTTTCAGTCCTGTTAGTATCTTCTGCTTGATTCGTCTCATCATTAACAGGTTTATCAGCATTTCCTTCTGTTTTGCCACACGCTGCTAATGCAAGAACCATTACAATTGTCAATAAATATAAATACTTTCTCAATTTAAATGCTCCTAACTTTTGATTATACTATGTTGTTTTTAATAAATCATTTTATTCTTTATTAACAGGATAAGTAACTTCTATTTGACGTAATTCACTTGAAAGTTCAGTTGTTTGATAAATTTCTTTGTCTGCTGGTAACCCTTTCGTCATGACCTTTATATGTAAGACAAATCCTTCGCCAGGCTTTAATTCACCTAAAAAGTGTTCTGGAAGGTCTAATTTTACATTACTTAGCGTCGCTTCAGGATTTGCTGGCACTTGAAAGGCCATCTTAGCATTCAAAGTGTGAATCAATTTATCGGTTTTATTTATAAATACGCCGATTACGGTAATGATACGATCAACATGCGAATAAAGCCCTCTCAGTAAGACAAAGTTAACTGTATTCTGTTTGAAATCGAATTCATTTTCATCAAAAAAGGTTTGAATATCTGTTAATTCTCTTTGCACTTCAGGATGATTTCTTTGTTTTTCATGTGCTTTTGCTAATACAATCTCTATTCCCACTAGCTGTGTATCTTCCCTTCATATGGATGACTTTTTAATTGACCAAATTCCCTATCTTCGTCGATATCCAATTTAATGATGCTTTTATTTGTCCAATTAAACCTTCTGTACTGTATGCTTCATTTTGTAACCTCATTAATTCTGTATTTAAATCATCCAAATTCCTGTCAACCTTTTTAATGTAGGTTGATAAACTCCCTTTGATTAACGAGCTTTTAAATAAGTTATTATGTTCATTCAATAACTGACCTTTCCAATGAGTATGACTTTCCTTGGATTCCCCATTCAACTTACTTTTAAAATCTAGCAAATCACTTTTCAACTCTTCAAATTTCCCTATTATAACTTTAAGAGATTCAATTCTAACATTTAGAGAATCTATTTGTGAACTGCAATGATTTAACTCAGATTGTTTTAAGTTGTACTGATTTTGAAGCGTGATTCTTTCGTTCACATCTTTCACCACCTATTCTCTTCTACCACGGCCATTTCAATTGTACGGTTGGTACTTGCACGGCTATCTTGATTCCCGCTAAGACCTTTAAATTAATGTCTAATTCATTTGCTCGTACATTAAAGTAATCAGTAGAGTAAAACGGTTCACTCTCGAACTTCAAACCTACTCCAACTTGTAAACCTGCACTCACTTCTCCATCTATTCCCAAAACAGATTTCACTTCATTAAATTCAGATCCCGGGCTTTCCACACCAAATATTGTGATGCCGGCCTCCGCCTTTGCGCTTGCCGCAGTTGCTTCTCCGCCTAATCCAACTTTAACATTGTCATCTGGATCTAATGGAAGTACGAAAGAGGCATGACCATCTGCTGTAAAAACCTCTGCCGACCCACTCGCATACCCATTAAATTCCTCAGATCCGACCATAACCTTGCCGTCAGATTTGGCATACGCAACGTTCCCTTCAACTGATACCCCATCTTTTCCTAAATGAAAGTCTCCATCCGCAGCCAAAAGCTTGCCTTTTACTTCACCTGTCCCATATCCAAATAATGTTTTTCCTTCGATGGAGCCTTTCGCCATGGCAGCTTCCCCTTCGGCATCAAATGCAAGTCCATCTCGTGTAAATTGACCAGATGCGCCGGCTAAATAACCAGAACTAGCCAAATAATTTTGATCACTTGTTCCAACAACCCATTGCCCCTCATCGCCCCTTGCAACACCCGCATGATGTATAAAAGGATCATCTTCTACCATAGTCTCAAAAGCCCCATTACTTTCAGTTGAATACCATGCTTGTTCCGGAATTTTATTTAACTTACTATAATGAATGCCATTTTTATCACGAAAGTTTTCAGACAGCTCAAAAATATTTCTTTGTAAATGTGACACACGTGTTATCAAATCACCTAGATTATTGGAGACACGAGAATCGATTTCCGAAAGTTCATTACGCCTTCTATTAATATTTTTCAACACTTCATCAAATGATTGAAAAACTTCGTCTCCTGGCAAGTTTGTAGTTGCAATAAATTCAGATGCCTGACTAAGTAATTGATTTGCATGGCTATCAATCGCTAAAAACTGTCCGCTTTTCCCATTAATCCGATCCTTTACGCCTTCCATTGTAGTTGAACCAACAATGCCACGATTGCTTTGTTCAAACATTAAAAAATCGGATTGCACTTTTTTTGCTGCTTCTAATACCTCTGCCATTATGTTAATAATTTTCTGAGATAAATTGATATGAGAAATACTCATATACGCTTTAAAAGCATCCCCCGCTTGACCACGGAAGTTATTCGTTTTCGAAAGAATAAGAGATGTTTTATACTGCTCGTATAATCTTGTGGATACATCATCTCCATACTTATTTAATTTTTCAACAATCTCATTCAATTCCTCATTTACTAGCCTAGGCATAGCATTCACCCATCCATTTCATTTGCAAGGTTTAAGTCCTTCTGCACCCATTTCTCTCTTAAAGATTCCATTTCCGCAACATCCTTATTTGACAATGCCATGTATTGTTCGACGCATTCGTTAAATAGATTCACTATCGCAATTAATTCACTCACTGAATCTAAAATGGTATCTTTATTTGCATTCACAGTATCCTTTACAGAAAGACTCGCTAGTTCCCCTGTAGTCGCTTTAAAACTATCAACCTCGCCTTTAAAAGCATCCGGATTTAAATAAACCTCCAAATTTTACCCCTCCTTATAATATCGCAAATGCCCTTCTCTAATTTTATAATCTCTTGCTTTTAAAAACTCCATCATGTCATCTTGATTAATCGTTTCCAAAATGGCCATTGCTTCAAAATAATTGATGCCGTTAAAGTGAAGCCTTCCAACCTTTTCAATAAATTGGAAAGGATAAAGAACCAACTCCTGATAGAGTGATTGATAGATGTCTTTTATTGCTTTTTTTACATTCTTATCTGTAATTGGTGTGAAGACATCATGCTTATATTGCGCTAGTTTATCTTTGTATACGAGACTCGCATCCAAAGGATCCACCTCGATTAAATAAGCGCCTCTAAATAGGATTTGACCAATGATTGTAAGTACGACATACTCCTTGGCCAAATCAGTTAAAGTTGGCTCTCGATCAAATTTAATACTACCAACTGCATAATTCCCCTTAGATTTAACGACCAATTTTTCATCATGTAGGCCATAAATATCAACTGGTTCATAAAGTTGCATGACTTCTTTATCAGCGAATTTCTCCACATTGAGATTTCTTACAGTTTTCACATCGATATTCCCATGAATAAATAGAAAACAATTTTCAGGATAAAAGAGTGATTTCCTTATCGTATGGACGGTATCAAGGTCAACGTCTAACAAGTCTTTCGTGAGTCCATCTAATTTGAAAGACTTGTTGGCATGTGTGAATTCCTGAAATTTCATTCGGCCGCGGAAATTTAAATCTTTATAATTCTTTTTAAACCGATTAAGAGTATTTTCCTTTTCAACAAGCCATTTTTCTTCATCTAGCTCGATTGTAAATAAAGTATCAAAAATCGTTTGAACGTCTGATAAAAACCTGGCTTTTGACGTTTTAATGAGAAGACTGGATGATGTCATCGAGACGACAGGAGTTATTTCTATAGAATGATTTGTTTTGATAGACGCAGCTACATAATTAAGGAACAGCTTAGCAGAGGCTGACCCAATCAAGATAGTTTCATTGTTATGTGATATTTGTCTAGGTAAAAATCCGGTGCCGATCGATAATGATACGTAAACATCATCTTTTAGATCTGCGGGATTCAGGCTTACCTTCACATCATTTACGTCAAATAAATGCATCGTTTGGGCTCCTTTTATTTTGTATACGCTTGATTAAAGGTTAAATCATATAAGTTATTTTAAATCATATAAGTTATTTTTCGTTTCTATCAACAAAATATAGTTGAATTGCTATGGTTAATTATAGCAAAGCACATTATTGTTTACAGGTATTAACAAAACTACCTATAAAATGAACAAAATCACCCACAACCAAAGTTTCAATTTAAAAGAACAGTGAGCGTTCATGTAGTTTCAAATACCCTCACTAAAGGACTTATGTAGGTACCTGTGCAAGGCATAATTATGACAATTCAAACCTTTGTATAAAAAAACAAAGAGATATCGACAAAGCATTATACAGTCGACATCCCTTTTTCATTTTATGCAATTGTAGTGAATTTATTGAATTGTTTCTTGCACAGGTACCTAAAAACCAGTACTTTCTCATTTTCATATCCCCTAACATAAACATATTAAATACTTAAAATATCTTTTTAATACAAATAAAAGGTACCAATGAAAGGTACCTGTGCAAGGTTCAATTATGATAATTCACAACGTCGGATTAACATTCAAGAAGATATCAACAAAGCCTAATATAGCATGTTCTCGATTACACTTTATACAATTGTAGTGTATTTTCCGAATAGTTCCTTACACAGGTACCTAAAATTTTGGGATGCATAATTGATTTTTCCAACCAACGATATGCCCCTCCCGATTCGACATTAGAACTGCTTTATGAAATACCTTCAACATTCCTAGTTTTCAATAGCGCTATGTATGAAGCAATTCTACCATATTATATTCAATTACTTAGCATGTGAATTTAAAGTTAAAACGTACCTATGCAGTTTCTGGCACAGGTTCGTTTTATTAATATTGGCTTGCATTAATTTTCATGCCGTGAATTAAATGTCATCCCCCACCAAATGAAACATTTCCTATATAATAGAAACAACATACATAAACGGGAGGGACGAAGATGCAAACATTGTATTTTGAACCAGCGTGGGATAAGACAATTGCACCCGCGGATAGAGATAAAATAAAGGTCCATTTTCAATCTAGGCACCTTGTAAACAACATTCAGTTTTCATTTTTATGGGATGCAATCAATCATAAAGCGGAGCGGTTGGTCACAGTTCTCATTCTCAACGGGAAAGAGACTTCCCTTCCTACACGAGATATAGTGATCGCTTATAATCAAGACAGCAGGCAAATTGCTACAGGCATTTTCACCCTACCTCTAGCGATTCCAGCCAAAACATCAATGCCGTGGACTTTTATATTTACACAAGGGAATCAAACAGAAGCACATCCACATTATACGATTATTAATAAATCACGATAATAAATTAGGGTTAATGACAGACCGATCACCTAACCATTTGAACTATCATCGTTAATAACTTCAACCTTAAATATCTTAGGATCTAATTTATGATTGATAGCTGTTTCCTCTAAAATCTTTTTTACTTCTATTCGTTCTTGTTCAGTTGCTTTTTTATTGGACAGGGTGATTTTAATGCGGATTTCGTTTTCATCATCCATAATTGCATGTAAACTGTGTTCATAGCCTTTTTCTCTTAACCGCTCCCCCATTTTTTTATAGAATCCAACTTCCATATGATAGGATTCCAGATAGTCATTAGCTTCTTCTAGCGAAACATCCCATTTTTCATGTGATAAATTTGTGTCGATATTCATTTCTATATTTGAGAAACGAGCATAGATAAATAGCATAATTATTACTAATAAAAGTAGACCAAATCCAAGTAAACCACTGATTCCCATTTTCACAAAGGCCACTCCTTGTGTTCTTTTTTAATATTATGCCTAAGAACCTAAATTTATAATTAGACGAATTATGCAAAAAACGCATAAATTCCTTCGTACAATTTCTTGTACAAGTACCTCCATTGGATTCAACAGCCAATTAGCCTATAATAGTAATTATTATGTATCAGAAGGGATCGATTTAATTTTGAATAAAAAAGTTGCTGTAATTACAGGTGCTGGAAGTGGATTAGGTGCATCACTTGCGAAAAAGTACGCAGAAGATGGCTATCATGTTTGTTTACTCGGAAGAACGGCAGAAAAATTAAAGCGTACTGCGCAAGGCTTACCAAACGAAGATCATTCAATTTTCTCAGTGGACGTATCCTCTAAACAAGAAGTCTCCCGCGTTCTCACAAGTATTAAAGAAAACTTAGGCACAGTAGATGTCCTTGTAAATAATGCCGGCGTTGGTGTGTTTGATTTAGCGGAAAATTTATCAGAAGAAGCAGTCCACCAAATGATTGACATTAACATAAAAGGGACCATTTTCTGTACACAAGAAGTACTCGCCGACATGAAAACCAGAAATAGCGGTAGCATTTTAAACATCGTCTCCACAGCTGGTTTAGAAGGGAAATCAACAGAGTCTGTATACTGCGCAAGTAAATTTGGTATGCGTGGATTCCACGAGAGTCTATTGGTCGAGCTTGAAGAAACCGACATTCACGTATTCGGCGCCTATATGGGTGGCATGAAAACAGAATTCTGGGACGGTATTTTCGACGAATCCCAAACAGCAGGATTAATGGACCCAGGAGACATTGCTGACATCATCTACCATAACGCAAAAGTTAGAAAAAATTTAAACGTAGAGCAAGTCGTCATAAAAAATCACTGATATTAATGGGTACCTGTGCAAGACACAATAATGACAATTCACGACTACGAATAAATAACCAAAAGGATACCGACAAAGTTTTATCTGTCGGTATCCTTTTTTCACTTTATGCAATTGTAGTGAATAAACAGAGTAGTGTCTTGCACAGGTACCAAAAAAAGGTACCAAAAAAACTGATTTCCTATACATAAGGAAATCAGTTTTTTATAAACATTAGTTACTCGATTCTACTACTACATTTTTCACCGCAACTTCTCGATGGCGAATAATTTGTCGTATGTACATCATAAACACAATAAATGTGATAATACCGCCGATAGTAAGTGAAAGTGAATACGCCAAGTTCAATCCTTCAGGTGCGTATAGGAAGTAAGTTGCTACGACACCCGTCATGAAAAGTGCTGGGACCCCTGCGAGTATATGCGCATGTGCACGTCCTTCTTTCAATAGGTAAGAAACGACAACCCACAACATAATTGTAGCCGAAAGCTGATTTGTCCCACCTACGTATCTCCATAAGAATGAGTAGTCAATCGTTGATAATAAAAATGCTGGAATACCGAGCAGAACTGTCGCTATCAAAACCGTGCGCTTCTTGTCTGGATCAAACCATTTAGATACTGACTCCATGACAATCATTCTTGAAGAACGAAGCGCTGTATCTCCTGTCGTAATCGGTAAAATAATGACTGCCAAAAGGGCTAAAATCCCTCCGATTGTACCAAGCATCGTTGAAGACATTTCATTAATCACACCTGCTGGACCACCCGCGGCAAGCGCTGCCTGAAGTCCGCCCGTTCCACCGAAAAATGTCATTCCTGCTGCCGCCCAAACCAGTGCAATCACACCTTCTCCTATCATTGCACCGTAAAATACTTTGCGTCCTTCTGACTCTTTCTTCATCGTTCTAGAAACAATTGGACTTTGCGTTGAATGAAAACCCGAAAGCGCTCCGCAAGAAATCGTCACCATTAGCAATGGCCAAATTGGTAACTCCCCAGGATGTAAATTACTTAATGTCAAGTTAGGAATCGTATAATTACCAAATACGAGCACCGCCCCTATCGCAACCGCCATAAAAATTATGATTGCACCAAAGAGTGGATATATTTTACCGATAATTTTATTTATCGGCATAACTGCAGCGAGTAAAAAGTAAGCAAATACAATCACTAATGCACCTATAAAGGGAATCGGTGTAATTTGAGCAATTAGCTGTGCTGGACCTGCTGTAAAGGCTGCTGTTACTAAAATCATTAAAATAAGTGTAATGACAACAATCGATTTTCGTGCAAAAGTTCCTAAGTATTTTCCCACGATTTGTGGGAATTGTGCCCCGTTATGTTTCAAAGATAACATACCTGAAAAATAATCATGAACCCCTCCGGCAAAAATCGAACCGAAGACAATCCATATAAATGCGACAGGTCCATACAACGCACCTGCAACTGCACCGAAAATAGGTCCTAAACCAGCAATATTCAATAACTGGATTAGCCAACCTCTCCACCAGCTCATCGGCACATAATCCATGCCATCATTTACGGTGTACGCGGGCGTTTTACGAGAATCATCAATCTTAAATGCTTTCTCAATCACTTTCGAATAAACCGCGTACCCGGCTAGTAATAAAATAATTGAACCTAAAAAAGTAGCCATCAACGCGCCTCCTATAATTTAAAAATACTAACAATTTGGTATAGCGACAATTATATACTATAACAATATAAAAACAAGCGCTCTACTCCTTTTCAGAAAGGTGCCTGTGCGTCGTACATTTATGACAATTCAATAATGTGAATAAAAATTAAAAAGGTTATCGATAAATCCTTACCCAATCGATACCTCATTTACAACTTATGCAATTGTAGTGAATTAACTGAGTAGTGTCTTGCACAGGCACCTAAAAAGGGTACCTAAAAAGGGTACCTAAAAAGCTACATCTAAAAAGATGCTTTCAAGGTGCCTTAGTGGCAACTTAAAAGCATCTTCAAAACGTGTTATACAGGCTTTATCTTCCAGATTTCTGTCGCGTATTCTTTGATTGTGCGATCGCTTGAGAATTTACCTGAATAAGCGATATTTGTGAGACTCATGGAGAGCCATTTTGATTTATCGCGATAGACTTGCTCCACGTGCTCTTGGATTTCCAAATAAGGTTCGAAGTCTTTTAGCACGAAGTAAGGATCGTTGTTATACAGGATGTTGTAATAGATATCTTTAAATTCAATTTCATCTGTGCCAAATCCATTATTTAATTGATCAAGTATCCTGCTAATACGGTCATCACTATGATAAAGATCCATGGCCCGGTAGCCGCCGTGGTTATTGTACTGGATGACTTCATCTGATTTTAAGCCGAAGATGAAAATGTTTTGACTTCCTACTTCTTGTTGGATTTCAACATTTGCACCATCCAATGTGCCGACTGTTAAAGCACCATTCATCATCAACTTCATGTTCCCAGTGCCTGATGCTTCTTTACCTGCTGTTGAAATTTGTTCGCTAATATCGGCAGCGGGTATGATGCGTTCTGCTAAACTCACATTGTAATTTTCTATGAAAACGACTTTTAACTTATCCCGAATATCCGGATCGTTATTTACAATCGTGGCGACCTTATGAATGAGTTTAATAACTTCTTTGGCTAAATGATAACTGGGCGCTGCTTTTGCTCCGAATATAAAGGTCCGGGGTGTCATATCCATATTGGGACTTGATTTTAACTGATCATATAAGTACATGATGTGAAAAACCTTCAGCAATTGCCGCTTGTATTCATGTAATCGTTTGACTTGCACATCGAAAATCGATTGTTCATCCACTAAAATACCCGTGCGGTCATGGATCAGCTTAGCTAAAATTTGCTTATTTTCAAGTTTTACTTGATTGACCTTTTCTAAAAAAGGCTGGTCACTCGAATACTTTAAAAGATTTATAAGTTGGTTTGGACGCTGAATCCATTGTGAACCGATAGATTCCGTTATAAGTGATGCTAGTTTTGGATTTGCCTGTAGCAGCCAACGGCGGTGTGTAATTCCATTCGTCTTATTATTAAAACGTTCAGGGAAAAGTGAATAAAAGTTTTTCATTTCCTGTTTTTTTAATATTTCCGTATGTAATTTAGCTACACCATTTACACTAAAACTACCTACAATTGCAAGACGCGCCATATGAATTTGTCCATCGGCAATAACCGCCAACTCGGGAATTTCCTCCCTCAACTCCTTATGGTCAAACCAAATCCCTTTACAAAATCGTTCATTAATCTCGTCAATAATCATATAAATTCTTGGTAATAAGTGCTTCATCATCTCTACCGGCCATTTTTCAAAGGCTTCACTTAAGGTCGTATGATTCGTGTATGCAATGACTTTTGTCGTTACCTTCCAAGCATTATCCCAGCTGAATTTCGCTTCGTCTAGCAATATTCGCATAAGTTCTGGAATCGCTAAAGTTGGATGTGTATCATTGATTTGTATGACAACCTTTTCTGCCAAGTGCTTTAAAGACTTTCGATTATTTTGCTGATAGGTTTTTATGATTTGTTGTAAACTCGCGGAAACCAGAAAATATTGTTGCTTTAAGCGTAGCTCTTTCCCCTCATATTGGGAATCATCCGGATAAAGATAACCTGATATTCGTTCAATCGAATGCTGATGATCGAGTTCATGGAAATAGTTTGAATCCCCGTCCTCATGGTCTTCATTCTGCTTTACCGGCTCAGCACTCCAAAGTCTAAGTGTATTCGTGACACCGTTTTGATAACCAATAATGGGAATATCATACGGAACAGCCATTACTTTATCCGTGTTTTCATATTTAAATTCAAGATTTCCATCTTGCTTCTGAAACATGCTAATATCCCCGTGAAAATCAATACTTACTGCTTCATCTGCACGTCTAGTTTCCCACGGATACGGATTTTCCAACCAATTATCAGGCAGTTCAATCTGATTTCCATAAATAATTCGCTGCTCAAATAAACCATAACGGTATCGGATGCCAAAACCGTGACCTGCATATTTCAAAGAAGCTAACGAATCAAGAAAACATGCTGCTAAACGGCCTAAGCCACCGTTTCCTAAACCAGCATCATGCTCCTGTCCGTATACTTCTTCCGGACTGAAACCGAGCTTGTGTAAGGCTTGATTTGAAATATCCAGCATTCCGCAATTCAGCAAATTGCTTTTGAGCAAACTGCCAATTAAAAACTCCATAGATAAATAGTAAACCTGCTTATTCATTTTTTCTTCATATTTCTTTTTTGTTGCTTCCCATTGGGGCATCATTTCTTCATTGACAATCGCTGCAATTACATAATATATATCGCTATTACGGGCATCTTTTAGATCTTTTCCTGTTTCTTGCTTTAATTTATGACCTATTTTCTCAATAAACTCATCCACTGTTAGTTCAGGCAAAAACTTCTCTCCCTTATCGCGCATAATGGTTAAATTTCTTGCACCTGAAGCTCCAATCCATCTTCACTTTCGACGTGAGGCAGTGTACGCGCCTTTAATTCACGGTAAAGCGTTGTGTACTCATGTGCCGATTCTTTCCAGCTAAATCGACTTTTATTCACATTCTGGCTTAACTTCAACCACTGCAAGGGCTGGTGATAGATTGTTAATGAATAGTTTAATACAGTCAGCAGATCATGCGCATTATAATTCGTAAAACTAAAACCATTTCCTTCACCCGTCAGCTCATTAAAGGCATGAACGGTATCTTTTAGCCCCCCAGTTTCACGAACAATCGGCACGGATTTATACTGTAGTGCAATGAGTTGTGCCAATCCACAAGGTTCAAATAGGGATGGCATTATAAAAAAGTCGGATGCCGCATATAATTGTCTGGCCAACGCTTCATCAAATGTCAGCATGGTCACTAATTTATTGGGATGGCGATGTTCCGCTTCTTTAAAGAAGTGTTCGAATTCGGAATCACCTGTCCCTAAAATAATTAATTGGACATCATTTTCTTCCAGAAAAGCATCTACAATATGTTCCACTAGATGCAATCCCTTCTGCTCAACAAGCCGAGTAATGATTGTATATATAGGCTTGTCTGCGTCAATTGGCAAGCCTACTCGCTCCTGCATAATTAACTTGTTTTCTTTCTTTTTATTTCTGGAAGAACGAAAAGGAACAGGAACGGCTGGATCTGTTAAAGGATTGTATTCTCTTGTATCAATCCCGTTTAAGATACCCACCAAATCTTCTTCTCTTTCCAATAGGATAGATTCCAGCCCTTCACTAAAGTAGGGATCTTTGATTTCCTCCGCATAAGTCGGGCTAACTGTCGTGATTTTATCTGCATGAAACAGTGCACTTTTCAGGCAATTCAACATTCCGTTCCATTCCATCCCAGCGATATGTTCCTCTGGCAATTGGAAGAAGTCTGCATAGGTATCTAGTTTCATGAGACCTTGGTATTTTATGTTATGGATTGTAAACACGGTTTTCATGTCCGCAATCGGCTGTTTAATCTTAGCAAGTGCAACAGCAATCCCCGCTTGCCAGTCATGTGCGTGCAAGATATCTGGTTTAAAGTCGAGATGATGGAGTGCTTCTATCACCGCATGACTGAAAAAGACAAACCGCTCCCCGTCATCGTAATAGCCATAAATCCCTTTTCGCGTGAAATAATACGCATTTTCAACAAAGTAATACATAATGTTTTGATGGGTCAGCGTATAAATGCGCACTTCCTGATTTCGCCAGCCAAATTCAACGTTAAAAGAGGTCTCGTATGTCATTTGTTCATGCCATTCCGCCTCAATCTCATCATAAAGTGGCAAAATCACACGGACATCTACTTTTTCATTCGTTCGCAGTGCTTGCGGGAGAGACCCGATTACATCTGCTAGTCCGCCTGTTTTAACGAAGGGTGTACACTCTGATGCGACAAATAATATATTTTGCATGGTTGATCTCTCCTTTATTGTAGTCTGAAGCATCTATTAAAAAGTTTTACTTTTTGCAATCACATATGGCTTTTCCGTCGATCCGATTAATTTTTGATTGGCTGTAATGTGAACATCTTTATCCAATATGACATTTTCCAAATGTACACCAGCTTCAATTTTACAACGTTGCATAATAATGGAGTTTTTAATAGTCGCTCCTGCTTCTACTGATACGCCTCGGAATAATATACTACCCTCTACATCCCCATCAATTTGACAACCATTTCCTAAAATCGATTTCGTTACATTCGCACCTGTTCGGTATTTCGTTGGCGGCTGATTCCCTATTTTCGTCCGGATGAATGGTTTTTGATAAAATAACGCTCGGTAATTCTCTTCATTCAATAAATTCATATTGTGTCTGTAATAACTCTCCATCGAGTTTACAAATACGCCATACGCCTTATTTTCATAAGTTTGCACTTTTAAATCAGCCAGTCTTTGCTTAATGCCATGCACGAAAAAGTGATCTTCGTTATGCGCAATACATTGGTCGACGAGTGACAATAATAATTCCTTATTAATAATATACACGCCTGTAAATAGCTCGTGATTGTTCAAATCATTCGTTATTTTTGTCACCCAGCCAGCTTCATCCTTCTCAATACGAAAGCAGGATTCGTGCTCCGGATGTAATGATTTTTGTTGCGTCGAGACAAGCGTGATATCGGCTTCCCGTTCAAGATGGTACTTAAAAGCATCCAAATACTCTGTATTAGAAACATACTGTCCACCGCTCACTAGAACATAGGCAGATTTACCACGATTAAAGTAATCGCGGTTATTATGGAAGAATCGCAAGTCCCCCTTTGAAATGTCAGACGGATCATTCCAGTCTGGCGGTAAGATAAACAAACCGCCATTTCTTCTGCCAACCCCCCAATTTTCTCCAGTCTCCAAATGATCCATTAACGAACGATATTTGCTAGAAGTGAAAATAGCGATTTCTTCAACACCCGAATCTCCCATATTAGAAAGAGGGAAATCAATTAAACGATACCTACCCGCAAACGGGATAGAAGCACCGGAACGAAAATATGTTAATTCATGAAAAAAGTGGTGTTCATGCTCTAAATTAATCAAACCCATCATGGTTTCCATTTGCTCGCCCCTTTAGACTTTTACTGTTAATAATAGATTAGTTAATGATTCTTGATCGATCACAAGTGGTTCTTCATCCGCCTGAACTTGGATACAAGTTCCATCTGGGATATTCGTATCTCCCATCACAATCACTCTTTCTAAAACTACATCTCGACCTACTTTTACACCCGGATGTAAAATGGAGTGGGATACAATGCTGTTTTTTTCGATGGTGACATTCTCGAATACGATCGAATTTTCTACTGTGCCGCTTATCCAGCAGCCCGAATTAATAAGTGACTGTTTCACAACTGCGGTTTCATCAATATATTGCGGTGGTATATTCGATTCATTTGAATATGTCCGCCAGTTCCTGTCATTTAAAAGAAACTGTAAATCCTCATCAAGTAAATCCATATTTGCTTCCCAATAGCTTTCAATTGTTCCAACATCTTTCCAGTAGTTGTCAAATCGATAGGCGTATAATTTCAACCCATCATCCACCATGGATGGAATGATATCATTTCCAAAATCATGACTGGATTGTTCATTTGCTGCGTCATCCAGTAAATAAGATTTTAAAGATGACCAATTAAATATATATATTCCCATGGAAGCTAAATTACTTTTAGGTTTTTCAGGCTTCTCGTCGAACTCATAAATTTGCAAGTCTTCTGTCGTATTCAGAATTCCAAACCGAGGTGCTTCTTCCCAAGAAACTGGCTTAACTGAAATCGTTGCATCCGCACCCGTATCCTTATGATGCTGAAGGAGCTTATTATAATCCATTTGATAAATATGATCGCCTGAAATAACCAGTACATATTCCGGATCATAACTATCGATGTAAAGAATGTTTTGATAAATGGCATCGGCCGTACCTGCATACCACTCTCCGCCATCCTGTGCTGTGTAAGGAGACAGAACTTGCATCCCACTATTCAGCCCACCCATTCCCCACGGACCGCCATTTCCAATATGTTTATTTAATTCGAGTGGTGAATATTGTGTCATAACACCTACCCTTTGCAAACTTGAATTCGCACAATTACTTAACGCAAAATCAATAATACGATATTTACCGCCAAAAGGTACTGCCGGTTTTGCGAGATCTTTTGTTAATAAACCCAACCGCTTACCTTCCCCACCAGCCAACAACATACCTACACAATTCTTCATAGATTAGCCTCCTCATTTTGAATCACATGTTCACGTTTAAAAATAGAAATTGCCAAAGGGGGTACTTTTATTTTTATATGTTGGTCTGCCTTATGCCACTTCTCTGGAAACGTGAAATGTGCTGCCTCATTTAGTTGACCTGACCCGCCAAATTCTTCCGCATCCGAATTGAAAACTTCTTTATATATACCAGGTTCCAGCACACCGATTTTATAGTCATAACAGACATTTGGCGTGAAATTACAAACGATAATTAACGAATCTTCCTGACTAGCATCAAATCTCTGAAAAGCGATGATACTTTGTTCAACATTATGAGGGTCAATCCATTTAAATCCATCTGGGTTATGATCCAGCTCATAAAGCTCAGGGTATGCTCGATAAAATTCATTTAGTACTTTTACATACTTTTTTATTCCTTGGTGAAGCGGGTACGCTAACAAATTCCAGTCAAGTTGCTCCCGATCTTTCCATTCAGCATATTGGCCTAATTCCCCTCCCATAAATAATAACTTTTTACCGGGATGAGTCATCATGTAGCCATAGAGCAACCTCAAGTTAGCGAATTTCTGCCACTGGTCTCCAGGCATTTTATTAAGCAAGGATTTTTTACCATGAACCACCTCATCATGTGATAGCGGCAGTAGAAATTTCTCTGAATAGGTATACATAAATGAAAAAGTAAGTAATTCATGGTGCCATTTACGATGAATTGGATCGCATTCCATATACTTCAACATGTCGTTCATCCAACCCATATTCCATTTAAAGTCAAATCCGAGTCCCCCACTATATGTCGGCGCGGTAACAAGTGGTAAATCGGAACTATCCTCTGCCATCATGAGCACACTCGGATGATAAGAACCCATTACTTCATTTAATTTGCGAATAAAGGCAATGGCCTCCAAGTTTTCATCTTCCCCATAAGTGTTATAAATTTTCTCTTCTCCGTCTGCTTTATCAAAGTTTAGGTAAATCATACTCGCCACTGCATCGACTCGAATTCCGTCAATATGGTATTCTTCTGCCCAGAAAAGCGCGTTGGAAATTAAAAAGCTTTGCACCTCGGGCCGCCCAAAATCGAAGGTTAATGTCCCCCACGATTTCTTTTCAGCTTTACGAGGATCGCTATATTCATATAATGCTTGTCCATCAAATTGACGAAGTCCAAATTCATCCTTACAGAAATGACCGGGCACCCAATCCATAATCACGCCTAACTCATGCTGGTGACATTGATCAACAAAGTATTTAAAATCATCCCGCGATCCATAGCGAGATGTGACCGAAAAGTAGCCAGTGATTTGATACCCCCACGATGGATCGTATGGATGTTCAGCAAGTGGCATGAGTTCTATATGCGTGTAGCCTAGTGATTTAACATAAGGGATTAATGTTTCCGCCAGTTCGCGATATGTGTAAAAATCACTTGCGTCTTTTGTTTCCCATTCCTCCAATTGATTGTTTTGTTTGGTCTTCCACGATCCTAGGTGCACTTCATAAATGGAAATCGGTGAAGCAAAAGGATCTAACGTTTGTTTTTCTTTCTGCCATTGCTGATCATTCCATTCATAGCTAGAAACGGTTGGCGTGATCGATGCATTAGCTGGCCGAATCTCGGATTCTAGTGCATATGGATCTGCTTTCATAACTGTCGTGCCATTTTGTGAATGTACTTCGTATTTATAGGCGCTATTTTCACGAATATCTGTAAAAAAACCAACCCAAAGTCCAGCTGCTGTAATCCGTTTTAACCCATGTTCGTTTCCATTCCATAAGTTAAAATTACCTACAACTCGAATGTCACTTGCATTCGGTGCCCACACCCCGAAGCGATAACCACTTTTTCCTTTCCATTCGATGGGATGGCACCCCAATAATTTTTGACTAAAGTAATTCGTACCTTGATGAAATAAAAATAGATCTTCTTCTGAAATATCGTAATCCATTCGTCTGCCTCCCATGATGTAACATACAATTTGATTCTCAAAAAGAAATATTGGTAAATAATCAATCTCCAATAATATATTTTTTCCAATAGTTCAGTTTAAAAGACAGGGAAATTAACCATACTCTCAATTAACGAGCGAAAAAGTAGTACCTTGTCTTTGTGAATTTATTAAGTTTGCTACATATTTATTCTATTCTCACTATAGTATACAACACTTACTCAAAAAAATCTTTTGAATTGTCTGAACAAAAAACTACATTTTTCGACATTTTTACTGTAACCTGTAATATTAGACAGCCAAAACAGCTTTATAAAAACGGATAACTTCCAATAACAAAGATAGAATCATATACTAATTAGAAGAATTGCATAGATGAGGTGGTATTTTATGAAGAATTTTGCGGCATGGATCGATGACGTGTTTGTGTTAACGGTAGAAGCTCCAAATATAGACGCTATCATGAAGAAAGCAAAGCCACCTGTTATTTACTGGGCGGCTATGGACCAGTATTTCCCTGTAGAACTGAGTCATTCAATCGATGCGACTACTGTACGTATGACAGTCGTTGATGTACTACCACTGGGAGAAAACCTAATTTTGAAGTGGGGGAAAACCCGCTTCCCCGTCTATCCGCGCGCAATTGTTCGAACAGACTGGTTTGAGCAACGGTATTCCTGCTTAGATACCGAATTAGGAGCTATATATGAAGAAACAGCAACCATTTTTTCCGTATGGGCTCCAACAGCAACTTGTGTAAAGCTCTGTCTTGACCAGCAAATCTATGCGCTAAAACGTGGATTGAGCGGAATTTGGTCCAGTAAAATTTCTGGAAATTGGCACGGTACCCCTTATCAATACGAAGTGACTGTCAATGGACAAACCATTCACGTAAATGACCCTTACTCGAAAGCATTGCTTGTCAACAGCGAAAAAAGTGTTGTCGTCGATCTATCAAAGACCAATCCAACGAATTTCACAAAAAATATCAGACCTAAACAGCAACATTTACAGGATGCAATCATCTATGAACTGCACGTTAGAGACGCTACGATTCAGAAAGCCGGAGGTATTGATCATAGAGGGAAATACTTAGGGTTGACCGAAACAAATACAGCTACTAAAAACGGCTTTTCAACAGGGCTTTCTTATATTAAGGAACTAGGCTGTACCCACGTACAAATTTTACCAATTAATGATTTCGCCCGTGTGAACGAGCGGCAACCGGAAAAAGATTATAATTGGGGCTATGACCCACTCTATTTTCAGGTACCAGAAGGCAGTTATGCCACTGATCCCGAAAATCCTGTCTCAAGAATAAAAGAATGCAAAGAAATGATTCAAGCATTTCATCAAGCAGACATAGCGGTCATTCTCGACGTCGTTTATAATCATGTGTTCGTAATGGAAGAATCTGCTTTTGAAAAATTAGTTCCTGGCTATTATTTCCGTTATCATACGGATGGAAATTTGAGTAATGGTACGGGGGTAGGCAATGATTTTGCGACAGAAAAGAATATGGCTCAAAAATTCATTTTGGATACGATAGACTTTTGGCTTACAGAATACCGCGTTGATGGATTTCGTTTTGACCTGATGGGCACGATGGACATTGAAATCATGCAGAAAATTCGCGATCGCTGCACCAGGGAAGAAACGCCAATTATGCTTCTCGGGGAAGGATGGGACCTCCCCACTGCCTTGCCTGCTGAAATGAAAGCAACTTCCTATAACGCAAACCAATTAGAGGACATACGTTTCTTTAATGATTATTTCCGGGATTCCGTAAAGGGAAACTTATTTGACGCCCACGATAAAGGATATATCAATGGAGATGGTCGATTTATCGAACGGATGCCACATCTTGTTTCAGGATCTGTTTTAGAGAAATTTGGGGCTCCGTTTGTCTCCGAAGTAAACCAGACGATTAATTATGTAGAATGTCATGATAACCATACACTTTGGGACCGTCTTCAACTGACCAATGCAAAGGCTAGTTTAGACGATAGAAGGAAAATGCATCAGCTGGCTTCCGGTATCACTTTATTAAGTCAAGGCGTGCCATTTCTACATGCCGGTCAGGAATGGTTTAGAAGTAAGCAAGGTGATGAGAACAGCTATATTTCCGGCGACCACATCAACCAATTAGACTGGAAGATGCGGGAAGCGGAAGATAAGCACATACAATTCATAAAAAAACTCATCGCAATCAGAAAAAGGTATCGTATCTTCCGCCTTCGCTCCAAGCAGGAGATTGAAAAACGATTCCAAGTTTTAAATACACCCGCACCTGTTTTCGGCTTTACACTCTTTGGAGACAATGATGACTTTGCGATTTATATGAATCCAACCAATAAACATTGGCAACTTCACCTGCCTTCATCAGGTAAATGGGAAGTCCTAGCAACCAATCATTTGCCCGGACAGACAAAAACCGAAGAAATTCCCGGAGAATTTACCCAGATTAACCCTTATGAATTAATCGTACTAAAAAGGTCATTGAATCCACGTGATTCCTCCCTTTCATAAACTTATTTTGAATAGCAAGGACCTTTCTAAATATAAAAAGGCCGCTTAGAAAGTCAGTTACAGTCGACTTTTCAAGCGGCTTCTTTTCTATTGATGAAGGTTTAACATACAGGTTAATTCGTCTGTTCAGACGAAAATCTAACAAATGGTGGTTAGGACAGTGGATAGGAATTTTTTCTGGTTATTGCTTTATAAAGCCGCTCGCTTCTGGAATGTCATCCATGTCAAGAGCATTCATTTGACAGAAGTATTCCAAAAAGTTTTCAGCCTCTTTGATTTGCTCTTCATCTGTTCTCAATGCAATCAGATCTTTTAAGATTTGAGCAGTCATTATATTATCAAAGTAACGGTATTTACCAGTATTCCACGCAGTGCGATGAGGATGGTTCTTATTGATATAGTAATTCCAGAAAAGCATTTTCTCTGCTTCTGGATCCGTAAGTTCGATTCTGAATTCCGCATGTGATGGGATCATTTCATCTTCGCTTAAATTACCGGAAAATGTTTCATTCACCATGAAGAGTCCGAGAATTTGTCTTTCTGTTTCTGGTTGATCAGCCTTTCTGGCAGTCAGTAGACCTGCACTGTTCGGACGCGTACGAGCCGCCCTGTTTGGTTGACCTTCATTTTTCCCACTTTGAACTTGGCCAGTGGATGCTTGCCAATCGATAAATACATTTTGTTGCTCTTCATCATCCAACCAGAAAACAACTTGTGAACTTTCATGAATTTTATGGTTCTTTAGTTTCTCCTTACGTTGCTGTTCAAGCACTTGTCGCTCTCTTTCTTCTTCAAGTTTTAACTCAAGTGCTCTTTCTTCCCTTTCCCTTTGCAAAAAGACTTTTTCGAAAGTTTTTGCGGTACTCTGGTCATTTAGTGTGATAAATGTTTGAAAAGCATCCGGATAGACGAACTTTTTAATATCCTCATTAAATTCAATGGTGATGACAGAATCCACATGATCCACGATATTCCCTTCACCAAACACTTTATGTGTAATTTCTTCATTAATTAAATTCATTAACACACGCTCCTTATATAATATACTGGGCATAAAACATGTTTTAAAATTAAAAAACCGCACTCAAATTCTGTCCGGAAAGAATGCGCACGTTTAAAGTATGCCGTCGTAATAGCACTTATAACTACATAATACCATATTTTCTGAAAAATCGCAAGTTTTATGGTTGACAACAGTACTTTGCTTATCGTACAATAATAGGTTTTCATAATTCATTAGTAATTATTTGGACGAAAGAAATGATAAATCCGTTTTGGTAATACCCTTAACATCTTTAATGGTTTACATACATAGATCTAATAAAACAATTGACTGTACTTCCGTCAATCAACATTTGATTTTTCGAATCATAAAAAGAGACAAAAATAAAATGACTCTAATTATCAAGAAAAACGCTAATTAGAATCATTTATTATTTGTCTCTATGGGATCAACATAGCTTTGTATACTTCGTATTCAATTCCAATAGTTATTGGCAAAAGCAACCGTTTGAAAATGGATGGCAACTACTTGTGAAGCTGCCGTTAAGCTATCCGCATTTCTAGAATAAACAGGACGCAACATTTCTCTGATTTCTTCAGAAGGCTGTGTAACTTCTATTCCTTTTTGTGCGAGCTTAACCGCTAATTTAAAACCTTCCTCAGGCGTTTGTGTTAGCAGCGTTTGCAGGCCCTTCGACATCTAGTTCACTTCCTTTTTATGTTCTTTCTACTGTTATCGTATGCAAACTAGTAAGAGAGTGCTTTTCACTGCGTTTAAAAAAACCCTGACAGGTCTAGTGTCAGAGTCTTTTACAAGGCATCGTTGATCTAACGCATAAGTATAAGTTTTACAAAACAGTTTGGTTAAAACTAATTAATAATCTTAACGTATTTATCCAAAAGCCACATCCAATATCATCATTACCGTAAATCCAAGCATAAGACACACCGATGCTAGATCTCTATTTCCATTTTCTTGTGAACCTGGAATAACCTCTTCAACAACTACAAATATCATCGCCCCTGCTGCAAAACTTAAAGCAAATGGGAGGAGTGGCGTCATGAATGTAACCGCAAGTACGCCAATTACGGCTGAAATAGGCTCAACCATTCCTGAGAACTGCCCATATAAAAAGCTTTTTCGTCGAGACATTCCATCTCTTCTCAAAGGCATTGATACGGCTGTGCCCTCTGGTAAGTTCTGAATCCCTATTCCAATCGCTAAAGCAACTGCAGCCGGTAAAGTAGCCGATGGGAAACCTGCAGCGACAGCACCAAAGGCAACACCAATTGCTAGTCCCTCAGGTATGTTGTGAAGCGTGATGGCAAAAACAAGGAGCGTGCTCCGTCGCTTATTTTCAGGATTTATTCCCTCAGCACTATTCATTGGAGAAGTTGGATGCACGTGAGGAATGACCTTGTCAGCCAACCATAGGAAAAATCCACCTAGTAAAAATCCAACAGCAGCTGGAAACCAGGCTGGAAAAGGACCAGCTTCTGCCATATCAATTGCAGGTGAAAGCAGCGACCAAAAACTCGCTGCAATCATGACGCCCCCTGCAAACCCTAACATTCCGTCCATTAGTTTTTGGTTGACTTTCTTTGTTGTAAATACTAAAGCAGCCCCAATCGCGGTCATCCCCCAGGTGAATAAGGTGGCGATCAATGCCTGGTTCACCGGACTGAGCGTTGCGAAAAAATCAACCATATTATCCCTCCACCAGTAAAAGTAATATTGTATGTTATTTACTACTTCACTTTCGATTTAATTATATTGATATTGTATGTCAATCGTTTCTCTTACGCAATATTTATTTCTTCGCCTAGTAAATAGGTGCGTTCGTATAAAGTTTGGGTTAATTGTTTCCGAAAATTGCTAACCACTGCTGCCAAATTGCAAACTTTTGTCCATCCCATTGCAATGTATTGATCACATAGCCAAACGAATCTGCGTGGTAAAGCCCGCTAATTTTTTGATAAGCCTGTATTTCATACACACCATCGCGGTCCATATCCACTGGATAGAATCCGCTAACTCCATCAGCCATCCCTGTAATCGGTTTTTTTAAAGTTCCATTTTTATTGTAAATTTGTGATAGATAATCGGCACCTCTGCCATTAATGGCAATTAAAAACGATTGACCTGTCGCCAAACTTTTTACATTAATTTTATATTGATCTAAATAAGTGACCGTATACTGATTTAGCATATTATATTGATCGAAGTCAAACAATTTCTTAGCTTGGTTATTAACGAATGAATAAATATAATTAAACGTAAATGCACCAGATCCACCCGAATCAATGGAAATTAAAATGTCCATGATACCATCCTTAGTAAAATCACCAAGGAACAAAGTGGGTTGATATCCCGAATCGCCATTTTCATTCAGTGCAATGGTATAAACTTTTTTTGTTACACCATCTTGAATATTTAATGTGATTTGCTCTACATATGGACTCGAAGGATCTGTCGACTTTACTGCCGTCAAATAAACGTAATCTATTATCCCGTCACCATTCACATCACCGTATGCACCGCTTACGATTTCCGGTCGTCTATTGCGATATGGATTATTTACATACACGCTCACCACTCCTATCTAATCTTTTATATCAACATATTCACTCAAGCAGCTAGGTGACTCATTATTCTAGATATCTGATAATAGGTACCTGTGCAAGGTGCAATTATGACAATTCGAAAACCCGGATAAATAAACAAAAGGATATCGACAAAGTGTTATATAGTCGATATCCCTTTTCACTTTATGCAATTGTAGTGAATTAACTGAGTTGTTTCTTGCACAGGCACCAATATTTCGTTAGTAGTTCCGCCCCGTTCCGCTGAATTCAATGGTGAATACGTAGGATGAAAGTAGAATATATTACATAAGATCATGACAAGGGAGTGGATTTACTACATGGCTAAAATGATTATTATGTACGAACAACCGATGGACAAAGTTGGATTCGAAAAGTATTATTTTGATGTACATGTTCCTTTAGGTAAAAAGATACCAAATATCACCAACAATTCCGTGCATCATGTTATTCAGTCTCAAAATACAAATCTCGACTTATACCTGATTACAGTACTAGAATTTGAAAATATGGAAAAGCTAACGGAAGCATTTGCTAGCCCAGAAGCAAAAGCTGCAGAAGAAGATGGTGTAAATCTTTTCAAGTATGTTAATCCGCCAATTATTACGATAGTTGAGTAGTTGTTTGTCAGATAATCAACAAATTCAGCTGCTAATAAAACGGGAATAAAAATAAATACCCATTATGTATGGTAAAACAAAAAGAGGTATCGACTTTGTTATTATATAGTCGATACCCCCTCTCGTTTTATGCAATTATAACGAATCGATTGAATGCAGTTTTGGTAAAGATACCTAATAAACTATAATACTATTTTGCATTCTCGTCTGCTTGATGAATACCGATTATATTTCCTTCGGTATCATTGTAATACCCTTGCCAGGCCATACCAGGCAACGCATATTTTGGCAATGCAACCTTGCCACCAAGTTCAAGAATTCTTTTCTCAGTTGAATCGTAATCCTCGACGCCCATTGTACAAGAAAAACCATTCATAGGTTGTCCAATTTCTGGCGCAGGACCTTTACGTTGTATTAATGCACCGTCAATTCCTGGAACACTATTATCACCAGTTACCGCTCCAAAATACTGCATCCCCGCATATTCAGACCAATCTTCAAATTTCCAACCAAAGACCTCTCCATAAAACTTCTTCGCACGATCCATGTCTTCTACATGAATTTCAAAATGAACTAATCTACCCATAATATCCTCCTAAGCTTACTTTTTTCAATATATTCTTCCAGATATTCTTCACTCTGCCATGAAACTCCTTCTACATTATAGATTTAAACTTTATCTTCTATACGAAGTGAACAGCCACCCGACACTTTTCTTGTCTAAGGAAATCATTAAACTTCGAATAAATAAAGAGGGGATATCGACTAAGTCTTACATAGTCGATATCCCCTTTCTCTTTTTATATAATTGTAGTTAATTAACTTAATAGCTTCACTCGCAGGCACCTGGAAATAATAGAGAAAGAAGTAACCGCCCCCCATCGGCAGATGTATGGACGATTACTTCTTCCTTCTCGGCCAAATGCATTTATATCCAACTATTTACACAGTTGGAGCATATGCAATATCGACCATTGGTACTTCTTATAGTCTACCATTTTAGGACTGAATGTTCAAACACTTATTCAATTATTATTCTAAGTCTCGTTTATATATGCATGATAATTATCGAATAGAAGCGTAACAACTCACTTCTAGCAGCATTCACCGACCTAGATAACTTAATTCATAGACAATAAATAGAAATCTCACACTTGACTTAATTCTTTTCTATTGAATGCGCATTTAGAAACCGCTACACAAAGTAGGTTAGGAAAGATTCAATCGCAGTAGGTATCGTGAACTACTGGAGGAAAAATTATTTTATTGTCACAACCTCTATAGCAGTTAAGAACTAGAGTTAATCCTTTAGTGGTAAGGCTTTTGAACCTTTTATTCCATATATTCATAATTGATTAGACTGAATAGTCTGTATGTGGTATGGTTTCCATAAGGGTGGACAAATATTGGTTTATAATGGATTTAGAATTCATGTTTCTGAGACGATTGTAGGATAAGATCCATTAAGGGTTGCCCCCAATAACTTTCCGGAATTTCCTCTTAAAATTAAGCATATACATACTGATTGTACATATACATATTGATTATGCATATACATAATAGTGGGGCTAACTATATAAATCCCCACACAGCCAACTGCATCTAGATTTCAGTTCATTTACGGAGATAGCATGTCTGCTTGTTGAGCACTTCCAATTGAAAGGAGGTGAATACCAATGACAACATACGAAACACTAAGCCTACTCCTAATACTATCTGGTGCATGGATTGCTTTTATGTCGGTGTCGTTGTCAGTTATCATTTTCTTATCACGGAAGGAGTAATAGCCCCCCATCGGCAGAGTTATGGACAACTACTTCTTTCTTCTCGGCCAAATGTTTTTTGATTTTAACAAGTTACACCGTTGGACGATGCGTAAAGTCGACCATGATTTTGTCTTACATTTTATTATTTGTTGGACTGAGTGATAAATTGCCCAGTCCTTTTTTATTCTATGCCACGTTTTTTATTATATGATGAGTTGTCGTCGGAAGTGCAATCCTTTTCCGCTAGAATCAATTACAAAGTACTTTGTATATTATGTAGACAGCGGCTATTTTAGTATTCCCCATACAGACTATCTCCCCCCAAAAAACTATTTCGTAAATTCCAAAATGAAAAAAGGCCTCTCAAAAGTTTTATTAACTACTGAGGAGCCTTTAAGGCCAAATAATTATTGTACGTTAATTGTCTGTCGCAAGTTTTCTAAAATGGGATTCATCGCATCTGCACCTTCAATTGGATATTGAAAAGTAATGACTAGTGCATGTTCTTCAATCTCATAAGCAATAAATCCTTTCATTGGATTGTCACCAAAGAATTGCATTTTCCCAATCAAACCATTCTCTTCAACCGGTATGCTTTCCAATTCGTAAATTTCCTCATATCCTTCTGTCTCAAATCGTTCTTTTACAATTGAAATTGCTTCTTCAAGGTTTGTGTGTTCAATCATTTCTACTGTTATCTTATAATCATATTCGGTTAAATAAGTTATTTTGTTATTGCTCACCTCGGGAACTCCGAAAGCTTCGTCAAATTTATAAGCGATACCATAAGGTTGTATTAGATAATTAATAACATTAATTTCCTGATCCATGCCTTCCACTTTTCTAATGACTGTTTCGGATGTGCCAGTATGAATCTCCACTTGATTTTCATCATTTTTCGGATTGTTTATTTGCATATCATCATCCTTAATGACTGGATTATGATTTGTTTGATTTCCCTCGTTACCTGTTAAACCTTCTTCACTTTGATGGGCGATGCTATTTGATACGAAGTAATAGCCAAACAACAATAAAACAACCATTATTCCAATGTTCATAGCATATTTTAAGCCTGTGAGTAATTTTGGTTTGGATTTATAACGATTACTGTTCATCGAATATAAAACTTTATTTTCAAGTGTGCTTTTTCTCTTCTCATCCCAAATAATATCTTTATCTAATTGTTTTAGTTGTTCATCGAAGTAAGACATATCCTTAGATTTGTTTTTCATTTAAAAATCCCTCCTTTAACAGTTCCTTTTCTAAAGCGGGAATTGCTCGATAAAGCGTTGTTTTAACCTTACCTTCCGACCAATTTAAAATTTCGCTGGTTTCCCTGATACTAAACTCTTTTATTTTCCTGAGAATGATGACCTCACGATAGGAGGACTTTAATCGACTTAACGCTTTATACAACTCAATTGAACTTTCCCTGACCTCCAAAATATCTTCTGTTAAAGGTGCGGAGTCCTTCAATGTTTGAAAAATTTCTTGGAAAATCTTTATAGGTTTTTGTTTTCGGATATAGTCGATTGTGTTATTATGTGCAATGCTGAATAGCCAAGTTTTAGGTTTCGACTTTTTTTGGAAGGTATGGAGGTTTTTATAAGCTTTAATAAACGTATCATGGGTCAAATCTTCAGCTTGATGATAATCGTTAATCATCATCAAGATATACTTAAATATCGAATCACTATAAAGATGATACCAATTCGTAAATTCCTCCTTTGTATCTGGCAAATCACTCACCCCTTTCTTGCATTTTGTTGTTCATCCTATAGACGGATAACAAAATATAAAGTCACAGTCTAATTTACAAAGTAAGGTACCTGTGCAAGGTGCAATTATGACAATTCGAAAACTCGGATAAATAAACAAAAGGATATCGACAAAGTGTTATATAGTCGATACCCTCTTCCCCATTTATACAATTGTAGTGAATTTATTGAATAGTGTCTTGCACAGGTACCTATTTTTTGACGCTTTTAAAAGCTTACAAACCGCTGATAAGAACCATGGAAAAAATCTATTCAATCATCGGTGGTTGCGACTGATATACCACTTTCTTCAAACACTTTTTGAGCAGCTTTTAATGCATTCAAGGCACGCGGAAATCCTGTATACGGGATAAGGTGCATAATACAACCGACTATTTCTTCCGGTGTTAAACCTACTGTCAGACCTGTTTTTACATGCATCTCTATCTGCGGTGTGCCTTGTGCAACGAGAGCTGAAATCGTGGTAAGAACTTTTTGTTTATTATCCAATCCTGGACGCGAATAAATGTCTCCAAAAGCAAATTCAACGACAAACTTACTTAAATCCGGCGCAACATCCTTGAATCCCTCGCCAATATCCATATGGCCGGTTGGATTGTCGCTGTCGGGTGTAGTAAGTTCCATTAATTTGTCTAAACCTTGTTGATAACGATCTTTTGTCATCTTGATAGCCTCCTTGATAATTATGTGTGATACTTTAGTGGAATTCTCATTTAATTCTGAACAAGGCTAGTATATTACTAATAATGCAATAAGTAAAATAAATATAGTATAAAGGTGCTCTACCAGAACCTTACACAAAGTGTTTCTAATTAAAGAAAGCCAATCAAGTCGTTAAACTTGATTGGCTTTCATTTATTTATACAACTTTTAGGCAATCCAATCTTCTTTCGGGATATCATTTGCTTCTCGTTTAATATAATAACGACCTCTTGTCGTGATTCCCAGAATAACTGTCAGAATCGCTGCCAGTATCGCTGCGAAGAATGCTGCCGTACTCTGAAGGAATGTGCCCATATAGCCAAGCGCTGCAATTGTTCCCATCACAGCCGGAACAGTCAACGATATAACGCCGACTGGATTCCATTTATATAAATTTTCTTGTCTTGATTCATAATAGAGTGGACCGATTTTCAGCCACTTCTTGAGAACCAGTGCATCGGTCACTAAAACCGCCGCCCAACTCATCAACGCAACCCCTTGGAAAGTCATTGCGGTGCCGAGATGGTCGACAATGCCGCCGAGCATAAGAATCATTGATGCAACTAAATCCGAAAATGTTCTCAAAAAAGCTCGACAAGGACAATGAGCTACTATAAATGTTGGTCACGTTGATGCGAACCTGCGTCAGCACCGTAAACAATACACCACCGAGCCCTAACAATGTAACGATGTAAACACCCGGGTTTGATTCACCGAGTGTAACTCCGAACCAAATCCCTAGGCCACCCATTACGCCAAAACAGAAGATTTGCGGAATAAAGCCGATAGCGATTGAACCAACTTTTAAATCTTTAGGCTTCAAGAAACGCGCGTAATCCGATGCAATCAACGCGGTTAGTCCCATAATACCGTGTTGCATTCCGATACATAATAACAATGCTGTTCCGCCGATTTGAACACCTTCAGGCATATAAGTCCAGAAGTTTCCGTCAAATAGCGATGTCCGGTTGAATGTGAAGACAATCGCCGTAATTAGGAAGATAAAGAAAATCGGTAAGGACCATTTCTGAAGTTTGTCCAATTGTTTAATACCGAACCAATTTAACGGAATAACCAGCGAACCAAATACGACAATCAAGACCCATACAGGGATAGCAGGGAAGTAAGCATGTACTGCAGCCACTAGAATCATGCCTTCAAAGGCACAATACATAATAAAGTTCGAAGCGTAGATTAATGAGGTTAATGAGGCTCCTATGTAACCGAATCCTCCGCGGGATAATAAGTTGACATTCATGCCGGATTTTGCCGACAAATAAACGATAAAGCTTCCAAGGATGCCTGCCACGATAATGGCATAAATTGCGGAGATGATAGCATTGGCTGCTCCGAATTGTAGCGCCATGACGCTTCCCATCTGAAAGTAGAAAATGGCAGTCGCGATGCCGAAAGTGATATTGGTAATGCTCACCCATCCCATTTTACGATCTTCACGAGGCACACGATCAAATGAATAGTCACCAATCGGTTCTTTCTTCCTATACAAATCTCTATCTCGCGGAACTTTTTCTTTCCGCTCTTTCTCTCGTAAGTCTCTTTCTCGTAATTTGAGATCTGCAGTAATATCAGATTGCATTCAATCAGATCCTTTCGTTATTCTAATGTTTCTTTTTTTGTTTCAGTGAATGTTAAACAAGATTAAGCGTTTGCAAGTCTAATCGGGGGAAGAAGACAATTTGCTAGCTAGGGGGGAGGAGGAATGTCAGTATACTGTTGATTCATCAGAAACAAAAAAAGCAGTGTGTTTATCTGCCGAGACAACAACTGTCGCAGCGGATAAAATCACCCTTTTTCTAATCAAAACATATTTTAATATAACTTGTTCAAAAAACATTTCGCATTACGAAATGTGGCGCTCAAATTGTAAGCGCCACCAACACTAACGAAGTGTACTTCACGTGAAAAATTCCCCAACACCGTCTCTTAACCAACCCGCGGTCAATGTTTTCGCATTCAACATCTTTTCCGGCTCCCCTTCGAATATAATATGGCCACCTTTTTTCCCTCCGCCTGGACCTAATTCAATTACCCAGTCACTTGCTGCTATAAAATCTAAATTATGCTCAATAATGATAACGGAATTACCCTGGTTTACAAGACGTTGAAATACTTCCAAAAGCTTGCCGTTATCTTCCCTGTGCAATCCTAAGGACGGTTCGTCTAATAAGTAGACTTGACCTTTTTTGTGTAAGTGACTAGCAAGTTTTAGACGCTGCACTTCTCCACCGCTTAAGGAACTTGTCGTTTGACCTAACGTTAAATAGCCCAATCCTACATCTTTTAGCGTATTCACTCTGTTTAAGATCTTGGGCGAGTTAAAATATTCCATAGCCTCGTCGATTGTTAATTCTAAAATCTCTGCGATATTTTTCCCCCGATATCGGTACGACAATGCTTCGTCCGAATACCTAAGTCCATTACACGCTTCACAGGTAACTGTCACTGGATCCGCAAATGCTACATCTGGTTTTGTAACACCTTTTCCTTCGCAGTATGGACAAGCCCCAGTGGAATTAAAGCTAAATAGACCTGCTTGTTGACCTGTTTCTTTTGAAAGAATTGCGCGAAAATCATCCATGATTCCCATATATGTGGCTAACGTTGAACGGCTAGAGATTCCTATCCGGCCTTGTCCCACCATAATCGTTTCTGGATAATTTTCCGTAAACGCTTCCATCATTAAGGAACTTTTACCTGAACCGGATACACCACATATCGATACTAAAACATTTCCCGGGATATTGACGCTGATATTTTTCAAGTTATTTTGACTTGCTCTTTTAATTGTAAAATATTTATTAATCTCCCTTGGTTGTTTGTTTATTTTCAGCTTATGATTTAAAGTTGTCACGGCGTTAGCGTTTTTCAATCCATCTAATTTTCCTTGATAGACAACTTCGCCGCCGCTAGCACCTGCACCTGGGCCCATTTCTATTATTTCATCCGCCGCTTTGATGACTGACAAATCATGTTCGATAACGATTACGGTATTATGGTGTTCCCTTATGCTTTTTAGCATCCGGATTAACATATCTACTTCTTCCGGATGAAGGCCAGCACTTGGTTCGTCGAAAATGTAGGTTATATTGTTCAGACTGCTCCCTAAATGACGGGCGATTTTTACCCTTTGTGCTTCACCGCCGGACAAGGTGCCCATTTTCCTTGATAGACTCAAATAGCCTAATCCCATTTCAACGAGTTGTTTTAAATGCGGGATTGCTTGCAGTGCGATAGATGTCCCCAATGGATCAGTTATCTTCGTTAGTTCCTCGAGTAATTCTGTTAGTTCTAATTGATCGTATTCTGCGATATTCAATCCATTTATTTTACAGGCTAATACTTTTGGATTTAAGCCTGAACCTAGACAGGTTGGACATAATGTATGTGTTGATACTGATAAAACATCATCTTGTGACACTTGCTTCAGCTTTGAGACATCTCGATTGATATAAAGGCGTACAAATCTTGGAAATAAACCATCCCACTCATGATCTTGAGGACCGTTTTTTGTATGAAACGGTGCAAACACTCTTTCACCTTTTGGAGGTCCATATAAAAGTAGTTGGCGTTTTTCCTCTGAATAGTCCTTTATTGGTTTATCTGGATCAAATAATCCACCTGTCATCATCCATCTGCCTTGCCAACCTGAAGGCGATAATGGCTTAAACTTCACTGCATAATCTTGAAGCGACTTATCGAAATCGACCAGCTTATTTATATCAGGGGCAACTACCTCCCCGAATCCATTACATTCCGGACATTTACCGAAGGAACTTTGGCTCGAAAAATCCGTGGCCGATTCTATTAGCGGCGTTCCTATCCGAGAGAATAAAAGTCTAATCAATGGATGTATATCCATATACGTACCCACCGTTGACCTAGAATTCCCCCCTATCGGCCTTTGCTCCACTACCACAACCGGACTTAAGTTTTGCATCAAATCGGCATGCGGTCTTTCGTATCTGGGCATCTGATTTCTGACATAGAGCGGATAGTTCATCGTCATTTGCCGTCTACTTTCAGTTGCTAATGTATCAAAAACAACCGAGCTCTTCCCCGAGCCTGAAAGACCAGTAAATACATTAATCTTTTCTTTTGGTATGTTGAGATTAATATTTTTAAGATTATTTTCTTTTAGCCCTCGTAAAATGATTTCATCTTTTCTTCCCGCCACTTTATCATCCTTTCAGATAGTATATAGGTACATTTAAGAGGTACCTGTGCAAGGTGCAATTATGACTATTTAGGAAATCAGTTAAATATACATTTAGACATTATAAAAGCTTTCTATAGTGGCATTCACTTTTCACTTTATGCAATTGTAGTGAATTAATTGAATAGTGTCTTGCACAGGTACCTCTAATTGGTACCTCTAATTAAGGTGAATACCCTTTTCAGCAAGATTATTGAGGCATTCTTTCATATAGGCGTCATCATGTTCTAGATAAATGGGGCTACTGGCTTTCTCAATTACAACTTCCTCATATGGCGGACATTGTTTCCCACGATAGGTCGCGTTTTCCCATAGCGGATCATTTTTATAGCCGCGGCGTTGCATTTCCTTGATCACTTTCATGTGGTATTGATAAAGTTTATAAGGTGAATAATTGAATATATAATTCACCGTCGCATGTTTTTTGTTCCAGCCGAATCCTCGTAACGCGCAGCATTCTCGGTGTTGCCCGAGCAATTGCTGACGCGGCAACTCCATTAACATGTCTTCATGCCATAATCGCATTATAATCCCTACTTTACTTGTGAGTATCATTCATCATATAAAGTACAGCATACCTTATTTGTTTGAACCTTGAACCTCGAACTTTGAACCTCGAACTTTGAAATTGTATAGCAGAAAAATTAACGCTAATTAGAATTAAAAAAAGGTACCAGCGGATTGCCGGCACCCTCTACTCAGAATTCAATGACTTTTGGTTCTTCACCTTTTTTATTCATTAAACGGATTGCGTCAGGTGAAACCTTTAAAATGACGAGATTAGGATCTTCAGGACCGCTGAACCATGGTTTCAAAAGCTTATTCCATACTTTCTCTTTCATTGTTTCGTCGGATGAAATTGTCACAGTTCCTTCAATTTCAAGATAGTCGTCCCCGAAACCCTTCCCTTCATAGCCGATTAAGATGTGCGTATGCGGATTCGCTTCAAGTTCATCCACCTTCTGCGTTTGTTTGGATGTTACTGTGTAGAGCGTAAATTCATCACTAAAGAAAGTCATATAACGTGAGTGTGGCTTGTTCTGTTGAATGGTTGCCATCGTTCCGACAAAGCTTTCTTTTAAGATTTTTAGTGCAGATTTTTTTGCATCCATATAAAACAACTCCCTATTTTTAACGATATTATAGTTTACCTCTCTAAGGCGGAAGATAAACATCGCTGCTTGGGATAGTAGAAGGTTATATCTAAAAATAAAATTCCCAATACAAAACATTTGCACATAAAACACCTGTAAGAACAATCGTCATCAACCAAATTAGTTTTTCAAATTTTGACAACTTTTTACTTTTTACTCCAAATATTAATAACCCACTACTGACAAAAGCGATGAATATATAAATAAGATTTAAAGTTAAAAATGGCTTTAGAAATGAATAACTCACCATCGATAAGGTCTTATAAAAGATCCAAAGAACATTCGTAAACATCAGTAGATTTAAAAGGTTTTGTGCAAAAAGTAGTTTGTTTAAGTGTTTCTTATTCCATATTCTTCTGAAAGTCGTGATGATAATATAAATGAACGAAAATAATACGGAGAGTAGTCCTAAAATTATTCCAGCCCACTCCAGGGAGTGTTTATAATAAGGAACGTAAAGCAAATCTGAATAGGTATTCGATAACATCTTTTTAAAGAGCGGATGTTTTGTATACACATCTAAACTATGCATACTCAAACCGTCTTCCGTTTTATAAATGCTTGGTTCGAGCTGTGAATAAAACAAGTCGTTAATCTTTAAATCATGCGGCCCACTCTGTTTCGTATGGCCTCTCAAAAATAATCCATGCACGCGACTAAATCCGTGTCTTGGCAACCGTGCCGTCTCATAAATACCTCCCCATTGGGATGAAGTTTCCAAGTTTATGTCATTTTCAGCAGGTTCATATTCACCAAAAACAATTTCAGGAATTCCCTGTGTGAACGTAAACTCATTTTTAACGTTCGTCAGCACCAAAACACCAATATGCTCTTTTCTATCTACATAAAAAGAGGCGCTAAAAGCAAGAGAATTCCCACCGTGACCAAATACATGCTGATTCTTCGACAGCAAATAAAATAAACCGTTTGCACCCCTCGGGATATTGGTTTCCGGATAATACAATGTGGGTTCAAACATGAAGTCAATCGTGTCTTCATTCTTAAATAAAGGCGTTCCATCCTCAGTCAATAATGCTTGCAATAACTTTTGTAGATCACGGGCTGTTCCCATCGCACTTCCTACTGGATACATGGGAAGCGAGTAAAAGTTAGGTTCAATTAATTGCAATGCGTTCGAATAGCCTTGCACCTTTCCCCGCTTCTCTTTCACCCATATATTATCATCTAGTTCAGGATCTATCGCTGTTTTTGTCATTTGAAGCGGTTCAAAAATATGTTGCCGCACATATTCCGCGTAGTCGAGACCACTAACTTCTTCAACAATATAAGCAGCGAGACCACTTCCATAATTTGAATAAGCAACAACCTCACCCGGTGGGAATACTTGTTTGATATCCACTTCTTCAAGCACTTTTCTTAATGACCTTTTCTTGGTTGGACGATGGATCAATAAATCTGTATAACTATCTTCAAATCCTGCATTATGATGCATTAAATGACGCATCGTGATTGGATCCTCAAATGTCGTTTTCGCACGGAAATCATGTGGCAAGTAAATCTCAATATCTGTTTCCAAATCAAGCCTTCTAGCTTCTACTAATTGCAAAACACTGATCCAAATAAGAACTTTCGACACAGAAGCCCACTCAAAAATAGTCTCTTCATCAACAAGAACTTGCGCCTCTATATTTGCATAACCCTTCATTTTATAAATGACTTCATCCCCGTCTAGCACAATCGTTGCCAAACCAGCGATATTCTCCTCTTGTTCTAATATATAACTCTCTAATTTATCCTCTATACCTGAAAGTTCATTTGCCATAATTGATGGAGGAATAAATAAAGTCCATAGAAGTAGAAAACAAATGAACGCCTTACAAGTCTTGTGATTATGATGACTCACTCTAGTCCAAACCCCTTCCCCTCAATCAAACCCGCTGTCTATTCTTTATCCTGAACGCTGCACGGATTTTCTAACAAAACATCCTAAATAATAAGTAGCAAACATAAGTAAGATAGATATAAAACCGATCGTCCCAAGGCCATTAGCCCCCGGAATTAAGAACGAAAATAGCCCATCTATAGTAGCGGAAATATTGATCAACGGTAAATAATAAATCTGGGTAGCCGTTCCAAATATATTTGCCCAATATTGACCAAGAATAATTTCTTGATACATGATAAATAAAAGCATTAACAGGGCAGGTAAATGTGCAATGACAGCTGACTTTATAAGTGTTTTTTCAAACTTATAACTTATGAACCCAACCGTTACCCAGAATGCTAGAAATATAAATCCGATAAGTTTAAAAGGTAAAACACTATCTTGATTTTGCAATATCCATGAATTCATTAAAAAACCCACCACAAAAGGTACGAGTCCCAATAAAAATAAAGTCATTTTTTTAATGATAACAACCTCCTTCTTTTCTCCGCTAAATCGCATACATCACTATCATATGCACATAGTTTCTACACAGTTGTCACAAATACCTTCTAATCCAATCAAACCTATTCACTCTTATACGATCGGGTAGTCGGAATACTCCGTGGATTCCACGGAAGTAATTGCCAGTTTCGTGAATCAAATCACTTAAACTTGGAAATAATGAGTGTAAAGTAGAGGAGCTTGATGACAAAAAAGTATTTTGCTACATCTGTCGTAAAACGACGCTTTTTACTCACAGGGATTTAAATAATAATATTGGCGTAGAAAGCCATTGCAGTGAATGTTCAGAGGTCTGGTTTGAATGGCAAAATAGTGCTGTCGAAAGAGAAATGGCAAAGTGGATTGCGTTTAATACCAATGAATATTCTAGTCAACAGTTTGTTCGAAGTGCCAGGCTTTAATTTTCATAAGACTTTGGATAAATAAGCAAGGGGACATCGACAAAGTGTTATATAGTCGATATCCCCTTGCTTATTTTATGGGATTGATTCATTGGCGAAAATATTATTACTAAACCAATTTAGCCAATCTCTTCTCCTCAGACTTATCCACAACTGCCGCACCGATAATATCACCGATTACGTTAGATGCTGTTCCGCCCATACCTAGAATTGCGTCAACGCCTGCAATCAGGGCTACAATTTCAAGGGGCAGCCCAAACATCGTCAGTACTGCTGCGAGTGTGACAAGACCAGCAGCTGGAACACCAGCTGTACCAATCGACAACAAAGTACCTACCAGAACAATCATGAATAAATCAGGTGGTGAAAGCTGTAGATTCGTAATGTTTGCAGCGAAAACAATCGAAACACCCATACGAATCGCCCCACCGTCAGAATTGAATATCGCTCCTAATGGCAAGGCAAAGTTTGCGACATTATCTGAGATGCCAGCCTTTTTAGCGGACTTCAGTGCAATCGGCAACGAAGCGATGCTACTAGATGTGAAAAAAGCAGTTGTATAGGCATCTTTCGTTTGTTTGAAAAAGTTCAAAAGAGGTGTTCCTGACAACAGTAAAAAGCCGGCGTAGACGAAAACCCATAGCAACAATAATCCCAAATAGAAAACACCAACAAATGCAAATAGAGATTTTAACGTACCCCAACCTTGTCCCCCAAATGCGGACGCACTGATGGCAAAAATTCCGATTGGCATATACAATAATATGCCTCTTAAAATCGTATAAAATAGTTCACTCATTGCGTTGCTGAATTTTTCTAGCATAAATCCATATTTGTTCATTTGAACATCTTTAGAGTTTTTCATAATCGCGATGGCCGCGCCTATAATGATTGCCAGGAACATGATTCCCATTACATTTCCTGAACTAAATGCCAGTATAATATTGTCCGGCACGATGTTTAACAAGACATCCGAAAAGTTCGGCGCCGTCGGTTGATCTACTATCGTGTCAGGCAAAGTTAAGTGTTTTCCCGGTTCGAACCACGAAGCGAGGCCAAGACCGATTAATACAGCTGCGGCAGTCGTTAGCGCATAATACAAAATCAGTTTCCAACCAATTCGTCCAAGTTGTGAGGCGCTCATTTTATTGACGGCAAGAACAACTGTAAAAAAGATTACTGGAATTGCGACCAATGTCAGTAAATTGATTAGCAATGTCCCAAGCGGCTTTAATACTTCTGCTTCTTTCCCCAAAATTACACCGACGGCGATTCCAAAAATAAATCCAAAAGTCATCTTACCTATAAATGGTATATTTTTATACCCAATCCACACCTTTTTCATTCAACCACCACGCTCTCTTTAACAATTTTAAGTGCTGTCTAGTGATATTTAATTGTATCATTCGCATACAACTATTTACCACGTGTAAGGTTAAAAAAACCGGCTTCTCGAAGTTAAATTCAAGAAGCCGTTTTTATTATTTTGATAATGCATTTTTTATATGGGCTAAGTGGTGTTCTTGGTGCCAAGATAATTTTGCAACTTTTGTTGCAACTGTTATTTCACCATTTTTTTGGTGCGTAAAAACTCGACTTAATTGCTCTTCAGTTAAATGATTTCCCAAATATACAATGCGCTCATTTAAACCTTCTAACATTTTAATAGAACTTTCTACAGGAAGCTCCGTATCCGGTTGAATCGCCCACTTATCTTGATCGAAATCCGGTACTGCTGGATTCTCATCAGTTAATGCCAGCTTTAAACGTTGATACATATTCAACTGAGAATCTGCAATGTGATGAACGAGCTGAAGAACCGTCCAACTACCATCACGATATGTTCTGCTTAATTCCTCATCACTTAATGAGTCAACCGTTTCTTTTAATCGATTCGTGTAAGTGTCGATTTCCTTTAACCACTCTTGAACGCCTTCTACTGTTACTTGTTCAGGAACTTGTAATCTCCCAATTGGGTATCTTACATCCATTTTCAATCCCCTTCTTCCCTATTTATATTTTCGTTAATTTATTACAACAATTAGTTCGCAATCCTTTATATATTCTAACATATTTACGAAACAATTGAGAGGTACCTGTGCAAGGTGCAATTATGACTATTCACGACTTCGATTAAATAACCAAAGAGGATACTGACAAAGTGTTACACAGTCAGTATCCCCTAATCTCTTTATGCAATTGTAGTGTATTTTCAGAGTAGTGTCTTGCACAGGTACCTAAAATTTATTTAATATTGATGAAGAGATAAATATCGGCGTTATATTCATCTCCGTATCGATCAATGGTTTTGGCTAGGACACTCAGTTTTACTTTATCGTTTTCCTCTGTAATTGTAGCCTGCTCTACTGAGATTTCATTTCCATTGTACTTGCTAAGAATTTTAGTAAAGATCTTTTCAGTGTCTAGAACAATTAATTCTTCTTCATTTTCATTCAATACACGAATCGACATCACACTATTTTCGTCGTAGCCCTTTGATACTTTATAGGTAGAGCCGTCTTGTTCAATATTAATCGAGTCCTCAGAACCATGCGGATTATGAATTGTTAGATTAATCATATGTTGATAATCTGCAATATCGACAACTGGACTCTTATCCCAGTTTAAGTAAACAAATTGACTTTGATACAAGTTTTCCTCAACTTCATCGTAAACTTGTGTAAATCCAAAGGTCTCCTCGAAGTTATTATTGTAATTGATATTATTGGGCAACCAATCGATTTTATCGGTATAGCCCATATTTTCTAAATAACTGGTGGTTTGTGTAATTACTTTCTTATCTTCATTTGATATTGTTGAATTTGGTAAAATCGTATCATTTTCCAGCATATTATTATCTAATAATGTTCCTTTCAGCAAGCTGATTTGATTTGAACGGCTTACCGTAAAGGCATCAACTGGTGGCATGATAGAAATGACTGAAAAAATGAGTAAGACAGCAACGATTAGACCATTTTTCCTCACGGGCATGAAGCTGAATACGATACCAGCGATGATCGCAAAGACACCGAAGAGAATCACATAATACCTTCCATACGTAATGCCCAATTCACTAATTTTAACAATAGAGGCAATCGTTTGAAATAAAACAATCGGTATCAATACTTTTGGAAATATTACTCTAAAGTAGTGTGCGAATTTATTTTCAAGGTGACTTGCTAAAATATAAACGACAATAACGGTAATTGCATACGACACCAATAGTGGTTCTAATAGGTTCTTCGTCCAAAAATCTCCGTCGATATTCAGTAGAATATAAGCTAGAAGAATGACCGTATATAAAACAGTTATCGGAATAATAATATAAGAAATTAAGATACTTAAATTGTTAGGACAACTGACAGCGCTTTGCAATTTTTCCTCTCGTAGCGCCAATTGCTTAGTTGGTAAAGCTGTATCCTTTTTTCCTAAATAAGGCGGTGTAATGGATAGAAAAAAGATTGGCGCAAATAAAGTAAAGACGATATTTAATGTTTGCGGAATCGTATTATCAGCTACAGAAAACAATAGATTATCGACCGCAAAAATGATTAAACTAATGCCGCTAGCAATAATCCCTGTAAATAGGATGGTTATAAAAATAGCTTTAAATGTTGCCATAAAACTTTCATTAAAAGTTAGTTTACTTTTAATAGAAGGTATCCATATGAATGCCATCAGAAGTGCAAATACTGCGACCCCTGTTTTTATACCCGTTTCCATATTGAAAGTATCTTCAGGGTAGATGGCAAAAAAGTATGCGCCTGCTAAAACTAAAGCACCGACCATTAGTAGTAGGCGTTCACTTTCCTTCGTAAAGAAGCGTTCGTAAATCTGTTGTGCTACTGTACTTAAGAGCGCTCCTATTAAAAACGTTACTAAATACTGTACATAATGATCTCTATCTTGGTGGATGATAATTCCACTAGTAACGGCAGCCGCTAAAAGTAAAGCAAGTGTTAGTGGATAACGGTTGGTGGCTTTTATAATGCCATCAAACATATTTTGAAATCGCTTTTTGACCTGCATCGTAATCACCTCTTTTATTTTTTAAAAACGCTTTATAAATCAATACCCTAAAACTATAATATTCACCCCAATAATATAAAGACTACGACGTTGAAATTGTTCTATTTAGCTCTATTATATATCCTTTAGGCGATAAGGTTAATTTTCAATTAGTGGGAGCGGGATTTATTAAAAAGCACCTAAAAGGTACCTGTGCAAGGTTGAATTATGACAATTCAAAAACTCGGATAAAAATCCAAATGGCCATCGACAAGGTGTTATATAGTCAATACCCCCTTCTCGGTTTATGCAATTGTAGTGAATTTATTGAATAGTGTCGTGCACAGGTACCGAAAAAGGGTACCGAAAAAAGCACCAAAAAATGGTACCTAAAATAAGCACCGTCCGAAGACAGTGCCCATTAATCTTTTATATTTCAAACGCTGTAAAGCTTCCAGAATCGTCTAAATCTGTAACACGTACGACCTTATCTGAAAACTGTTCTACCGTATCTGTATGATTTCCTATGACTAAAGCTAATACTTTAAAATCTTTTTCACTTTTCTTCTTATTAAATACTTCCAGAAATGATTCATCCACTTCATTCTCACCATCGGTAACGAAAACGACATCTGCTTGTTTAAAACGACTTTCGTTGATTACTCTCACCGCTTCTTGAAGCGGAAGCGTAAAATCCGTACCTCCACCCAAAAAAGTTTGAGCTAAACTGAAGATGTCAGAGGTTTTTGTTTTCCCTTTTATATATTTAAATATTTGCGTACGTGTTGAGAACACGACTAAAAAAAAATCTCTTCTCTGCTTGCTTGCAATCGACATCAGCGCTAATGTAAAACCTTTCGACTGCGTGTCAAAATTGTACATGCTTCCAGACTGATCTAAACAAAGTACAATCGGCCCTTTCCCCAAAACCTCTCTACCATTTTGTTCATATTGCATCGTCTGCCCTTCCGCAAAGCGACGTAGAAAGTCTATCCTCGTGACAGGATGGGTGTACAAAACTAATTCCATTGGGAGCAGTCTTTCAATATTATTACCGAATGTAACGCCACTTCTTTCCAGTGATTCACGATGCTTGATTTTCTGTTTTTTACGAGCGATTTGTTTAAATCGACCCGCCCAGTCAGCAATTTCTTGCATTTGATTCGTAGATGCAATTTTTTCTGCTAATGAAATTTGGTCCCGCAAAGGAACTTTTTTTAGTTCAGCATCCCCGCTACCTGCATAAGTGCCGCCAAGTAATGATTTTATGCTGTCTTTCACTTGAATGGTCTCTTGCATGGCTTCTTCAATTGTGACGGAAATTTTATGCGCGTTTTGTTGCATCGTCTTTTGAATTTGTTCATGCAAGTCTTTCATCGCTTTATTTACGTCTTTTTCAAGTTTCGCATGAGTATTTTCAGGGCTACATTCTTTTTGAATTTGCATTTGCATGCGCTGAATTCCTTGAATGTCACCATGCAATTCTTCATCCGCCATCTTTTGCTCTGCGAACCACTCGTTTAATTTCTCTCCAATCTTCATGGTTCCAATTGCTGATGATAAATCATCCAGTCGTGTAAACCGTCGATAGTTCACAAAATGCTCTGCGCCCATTACTTTTTCCATCATTAATCTATTAACGATCAGTTCAGGATCAACTTCCCCCGCCCTAATTTTAGGTTTCATCTTATATAAGGATGCCCAAATGTCAGAAAGCAAGTGTTCAAACATTGGCAAAGCAGCTTCCTCTCTTAACTTTTGTAAACGAGCGGACAGTTCAAAAATTTCACCGAAACGCCTTCTATCAAATGCGTCTGTGTTCAATACTGAAAAAGTGCTATAAGTAATTTTAGTATGCTTCATAAAATTCGCTGCTCCTCACATTTTGAAAAAGGAACTGGTGGATTCTTTCTTTTCATTTATCGCGTCAAAATACCATGGTTCCAACATACGATTTAGAATTTCATGTTGCATCACATTCACTTTATCCAGTAATGCATCGATATCAGCCTTTCGCGCTTGGTTGTTATTTTTCAAGTTATTCAAATCAGCAACTAATATTTTCATTTTTTGAGAGGCTTCCATTCCATACGCTGTTGAATCATCATGAAGTACCGAATAATATACTTCATTCGCTTCATTTTGAATGGCATAAAGCGCTTTATTCACGAAGGTATATGTGTGGTTGGAAATGATGTTTGAAACAGTCTCTATTTGGTCCACCGTTTCCCAAAGTACATGTTCAAGAATTGAGAGATCTTCCACTACCACGATTTGCCTTTGGTTGACTAAGGCTTTTGCTTGAAGTAAACTGAGTGACTGCTTAAACCTACGATCTGACGGGCGTATCCCTTCATCTTTTAACCCATGACGAATTTTAATCAGCGCTTCATATACAACATCAGGAATCTCTACCTGCTCCGCTAATTTCTGTAGTTGCAGTAATTCCTCCATTGTCATTGAGGGCATCAACTCGTTCTTTTCAGTAGCCTTCATCATAGATATAAAATTCGCTTCTTCTTCAATGCGTTTCACTTCGAATCGTAAAATAAAACGATCGAATAAGGCCTCCAAATTTTCATCTTCCTCGGGATATTCATTCGATGCTCCGATTACGGATATTATGGGGACCCTAGTGGGCGGTCCACTATTATAAAATAATCTTTCATTAATAAGGGTTAGTAAGCTATTCAATATTGCTGAGTTTGCCTTAAATACTTCATCCAAGAAAACCAGATGTGCTTCCGGCATTTTAGTTGCGGTATTCCTTTTATACACACCTTGCTCAAGGTCTTTTAAAGACAACGGGCCAAATACTTCCTCAGGCGTGCTGAACCTTGTGAGTAACCACTGAAAGTATTCTGTTCCTGTTATAATTTTAGACAACTCAACCGATAATGCTGACTTTGCAGTTCCGGGTGGCCCAATCATGAGCATATGCTGTCTCGAGAGTAGAGCGACAAGAATTCCCTCAATTTCCTGCTCGCGTTCGTAAAACTTTACATTGAGCGCATGTCTAATTTCCGCTAACTTTTTGAAATTACTACTTGTCATTGGATATATCCCCTTGATTTATAATGTGTAAAATGAATCGACCTCTTTTAAGAGAACTTGTCCAATTTCTTCTCCAATTAAACTCTTTGCACTATCCACTTATCAGGATTATTTATATATCGGTTCAAATGTTTGGACATAGCCAAGTAGGCGTAAAAAAAACGATCAGCTGAACCAATAGAGGTCGCTAATCGTTATTTATAAATACTTTTAACTGCATCGGAAATAAAGGGGGTAATTTCACCCTGGCACCACACTAGTTGCTGCATGATTATCAGCTTTCGCACAGTCAATTGCCACAACAAGCGCTACGAGAAGTGATTCCATTTTCTCATCTATAATTTGCAACTGATAGCTATCGCCCCAAGTGAACCACTTTTGACTCACAGAACCGATTAAATTTCTGTTTTGATAAACTTCAAAATCCATATCCCACCAATTACCCTGAACTTCTATTCCCGCCGCATCGATTGTATAGCGTGCTTTCAAAAAAGAAAATTCTTTTTTAATCGTCATCGTTTCTTGCCCGTGGACTTCAACAAAAAAAGTTGGTAAGAAACTAAAAGTTTTTTTCGTAATCTTAGCAACTTCTTTTCTCCCGTTGTTTCTTACAGAAAAAGTCTTCGGTATTTTCATTAAACTTCCCTCAATAAAATATACCTCATTCCCTTCTGAATCTTTCACAGAAAACTCCCCACTAAGGCTAAATGCTTTTTGTTTCAGATACAGTTCTCTCATATTCCTTCTCCCCCATCTAAAGGCTAGGCTCCTACAGATCAAACCTATTCCCTCTTATACGATATCGCAGAAGAAACGTTTCAAAAATCAGTAAATAAAAAATAGACCAACCTTTTATTAGGCACTTTTAGTAAGTACCTTTTTAGTGGGTACCTGTGCAAGGTTGATTTATGACAATTCGATACTTCGGATAAAAATACAAAAAGACATCGACAAGGTGTTACTTAGTCGACATCCCCTCTTCGCATTATGCAATTGTAGTGTATTGTTTGAATAGTGTCTTGCACAGGTACCTTTCAATTTTTTAATATTCCTTTGAATTAGATTTAAAGAAAATTAGACCTAAACATAAGAGGACAACAACAATTAAATAGAGGACATTCACAAGTTCAATACCCGTCCAATTCCATACGCCCAATAGTATTTCATTCATGTGATAAAAAGGATTTATATCGATTAAAAACTTTAAATAACTTGGAATTCCATCCGTTGGAAACATTAAACCCGAACCAAATAATACATACTGAAACATGATAATCGTATAGGGTAAAACCTGTTTCGAGTTCTTAAATAAGTTATGTGTAGATAAGCTAAATAGTAGCGTGATGCCAATTATTATAATAAAAGTTATAATAAATAAAAACATATGATCCGTTACTGTCGTATCGAATACAAAAATTCCTATTGCTAAAATTTCTACAAATCCTAACAAAGATAGAATCACGCCCCTAATGACGTAGGTGAGGATGATTTGATAGATACTGACAGATGAAACGACAAGTCGTTTATGTATGCCCCTCTCTTTTTCCGTAACGTATTGCATACCAATATTAAAAAATAATACCAAAAATGATATTAACAATGCATAAATCGGTATATACGGGCCAAAGTTTTCTGGTCCTCCAATTTGTCCACTAAAAATCTTCATGAATACAAAGAAGAAAATACCTGGCAATACGAGTATCGGAAGCGCAAAGAATGGTTCCCTAAAAAATACGATGAAATCATATTTACTTAACTTCAAAAGGGACTTGTTCATTCGGTATGCCCTCCTTTTTTATAATCCTGAAATAGACTTCTTTAAAATATAATGCTTTATACTTCTTTTTTAACGCTTCTGGCGTTCCATGTTCAGCAATGACACTATCATTTAATATGTACACATAGTCAGCATACATATCTACTTCTTCCAACGAATGGGTGGACAAAAGAACAGTAACCCCTTGTGCTTTAGACTTTTCAATCATTTTCCATAAATCATCTGTCACCTCTGGATCAAGACCCGTAGTAGGTTCATCTAAAAACAAGACTTTCGGGTGGTTTAAAAAAGCACAGGCAAGCAATATTCTTTTTTTCCAGCCGCCTGATAACTTTTCATATTTCACTTGAAGATGGGACTGTAAGGAAAATAATTTGATTACTTCTGCCACTCTGTCTTTACCAATGTTATGAAATGATGCAAATAAATCGAGAATCTCTGCGATTTTCAAATAGGCATACATGCCACCTTCTTGAAATACAACGCCCATATTGGAACGAATTTTCGATAAGTTAGATTTCTTCTTTAAATCTAGCCCATGAAACAATATCTCACCTGAATCCCAATTTTTTAAAGTCATTAATATTTCCAACAAAGTAGTTTTACCAACTCCGTTTGGGCCTAATATTGCAATGATCTGGTTCTCTTCTACTTCAAATGAAATATTATTTAAGACTTTTTTATTACCATAAGACTTTTGGAGGTTTTTAATTTGTAGTATCATTTCAACACTCCTTCTCTATTTTTATACGATGCTACTTCTATATCGATAACTTCTGAGTTTAAGCTATAATTATCAAAAGCAAATACTTGATTAATCGGTAACTGGGCATCATCAGCTAAATACTTCAATGTATTTTTCATGATGTAATAAAGGGATCGGTTGACTAATCCTGCAACAATAAGTGATTGTGGATTGGTCGGTAAGGATACGGGAGATGGAAATACTTGTTTAAATGAATCGTATCCATAAGTTGTCCCATTAATAATTAGCGGCCCAATGATGAACTGCTTCATATAAAATCCGTAATGCAAAGTAATATCACTTTCGATTACATCTTTTAATTGTTCTACATCTACTAAGCGGTAATCGATTAGACGATTATCTATTATATGGATGGGCTGTTTAGATTCGAATAGCTCCTTATCATAGCTTATATCAATTATCTCTAGACCGTGATTCGCTCTCAATTCATCATAATAGGTCTCAATACTTTCGTAATTACGGGTGGTTAAAAATCTAATACATTGGATATCTTGTAACTGCTCCACAGTAGCACGAACAAGCACGATTGGAATTTGTAATTTTGATAAACTTTGAATGATTGTATCATTGACATCATTAATCCCCCACAGAATACAAACATGATTTGGCTGGTTTTCTTTCAGCACATAGGTGGTAAATAGCCCGTTAAAATCGATTGTTTTTGTATATTCATAATCCGTCAAATCATGTTTAACACTCACTGAATCGAATGCTTCTACGTCAAACAAATGGGGGTAGATTGTATATATTTTGAGCATTAGCTGACCTTCAACTGTTTTCGTCAAGGTAAACATCGATGTAAAGTTATTTCCAATTTCGTCAAAGTTTAAAGCATACTGCTTTAACATTTTTTCAACATTTAACTTTAAAATGATTTGTTCATTTTTTTTATCGAAGACAATCACTTCTTGATTACCCCTCGGATTTATTAACAACAGATAATTATCTTTCAGCTTTATCGCACTGTTTTCTTTTAACAACTCTCTACCCCCCTAATAATGTGTATAGAACCATTTGATCTTGAGATAATCCCAACATTTCACGTATTTCACGCTCATGAAAACCCCCGACCGGAACACTAGATATTTCTAGTGCTGTGCACGCCAATAGGAAATTTTGTGCCATATGTCCTGTCTCTAGCAGCATGATTCGATAAGTTAAGTCTAGGTATTTCTTTGCTAAATCCTTATCATTTCCCACCAGTACAATCACAAATTGGCATTCATCTAGCGTAAAGAAACCTACATCTGTTGAAGCGCTTATCTTATTAAGCGCATCCACGTTAAATAGTCCCATCTCTACAATCTCATTGCTATAAACATTATATTTATATACGTTTGAAGCGAATAAACCAGAATTCAAAGTGCGTTTGGTGGGTAAAATATAAATTTCAATGGCATAAAATTGGCCCCCTGAAGGATAAGTTCTTTTATGTTCTTCTTCTTGGCTAATTCCAAAGCTATATAACATTATTTTCATAAAATCTAACGCATTGATATCTCTCTCACCAAACGTCCAAGAAGTCCTTCTATTTTTTAGTACTTCAAGGAAAGACTTCTCTATTGGTTCTTGAAATAAAGATTGGTCTATTTTAAATTTCACTTGTCTATTTGGCGTATCTAGATTTTTGACTTCATACTCCCTTCTTGGTGATTTTTTCATCTGGAGGAATGGGGCATGACTTGATGATTGATGATATTCACGATATTTCCTCGTTGTATCGTCGATATTAAAAGACATATCCCATTTCATTCTCACTTACCTCCACTTCAGTAGACTTCATAATTGTGGCAACAAAACTTTCTAAATAAGAAGGTAATCCTATTCGATTATTAAACATATGAACATGAGAAAATATTAAATAGGGAATCGCATCTTCTTTGCCTTTCAAAGTAATTTCACGGAATATCCTGTGAATAGATTTAAGATATAAATTCTCATTATCGTCATGAAGCATTTTCCTAATGAGACCTCTTTGTTCATTGAATAATTGGGAAACTTTAGTGATTTGTTTTTCATTCACTTGTCCTTCTTCAGTAAAAGAAGACCAAAATTCTTCATAACTTTCTAGTAAATTTGTAGACTGTTTTTGCGGAAGAAACGCTTTCATCTCATAGAAGAAATCACAAGCATAAATTAGCTTCATCGTAGTCGAAGCATGATCCTTATTTTCTGTTAATCTCCGTAAAGCTAAATCACTAGTAATTTGAAAAATTTCTTCGGAATAACCGATTAATGATTGTCCGCCATATCTTTCAATTTCAGGTTTATAAGCCACTTCAGTGATCGTTAGATCATCCATCCAATATAATTCTGATTCGTTTGGTTTATCTCCATCAAATAAATGATTTTTATAGTATTCTTCTTTGGTTAATTGAATCGTTGGTTTATATACCGATTCAAACCGCTCTACGACCATATGCAATCCATTTACAATTGTTTGGTACGCTGGTGATTTGAATCGAAAACGAATATGAGGACCCCCTTGCCAATATCTAATAAAGAAATACTGACTTATGTTTTTTTCATTTTCTCGGATAAAAGGATGTAAATAATCTTTTAGAAATAAATCATGATGCGTCATATCATGGATAAATATATGATAAGAGTTCCATGTCATTTAATTTCACCTCCACTTTAATCCAACGCTCTTTTTCCCATATCCAAACAGACATCCGTAAATAAAGTATTCCTGTTGTTCCGGTTGACATATTTTGTGACAATATGCATCATCAATATTTTTAAATGGCCTGGTAAATGCATCTTCAGCTGAATATAAAAGGGACATGGAATGTACAATTTCACCAATATGGATGTGTGACTCGATAAATGATGACAATGATTGTTCCCCTTCATCCGTAACAGTAATTAAAACTAAAAATGGTAATGTATCAAGATTCATCAATTCTTGGGCTTCATAAAAGATTGAATAGATATCATAAGTAGGATTTACTAGCTTGATATCGTTTCCAACGTATTTATAAACCCCTCTTGAAAGCCCTTCCACATGGTGAATAACAAAGTAAATCGATACGTTAGGAGATATCCAATCCATGGTATGCATATTCAACTTTGATATAAAATTCTTAAATACATCTACTTTTAACGCGGGACCTATATGAAATGTACCTAGCCGCTTATTAAGCGAATGCCTTTGAGTTCTCTTAAACTGCAAGTCATTTATTTGTTGGTCATACAAGCTTGCAATTCGAATCTCTGCTTTTTCAGCCTGCTTAAAAAACAAGTCAATTCCTAATGCTCGTAATTCTGCTATATAGTTATACTTTTTCTTAATATCCATTTTTTGTGAAAGTTTTTTATGACTGTCCATCGGATCATTTAACTTCGTTATCTTTACGTTACCCATTACATATAAGTCATCTGCGTTAGTGATAGAGTTACTTTTAGACAAAGATGCGTATGGTGTAAAACAAAACTCACCATCTTCTATCCCCAAACGACTGTCATCATTCACCAACCACTTTATATCTGAAAGCAAATGTCCTAATTCTAACAAACTTAGAGGGATTCCAAATTCTCCATAGACTGAGCATGTCCTCCATAGATCAACACATATGATTAGTTCGACCCTATCTTGTTTCGTAGGGTCATAACCAAAATAGATAAAGTCATCGTAGCCGGCATCATATAGAAATAAATAACCATGATAATGGATGATTGGAAGAAATGGATGAATGCTTCTAGGTGATGGTGTCTTCTTTCTAAATCCATACGGGGTAGATGCATGGTATTCGCCAAAAGAAAACACTTCGTTTACTAGCCGACCTACGGCTGAATCAGCAATATTAGGTACTCCACGTTCTTTTTGAACGCCAACATATTCAAATATTGTTGTGGGTGAAGCTACATATTCGAATGAAAATACTTTTTTGTTTTTTTCGTATCTCGACACTGTATAGTATTCAAATAGTTCGTTCATCAAGGGAAGGGGTGTGGCTCCTTTCCTACCATGACACTTGATTTTCCTGCTACACGCTTTAAACGTTCTTCATTTATCCGTTCATTTTGCTTTCCAAATGTCATTGGTTGAAGACTAGGGATAAATACCTTAACTACGGATAATCCCATTTCATCAATTAACGAGTTTGACATATCTGTATAATAAATTTCGGGATGATGCTGCGTAACTTTTTTCAGTATATTTTCGAAAGTAAATGGAAAATCTGGACGCATCTTTTCAACAGTTGTCTTTCCAAGCTGGTCAATATGACTCAGCAGATAGTCAAACGCTTCTCCATTTTCTTTGAAAGCATAATAATTTACATGGTCTTCCATTTGCGTAACTTCACTAGGGTTATTGATTAAGTACTTTAGTCCTTCCTTTTCTTGGGATAACTTTTCTTCATAAACAATCACTGAAGTCCCAACTTCTACTAAAGCGGCAAATATAGCCTTTTCCGGGTCATAATGCGATCCTGCTGCACTATATAAATATAGACTTGCATCTTCTTTTTTGTTACGCATGAAGATCCACACTGTCGGAATACGCGTTTCCAATGTAATATCAAACAGATAAATGTCGTAACCTAATTGTTCAATAGTAGTCATTAGTTGTATTACATTTTTATCCTTGATACTAATCGGATCGATAATTTGGGGTAACTTTCTTAAGTACCAGTGCACAAGGAAACTATCCCGTTCAATTGCTTCCAAAACCGCATATACCAATGCTTCCTCAATACTTCCCCCCATAGCGGTACCATTGGACGTTTCATAAATGAATCGATTCTCATTACGTAAGAGCTGGTTATCAAAGTACATCATCTGTTCGGGAATTAGCCATGTTTCCTGAGATGGATATAATTTAGTTTCACTCCAGAATATCTCTTGCTGCTTGTCAAATGGATGACGCAATATATATTTTTCCGGCGGGATGACGGCAAAGTTTTGCGCTATTAATCGGTCGTATGAATAAAAAATCGGTTGTTTAAACTGCGGTACCATAGATGAATACCTTTCTAGCATTTCTAAAATGGCAGCGTTTTTGGCATCTGATAATTGCTCCGTCCTCCCATAGGAGTAAAATATCCTGCTGTTAATCCTCGATTCAATCGCATACATTGGAATAATATTCGATTCTGCATCCCTAAAGAGACGTAAACCGACACCAATATCACGATCTATTAACTCATCTATAAATGATGTAATGGTTTGAGTGATTGCTTTTTTATTCTTAACGCGATACGTTCCATCTGGATGATTAAATAGCAATTCATTCTCTTCTTGTTCCAGTACGTATGCATGACATAATCGACAAAATGGCGTTTTCCTGATTTTCTTCCATTCTAAATTCAAGTTTTTTTTATCTATGATAAGGATTTGATTGATGAAATCTTCTTTATTCAGATTCGTTAGGAACGCCTCAAATACATGTAAGCCATGTCGTTCCTTTGATTCAAAGTCAATCCTTTGTTTCAAATCACTTTCATTAGATTCTAGTAAGTGGTAAAAGCAGGAAAAACAACCGTCCCCTTCTTCAGCTTGGAAAGGACCAATAAATAGATAGGATGACGTTTCAAAATAATTCATTTTCCTACTTGTATCCTGCCTGGTAATATTATCAGGATGAATATTTATCGAATACATTTATATCACTCCATTCACTTTAAACCGCCCTATAAAGAGGCCATGCGGTTCAAATTGAGGTTGATAAACCCAAACGTTTTCTTCGATATCAAGATGTCTGTTACTTGAAATAATATCTTGATATATCACCTCTTCTAAAACAACCTGACTGGGGTATGATAATGTTGACAATGGTTGACGAAACAAATCCCTTTTGATATCTATTTGATTTTTGACAGAAGCGGTTATATAAGCAAGACCACGATTTATTTCTTCATCCATTTTTGTCGTTAGATTACTTTTATACAAAGTGCGATGATCTTGGTCTAATAAAGATACATAAAAGACATATGATTTATAAACATATTGAACAACGATTTTGATGTCAGTAATATATTCAGAAAAAGCTTTAACAAAAGTCACTTTATTATTTATGTCGTGTGGCAGGTCCGTTAACTGATAAAAAGTCAGACTCTCTTGTAAAAAACTTGCAATTCCTCGAATATAAAATTGTTCTTTTGTGTTTTCCGCTATCCATTTTTCTTGGGGATTGGCCTCCCTTTGTAAAAATTTCTCGAGCACATGTGTTAATGCATACTCTGCAGCATCTCGATATGAATAATCAAAAACCGTATAGTTAAATTCCTCATCGACTTTGATTTCATACTGGACGACATTTAACTGATTTTGATAGGTTCCATCCCCCCCATTCAGAGAAAACGGAATCGATTCGAAACTCAAAAACTTATTCTCAATGGCCTGTATATACTCCAAATTATTTTCAACATATGGGTTAGGAAACTTCCGCTCATATTGGTTATACGTACTTGCTAAGGCTTTCTTATTGATGGTATTTACTTGTCCACCACTACTAACTCTGGTGATCACGTCTGCTTCTGATTCATCCTGTAGTCTTTTTATACATTTAAGGAATAAGTGCATTGATAAAATGTCATTTCCTATCGATAGCCTACGGACCTGTGCGCTGTCACCCTCCAATAATAATAGTGCCTGTTTTGGATCCGATTTCTCCGTGTGAAAAAACAATACATAATTACCGGATTTATGAATAACACATAAATCCCCTAAAGACAGCTTTATATCATTGTTTTCTTCTATCCAAATGATTCGCTGCGTTGACTTACTTGAATTAGATTGTCCAATTAATCCATGCGCATTAAAAAAAGTTTGCACATACGAAGGTGCTGAAACTAACACCATTTTTGTCGATACCAGTTTTTCTAAAACTGTTACATGATCATCAAATGTGTTCTCAATAAAATCTATGATGAATTCAGACAATCCTAGTTCTTCAGGTGGCTGGTGAATTAGATTATTGACTAACGAAAACTTCACAAGCTTCTTATATTCATTACTCTTATCCGTTAAATCTAATTTTTCACCTTCACGAAATGTAGCCAAAATAGATAATAATAATTTATAATCTTCTTCTCCTATAATTGCTTTTTGAGCCGTAGTATTTTTGTGAATCATTAAGGTTCTTTCCTCTGATACATATTTAGGGAAAAAGTTTGTTCTTGTTTTAAAAAACAAAGGACTCACCTCTTTCATTTAAAATAGCATCCCAGGTCGTATTATTTTGCTCTAATACATATCGCGAGACTAAATAACAGGCCGCATTCTTTTCGTTAAAATGAATGCCTAACATATGAACAGTTTTATAAATAATATTTATGAGGACTTTAAATATTTGGTGTTCTTCATGTTGTAATAAATCATTAATATTTTTGGCAACTAATTCATTATGAAACTCACTATTTATATCTGTTATGTTTTTCAACAGCAAATCGTACTGCTCTTCGCGCGAGTAATAGCCTTCCTCATCTACTTCTAGTAAAGGTAGCTGATCTACTATTTCCGCATGCATTTTTTCTACTGTTTGTAGCCAAGTTGTCCCAAATGATGCGTAGTAATCTTCATTTAAGAAGAAGGTTTTGGGATTTAGAATGTCATACATTTGGTTATAGACTTGCAAGTATCGCTCTTTCATACCAAGTGTTTCAGCAATCGCTAATACCCCTTCTATATTTGAAATATAGACTAACACAGCGTCCTTCTTCTCAAATTTTGACACTGAAAGAACATCGTAAAATGCTCTTGTCACGAATTCCAACTGTTTTTCTTTGGTTAACGACGAGAGTACCTGAATATGATTGTTTATAAAAACTTGTATAATGAATAATAATTCTGTATGAATGCGAAAGTGATTAAATGAATTAAACCTCTTTTTCACGTAATTTGAATCTATTGGCTGATGTGTAACTTGTAAATGATGATCAATAGATATCGCGATATTTGACCTTCTTTCCATCTGCGAAACAATTTCTGTATTCCTAACGTAAGTTTCCACTTCATTTATTAATTGGTTTTCATCTAATAAGCCAAACTGTTCCTCACAATAACTCATGAATTTTTCTTTAAATAATTCAATATCAATCTTATTATCCGTCGTAACTACCCGAAAGTTAGGACCACCGTACCAATCTCTTTCTGCGTGAAATAGAATATTGGTTTGATTGAAATAAGGGATGATGAACTGTTCATAAACATTCTTCTTTTGCATTTCGTTACCAAAAAAGTAGGCTCTAATTTCTGTTACATCATCAAGACTCTTCACTTAAATTCACCTCAATCTGATACTCCATATTATGAGTTTCATGTGATTTTTTCGGATAAAACTCTTCGATAATAATATACTTTTCATCTTTAATTAGTTTTTTAAATTCTTTTACAAACAATGGCGAGTATAGGTTCATATACTGCGGCTTCATTTCCGATCTGTTTGTAGATTCAAAATTAAATGTTTCACCTACAATGTGTTTACTTATAAAAAACTCTAACGGCAGCTTATCTGCCTTAAACCGTTTAATAATTGCCAGATAATGATCATAGTCGGATTTATTTCCTTCTTTTATCATGTTTTCCACGTACAACAGCCATTTTTTCCGCATAATCGTTAATTTACCAAGCGTAAACCTTGGAATATGATCAACGACAATTCCTGTAATTTTTTTGGGCATTTCCCACAAATCAAAAAATCCTGCATCATACCTCGGTGATAGCGCTGTCGTTAACATTCGAATACTTTGTGGAAGCATATAATCTACCAAACTACCAATATAATCAATATTTAGGGGTACATCTGGATTTGACTGTTCCACAATGTCCAACATTTCTGTCTGCTCATTATATTTATAGTATAAGTTTTCACTCGATTTCACAGATTCATCCGCTGCGTGTGTTTTACTGTGTGGAATCATTAATCGATTGTTAATAAAACGTTCATGATGATTCGCATTAAACCCAAATCCTTCCCTAATCTCCAATAAGTCCTCTGGGAAAGTGGCTTCGATATATTTCTCAAAGTCTATATCTGAATATATATCACGGTCAAATTGAAAGTACCTAATAAATAATTTAAGATTTCCAGCATATAGTTTATTTAAAATATAATGATCTTCTTCTTTTTGAAACAATACAGTCGATGATAATGGGGTAATCGTTAAATGCATGGTTTTCATTAAATAAGCGAACCATTTCTCGACTTTTTCCTTATCAATTTCAGCTGAATTCCCTTGTTTTTTAATGTGAAATAAATGTTTATTGAAGCCTTCTTTAATTTCTTCCATAACTTTTGCGCCCTTAGACTCTAAACCGTCTACTGGAGCCAAAACATTAGTCCAATTACTAAACATTGCAACCACGTCAAGGAATAATTGTCTCATCTCCCCCGAACCAATCGGAGTCAGGTTTTGTTTATGTAATTGGCGGTACTTATGTGCAAATTCATATCTAAATTGAAGTGGAATACTTGTGAGTATAGCTATTTTTTGAATGTATGAGATGTCATGAAGTAGTGAGGGATCAATTGCAAATGATTCTTGGGAATTTTTAATTAGATAATCTTCGTAAAAGATGTTTTCTTTGGAAAACGAATAATTAAATAACTGTTCCACGGGGGCAAGTTCTTTTGTAATCATAGTGTAGATGCGAAACCGTTCTTGATAGGTTGCATGTTTGTACTTCTGTAAATGTTGCGCTATGTTTTTTATGGACGTTAAGATAACGGTACGTTTACTTGATTTTTCATCAAAACGAGAAATGGTTTCATAAAATTTTTGAAAGGTATCATTGGAATACTCATCTAATTCTATATCAGGATAAAGTATCCCTTTTTTCAAGAGACCTTCTTTAAATAAGATATGTGCATTTTCTTCACTAGTAAAACGTGATAATATGTCAATGACTTCTTGATAGGTTAAGGGTTTATTGGATGATGATAATGCTTGAAAAACTGCATTATTAGATATTTTGAAGTGATGTTCAATATTATTGAATATCTTTCCTCTATTTATGTCTTGCCGAATGGTTATTTCCATTTCATTCTCATTATGCGCTTCGCCTGCAAAACGATATGTCATTTGGGAGATAAATTCATCATCTTGACTAATCAGCTGAATAATTTTCTGTAGTATATAAAAATTCATATCTAGTTTATATACTTGTTCTTCATTTTTCTCGTTTATTGAATTACCAAATTTCTTTAATTCGATTCCTGTAAAAGAACTAAATGGGCTTGTTTTATATGCAGATCTCGCCAGAATTCGTAGTAATGTACTATCAAGTTTTCTATGTTGCGCTTTATGCTTATGCGGTAGTATTTCCAGATATTTGTTTAACTTATGATACATTTCATAACTTACTAATGGGAGTGGATTTGTAATTTCATCATGGTTATTAAATAACTCCCATAACTTTTCTCTATGGGTCTGTTCCATTTCTATAAAAGCATTTTCTAGTTGATTTTCTAAATTTATTATTTCATCAATCTGTTGTTTGTAGTTCACTACGATTTCCATAATTTCTTCTGGTACTTGGTCCAGTTGGACATTCTTTTGATTATAAATTCGCCTTTTATAATTTAATATTTTATTATTTTTTGTACGTCCAAAGATATCTTCCAACTCTTCAACCACTTCATTATTTTTCATCACAAAATTTTCATATTGCGATAAATAATGGTGGATATTCTGAACGAGTTTTTCGTCTGAAAATCCCGCCATGTTTTTATATGAGATTGGATTCTTTCTCATGATATACCACGGGAAATGCTTCATATTATATCCAGTGCCCCTTATTCGTATTTTATAAAAAGGAGCTAGAATAAGTCATATACCAACAACCTCATCTAACTCCTATCTATCACCGATTAATGTATTTCAGGAGATACTAGAACTAGTTGTAGCCCCTCTTTCCAGAAATACTATAGACTTAACCGCCACCACAACTAATACATGAACATGAACCACAGCATGATGTACTTCCAGATGAGCTAGACCCACTTGTAGCCCCTGTTTCAGAAAGCATCATGGATTCCGATACCTCCATTACATCAATTGAATCAATTTCAGCTAACAAATTTGAAATATCCATCATTGTGTCTACTTCTAATTGTGCTGTTACCATTCTTCCACACTCCTTCTTTTATAATTTATTTTCATTTATAGTCCTTCTTGATGTAACTCGGGGTTAAGAGACACAACAGTCCTCATTACATTCTTTGAACTGCTCAACTTCCGCAACTAATACATGAACATGAACCGCAGCATGATGTGCTTCCAGATGAACTTGATCCACTTGTAGCCCCTGTTTCAGAAAGCATCATGGATTCCGATACTTCCATTACATCAATCGAATCAATTTCAGCTAATAAATTTGAAATATCCATCATTGCGTCTATTTCTAATAATGCTTGTCCCATACTTTCTCACTCCTTTCATTTTAAATTTATTATTATATATAGTAGTTCATGATGTAACCGGGGTTAACGAAAGACAGTATTTATAATTCCAGGACTAAAAGAAAATAAATAGTTGAGTATCAATAAATTCACCAAAGAGCAATTTAAAATGATATTTTATACAATTCCAACAATTGAGTTAATACGTTTCAATTAGCACTCTATACAACAGAAATATTGAAGTCAATACCTTTTTTATAGTTTTTAAAGTTTAATTAAATATGAATCCTTGGCCCCCCTGTAAATTCTACTAGATCAACGAAATGTCGAATTTTGTAAATTATTCGGCAGTTTTTATAGTTATTTATGTTCTATGGTTAAATTTTTCAACATATTGATAATCTATATTACCGAAATAATAAATGATTGATTGCAAGAAAAGGAGGGCGTACACGTTGAATAATAAAAACTCGTTTTTCATCCCAGCTGGAATATTTATCGGATTAGGCATCGGATTAGCTATCAAACAGCCTGCAGTGGGACTATTCATTGGTTTGGGTTGTGGACTTCTTATGTCAGCACTATCAACTTCTTTTCAAAAGAATAAAAATGAGTAAGGTAATATTCAGACGTAAATTTTTTCATAAAAACTAAGTTCTTGCTTATAATTTGTAAGTTTTGGAAAGTGAATGAAATAAGCATTATTACTCATCTGTAATAATAACTAAATACCTATAGTGTTTGACCTATGAAACTAACAGTTTAGAATAACATAATGTGAACAATAAGATCGATCACTTCCCTCTTGAAAAACTCAAGAAAACCCATCACAAATTTATGTGATGGGCTTTGTTTTTTGTTAAATGGAATATAAAAAGGTACCTGTGCAAGGTTGATTTATGACAATTCGATACTTCGGATAAAAATACAAAAAGACATCGACAAAGTGTTACTTAGTCGACATCCACTCTTCGCATTATGCAATTGTAGTGTATTGTTTGAATAGTGTCTTGCACAGGTACCTAAAATTCTATCCTCAGTATTCTACTTCACCGCTCCAAGACGACATCCCCTCTGAGACGTTAACTAAATCATAGCCATCCTTGATTAAAAGTTCACTTGCTTCTTTTGATCTGCTGCCGCTTCGGCAAATCACAATATAGGATTGGTTTTTGTCCAATACTGCACGCTCACCAGTCTTAAGCTCAGATAAGGGTGCGTTTATCGCTCCAATAATATGTCCTTCAGTAAACTCTTCTGCCTCTCGGACATCAAGAACAATCGCCCCCTCTTCTTGTAGCTGCTGAACTTGACTAATGTCAACAGTTACATATCCTTCCTCTGTCCCGCAACCCGTTAGCAATAATAGAGCAGCGAAAATTATCCAGCTAACCTTTTTCAATAAATCTTCTCCTTTATCAAAAAGTATGCATTCTACTCTACATATTACCAGTTGATGCATGGGGAAGGTGAAATATTAGCTACAGATCCTTTACTTCAATAAAATTAGGAGTACGTCATAACGTCATACTCATGACGTTAAAGATAAAATTTTAAGGGTAAGATACATAGAATGAACATCTTTTATTTGGAGGTCTTTTTACAATGCAATATACTGTCGATATAGATAAATTTTTTGATGCAAGGAGGCAAACTAATGCATAGCATTTTCACTATTTTCAAACGAGATGTGCGTAACATCTCTACAAATTGGGTTGTTGCCATCATCATTGGTGGCTTGATTTTCTTGCCTTCTCTGTATGCATGGCTCAATATTTACGCTTCTTCAGATCCTTATAGCAGGACCGATAAGTTACCTGTTGCTGTTGTAAACGAAGATAAAGCAGTTGATGTGCACGATAAACATATTGACACCGGTGCACAAATTGTCTCGACATTAAAGGAGAACCCATCGATGGAATGGCATTTTGTGTCTCGTCAAGAAGCGATGGAAGGTGTTGAATACGGAGATTATTTTGCCGTCATGATACTTCCCTCTAATTTGTCGGAAAAATTGGCTACAGTTGTATCTGGTAAACCTGAAAAAGCTGAAATCGAATACTATGTAAATGAAAAAATTAACTCGATAGCACCAAAAATCACTGAAAAAGGTGCATCGGTCATTGTTGATAAAGTAAGTAGTCAATTCATTTCTACTGTAAATGGTGTCATTTTTGATACGCTAAATACACTCGGACTCGAATTAGAAAAAAACTTGCCAGACGTAAAAAAATTCGAGAACTACATATTTGACGCCGAAAAAAGCTTACCCGAGATTTTTGATTTATTGAATCGTGGATTGAATGATGCGACAAATGCACAAGCAGTCATTCATCAAGCCGAAGAGAAATTACCAGTAGCAAAGCAAATTACAAATGATGGACTTGGTCAAATCAATAACACGCTTACTTACCTAACAACTGCCGAAGAAAGACTTGACGAATTATCTCCAAAAATCAAAGAGGACTTAAAAAAAGTCAGTGAAATTTCAACCGAAGCAAATAACTTTTTGAAACAATTACAAGGCCTCGAGTTAGACTTCACGGAACTGGATAACGCAAAAATAGCACTTGATGACCGAATGACTGAAAGTATTGAAAAGGTAGATGGCGTCAAGCAAGACCTTATTCAATTGCAAGAATTAGTGCAGCAGCTACCAAAACCTGATGAAAATCCGCCAACTGATTCGGAGGAAGAACCAGGAAGTGAAATTGAACCAATACCTCCAGTCCCAGCCCTTAACCTAGATGGTAAACTAGAGAGCGCGATTACTAAAACGGATAATCTGAAGAATCTACTACAAGAAGCACAAACAAATGCACGCACGGTAAACGATGTCGTTAAAGGAAAAACAGAAGAATTAAATCAAGCAGTTAACGACCTACAAAATATCGCTGTCAATACATCCGTTGAAATAGATCGATTTATGAAAGAGTATGTGGAAACAATTGAACCAACCGTCAAGAAAGAAATCGCGAATGCGAAAGGAACATTAGGACAAGCAAAAAAACTGCTGGTAGAAATTCAATCTACGTTACCGGAAGTACAAAAAATTCTAGGTAACTCCAATCGTGATTTGACAGAGGCGAAAGAAACAATTCAAAAAGCGATTGCAGAGTATCCTTATATATATGAAAAAGTGAATCAATTAGCGGACAAGATACGAAATATCCAAGGCGAAACGGATATTAATGAAATCATTCAGTTATTGCTAAATGATCCAAATGCTGAAAAAAGTTTCTTTGAAGAACCGATTCAATTGAAGGAAAACCGCATATTCCCAATAGACAACTACGGGACAGGTATGACCCCGTTTTATACCGTGCTTTCTTTATGGGTCGGCTGTCTTTTACTCATTTCAACACTCTCGACCGATATACATGCAAAAGACTATTCAGCACGGCAAATCTATTTGGGTAGGTTGATAACATTCGGCATCATCGGGCTCTTACAAACACTAATCGTTGTAGTTGGCGATCTGCTGTTACTTAATGTTCATATCCAAGAACCATTTTACTTTATCATTTTCGGGATGTTCATAAGCGTTGTGTTTATGTCGATTGTGTATACACTCGTTTCTGTCTTTGGAGATGTTGGAAAAGCAATGGCAATTGTCATGCTCGTCTTACAAATCGCAGGTTCTGGTGGAACATATCCGGTTATGCTACTCCCCGACTTTTTCGGAGCAATTAACCCATTCCTACCGTTCACGTATGCCATCGACCTTATGCGCGAAGCGACCGGCGGAATCGTTTGGAAACGCGTAGCTAAAGATATCGCTTTTCTCGCGTCCTGTTCAATTATTTTCATCGCGTTTGGCGCATTACTAAAAGAACGTATCAACAAACGTACAAGCCAACTACTGAAAAAATCAAAAGAAGCGGACATTTTTCATTAAAAACAGGAAAAATCTGAGGTACCTGTGCAAGGTGCAATTATGATAATTTAAAATTCCCGATAAAAATTCAATGGGATACCGACGAAGCGTTATATAGCCGGTCTCCCATTTCCACTTTATGCAATTGTAGTGAATAAATTGAATAGTTTCTTGCACAGGTACCTTTTAGCCGGACTTTTTAGCCTTAGACTTTGGCGTATCAATATTGGTATACTGCCCAGAATACATTAATGATATCGGGTGAGATATTAGGTTCGATTGGAATTCTAATTTGATCGAAGATTAAATAACTAAAGAAGGCGGTTAACAGGTAATGGAAAACGCGCAAACATTTGAACTTAAAAAGAATATTCCACTGATGGCCGTTTTATTATCCGGCGCATTTATAACAATTTTAAATCAAACCCTTCTGGCAACAGCACTGCCACCGATTATGAAGGATCTTCAGGTTACAGAAAGTACAGTTCAGTGGCTACAGTCGATTTTCATGCTCGTCAATGGAATCATGATTCCAATCACAGCATTTTTAATCGGTAGATTTACAACACGCAAATTATTCATCACAGCTATGAGTATATTCGCCTTTGGAACATTCATCGCAGCAATTTCTCCTAACTTCGCTCTGTTATTACTAGGCAGGGTTTTTCAAGGAGCCGGTGCGGGGATTATGATGCCTCTCTTGCAAACGATTATGTTTCTACTATTCCCCATTGAACAACGAGGAAAAGCGATGGGCATGTACGGACTTGTTATTGCATTTGCACCGGCAATTGGACCGAGCCTATCGGGATATCTTGTGGATCACTTCGCATGGAAAAGTATTTTTTATGTTGTCCTACCGATTGCCCTCATTATTGTTATTTCTGCCTTCTTTTTGCTGAAAAACGTGACGGAGCTAACCAATCCTAAGATGGATTACTTGTCTATTGTTCTTTCTACACTTGGATTTGGCGGACTTCTTTACGGTTTCAGTATTGCCGGTAACACGGGGTGGCTACACCTGAACGTGGGTATATCCATTGTCGTCGGAGCGATTGCCCTTCTATTCTTCATTCAAAGGCAATTGAAGTTGGAGGAGCCTATCCTCGAATTCAGAGTGTTTAAATATTTTGTATTCACAATAGCTACTGGACTCGGCATGATTGTATTTGCATCCATGATAGCAACAACCGTCATTCTACCGATTTTCATGCAGAACTTGCTCGGATTCAACGCCTTTCATTCCGGCTTGATGCTCTTGCCAGGCGCCGTCGTAATGGGGATCATGAACCCGGTGACAGGGTCACTGTTCGATAAATTTGGCGCTAAGTGGCTATTGCGCACTGGATTCGTCATCCTTACAGTCACTACGTTCATGTTTGCTTACCTATCCGAAGATACAAGTTTCACGTATTTGGCCGTCTTGAATGCGGTACGAATGCTCGGCATTGCTATGGTCATGATGCCATCTACAACGCTTGGGTTGAATCAGTTGCCACATCACCTAATCGCACACGGAACTGCCATGAACAATACATTCCGTCAGATTGCTGGTGCAGTTGGGACTGCAGTTCTCGTCGCGATTACGGTTACAGCGGCAATAGGTGACGACACAGTTGCAGGTGCCATCCACGGGGTAAACGTCGCCTTCCATGTAGCAGGATACATTGCATTCTTCGGACTTTTGTTATCATTTGCAATTAGGGATTCGAAATCCAACCAAAACTCAAAGGAAGTGTAATTGAAAGGTACCTGTGCAAGGCGCAATTATGACAATTCAATACATCGGATAAAATTTCAAGGGGATATCGACAAAGTGTTATATAGTCGATATCCCCTTTCTTATTTATACAATTGTAGTTAATAAACTGAATAGTGTCTTGCACAGGTACCTACTCTTCGGTACCTAATTTTCCAGTAATTTTACAAACTGGTGTCTTCTTTTTGCTGATTCCGCGTAGGCTGCCCGGCGAAAGTGGAGTACGGGATCATCTGAACATTGAAGACCATCTGTCACGATTGTTGGGTCGAATACATGAGGCTCGGCATTATCGAGTCGTCTTTCATGTATGGAAAGTGTACCAATGCAAACTTTTTCGCGATTATCTGGCCATTCTTGTGTAGAGTCATTAATAGAATCTCCTGGTTGTGCTAGTTGGATTATTAAATTGAAATGAATCGGGCCATTTTCCAAGCGATTCACAAGTTCATCCTCCATGGGATTTCCAATTTTAGAAACCGTGAAACGGGAAGTTTCCTCACCGCTATCTGTAGGCTCCCATTCAAATTTAACGGCTTGGCGCTGTTTGTTTTTATTGATCAAATAATATGCGTGAATGCTATAGTAGCGTTCCGTTAAAAAGCTTTTGGACGGTATACTATTTTTCAAGATTTTCGCCGCAGCATGAAAATTAGGGTTGTTTTTTAGTGTGGATATTTTTTCGGTGAATGATAATTTATCCCCTTTAACGGCTTGGAGTAATTGTATGAATTCCTCAGGGGTTTTCGTTATAAAAACCGGTACGGTGGCCATTGTAAGATTGGTGACTTTCCCGTTAGGTAATTGAAATTGAACAGACATCCCTTTTACGGGCACTAATTGTTCAGTAGGGTCGGGATTTGGTGTGCTATGTGAAAAACGTACGATTGCAGAAGTTTCTTGTAACAAATGGCTAGCTGTTGTGTAAGAAGCGGCACTGCCATTTGGTGAAAATATTGCATCGAATCCAATTCCTTTTGCATGTGCTCGCCGATATGCAGGAAATACGCCTGCTATTTCTTCAATAGTATCAATGGCTTCTACCGAAGTAAGGGGGCAGTTTTTTTGATCATTTGACATGGTTAACTCACTCCTATTCATTATAGCTAGATTACCCTTTTACGGATTTTTAAAGCCGCTGTCAAAGAATTAAGCTATCGTTCTATTATGCCCTTCTTCTCATCAATACACTTCGTCCATTCGCTAGAAGATTTTGTAGTAGAGATAGCCAAACATTATGGTTGGGGTTTGGAGATTTAGCTTTCCCGATTCTGGCCAACTGCTGCTCATACCAACCAATTTCTAATAAGGAAGCACTCTTATCTATTTGTTTAATTCCCGTTCTGATTGGTTTTTCATGAACGGTTTCATATTTGCCCGTAAAGATTTTATTTGCCAAATCAGGCACTAAGGCAAAAGGTCTTGCAATGCCAACCATATCAATTTCTCCATTCGCAACTGCTTCCTCCATCCTAACTTGAGAACGAAAACCGCCTGTCACGACTATCGGTGTAGGGATTAATTTCTGAGCCTTTTTTGCATACTCAATAAAATACGCTTCTCGTTTTTTGGTCGATTCTTTTACATCCGCACCCATCATAATCGGGTTCTCGTAGTTTCCCCCAGAAATTTCAATGAGATCAATTCCTAATTCAGACATTTTCTGAAGAACTTCCATAGACTCGTCTTCTGTGAATCCACCTTTTTGAAAATCAGCTGAGTTTAGTTTAATACCGATTGGAAATGACTTTCCGACTTGCTTCCGAATTTCCTTGTACGCTTCCTCCAGAAACCTCATTCGATTCGCTATAGTTCCTCCCCATTCATCTGTACGTTGATTGTGGTAAGGGGATAAAAATTGGTTGAAAAGGTATCCGTGTGCTGCATGGATTTGAACACCCGTAAAGCCTGCTTTTTTCGCAATTCTTGCCGCTTCGCCAAATCGGACAATCAAATCTTCAATTTCTGACACCTGAAGTGCGCGCGGTTGATTAAAGAAACGTTTTAAACCTCCTGTTAAAGGAACAGCACTTGGTGCAACAGGTTCTTTTGAAAGCATTTTGGGTGATTGCTTTCCTGGATGATTCAGCTGCATCCAAAGGTGCGTCCCATTTGCAGTTCCAGCTTGCGCCCACTTCATTAAAATCTTAAGATCACGTTCATCTTCTATTGCAACATTATTCGGCTCACCTAGTGCATTTCGATCTACCATAACGTTTCCCGTCATGACAAGACCTGCACCCCCGTCAGCCCAAGCTTTATATAAAGTCACCAATGATTGACTAGGATTTTGATTGGGCGTGCCCAACGCTTCACTCATGGCAGACTTAAAAATCCGATTTTTAATAAATGTTCCATTTGGAAGTTGTAAAGAATTCTCCAAAACTGACTTTGATTGATTCATTTTTAGTATGTCTCCTTGGGAAAGTAATTAACTACTAAATGATAGCACGCTACTATCAATGTAACTTGATACAACACTTTTTCGCTTCGAATTAATTACATAAAGCCATATAGACCGAATCTATATCATTTTACATTTATTACATATTCCTATGAGATTCATTGACAATCTTCTTCATCCCCCGTAAACTAGTTTAATGATTAAAGTATATACCTATTAAAGTAAATGAGGAGAATGGTAAGAATGGATCGACAAGATCGTTTGCAGAACTTTGAAGCGCTATTCTGGCAATTATCGAGGGATGTGGAACATCTATGGAAAGATATTTATGCAAAGACCTTCCCAGGATCACAATCACGTATTATGTATTTGCTTGAACAAAGTGGTCCCATGAAAATGTCCGAGTTGGCGAATTCTTTACATATTACTGCCGGGGCTGTCACAACTGCTTCAAATATACTGATTGAAAACGGCTATATATCTCGATTGCGGAATGAAGAAGATCGTCGGGTTGTTCATCTAGACTTGACTGAAAAAGGAAGCAGAATCCTTCATGAGCTACAAAACGAAGGCCGAGCCATGATGAAATTAGTATTTACCGATATTACAGATGCAGATTTACAGACGATGACAACAATCTATCAACAAGCGATTGCCAATATAGAACATTTACAAAAAAGAAATCAATAAAAGGATGCGATTCATATTAACAAAATGCTAAAACCAACAATTTTATCGATAGGCATGGCGACAGTGATGGCTGGCGCTGCCATTTCGCCTGCACTTGGACTCATTGCAAAAGCTTTTCCAGATGCTAGTCCAACGATGATTAAACTCATCTTAACGGCTCCCTCGATCATGATTATTCCATTTTCATTTCTATCCAGTTATTTAACCTCTAAGCTAACCAAAAGAACAATTATCATGATTGGATTGTTCATTTATTTGATAGGCGGCATTGGCCCACAATTTGCATCGAGTATTGAATTACTTATACTCTTTCGATTAATCTTAGGGGCTGGCGTCGGGCTCGTTATGCCTTTATCCATGACACTCATCAATGACTATTTTGAAGGTAAAGAACGGACAAAAATGATGGGTTACAACTCTGCTTTTAGTAATCTAGGTGGAATTCTGACGATGTTACTCGCCGGTTGGCTTGCGACATTTGGCTGGCGCGTTCCTTTTAATGTGTACTTTTTAGGACTCATCATCTTTATCTTGGTTTTCTTCTTTTTACCAAAAGGTGAGCTGCAAAAACCACGAAACAAGGAGCAGAAATCCAAACTACCCTTCGCTATATATGGCTATGCACTTGCAATGGGCGGGATTATGTTAGCTTATTATTCAATTGCTACAAACATCGCAATCTACTTAGAACAAAGTGAGTTAGGGGGGGCAACACTTGCGGGAACAGTCGTATCCTTCACGACAGTTGGTGGGATGATTACGAGCTTATTACTCGTTCAGATTGAATCAGCATTTAAAAAGTTTGTCATTCCGGTTATGCTGTTAGGCATGGGGATTGCTTTTTTCATATTAACAGTTACACATAGTGTACCGCTTATTCTAGTTAGCGTTTGTTTAGTCGGATTTGGACAAGGTTCTTTATTTCCAATCCTTGTATTAAAAGCACTCGATCGTGTACCCTTCCATCAAGCTGACCAAACGATCGCTGTGACGTCTAGCTTTACATTTTTAGGTCAATTTTTATCACCGATTGTGCTGGATGGAATTGGTGTCATAGCCAACCAGACGAATATTCGATTCCAATACGGCACACTTTCGGTTTCATTTATACTCATTGTAGTAATCAGTACGGTGATGATACAACGGGCGAATAAACAAACACCTTCTCCTTATTAAGGGTTGTGATAATTTTTGCAACGTGAATACAAAGGGATATTGACACGTCATTAGTCAATATCCCTTTTCTTATTTTATGCAATTGTCGTTAATCAACTGAATAGTATATGACAAAGGTACTTGCCGCCATCACTTAAATATTCCGTGACTTCACCTCTTTTTAACCTTCACTTGCTATCATTAGTCGAAGGGGTTTACTAGGAGTATCGTATCTAATAAGTGATAGAAAGGAAGGTAAACAATTGAAACACTTAATTAGAATGCTGATCGTCATTGCCTCTAGTCTCGTCTTAACCGCCTGCTTTAACATAAAGATTGGAAACGATCAATCAGACACCGATAACGAAAAGAAACCCGCAGAAGAACAAACAGAAAATAATTCTGATACAGATGAAGAAGCAGAACCGGACGCTACAGAAGAGGAGGAGCCTACCGAAACAGAACCTGCTGAAGAAGCAGACTCGACTGAAGTCGTGGCTGAAAATGAAGCCTTTCAAATTTTCGAACCTGCGCCAAATACAGAAGTGAAAAATCAAGTGGTCGTAAGAGGACTTGCTCGCGTCTTTGAAGGAACCATCCAATACGCATTCGAAGACGGCCATTTCATCCTAGAAAAAGGATTTACAACCGCAAGTAAAGGTGGACCCGAATGGGGAGAATTTGAACTCACCATTAATCTCGCCAATGCAATCGATGGCCATTACAGTATCGTCCTCTATGAAGAAAGCGCAAAGGACGGCTCCATCCTTCACGAATTGATCATACCTGTCCAAGTCAGCAAATAAGGTACGGCATCCGCAATTGAAAGAAAATAAGGTACCGAAGATAAGGTACCTGTGCAAGGTGCAATTATGACTATTCCCGATGCCGTATTATAACACAAGGGGACATCGACAAAGCCTTACACAGTCGACATCCCCTTTTCACGTTATGCAATTGTAGTGCATTATCTGAATAGTGTCTAGCACAGGTACCTAAAATTCTACATATTACAAACTCCTAACCCCAACGGAGTCAGTCTTTTTCAATCGCCCTTTTTCTACCGGTTTTCTACTATCATTCTTTATCATGTTTATCTCGCGCTTACGCTGAATAAACAATATTGTCATAATCAGCACCACACCGAAGCCGTCGGATAATATTCCGGGGTAAATGGTTAGTAGTCCGCCGGCAATGAGTGCGATTCGTTCTGCGATTGTCGCCTTTGTAATCAACCAGCCAATCACACCTGCAGCGAGTATAATGACACCTATCAATGCGGTTAAGATTGAGACGATGATTTCTTCTGGCGTCCCATCGAACAGCAGTGCAGGCTCCAAGACAAACATGAACGGCACGATAAACCCAACAATCCCAAGACGAACGGCCTCTAGTCCAACTCGGTTCGGATTACTACCAGAAATCCCAGCTGCCGCAAAGGCTGCTACTGCGACAGGCGGCGTAATTGCTGAAAAGATTGAAAAATAGACGATAAACAGATGAGCAGACATCGTTGAAACGCCTAATTCAATTAGTGCCGGCGCCGCTAGCATGGCAGTTAATATATAGGCCGCTGCAACAGGCATACCCATTCCTAGAATGATACAAATGAGCATAACAAGGATTAATGTAGGAAGTAACATACCTTCCGTTAATCCAAGAACGATACTCGTTAATTTCCCACCGAGTCCCGTAGACATGATTCCTGCTATGACTAATCCCGCAGCAGCACATGCCGTTGATACTGGAATCGCAGATTTCACGCCACTGACCATTGCCGCTGCAATATTTCTAATCCCCATACGTGTCTTTTTATGAAACCAACTCACAATGACAATGGAAATAATGCCATACAATCCAGTTCGAGAGGCACTGTATCCTTGCATGAGAAAAAACACCAACACAATTAAAGGGATAAAATAATGCCACCCTTCTTTTAACACAGTAGAAAGCTTTGGAATATCTTCCTTAGCTGCCCTTGGTAAATCCAGTCGTAATGCTTCAAAATGAACCATCGTTAATAAGGATACATAATAAAGAATTCCTGGAATGATGGCAGCAATAACGATGGTTCCGTATGGAATTTGTGTAACAGCAGCCATAAGAAATGCAGACGATCCCATAATCGGTGGTAAAATACTTCCACCCGTAGAGGCCGCTGCTTCCACCGCTGCCGCAAAAGACGGTTTATAACCGGTCTTCGTACTTACAGGAATTGTGAACGAGCCTGTTGTCACAACATTTGCGGTCGGGCTTCCAGAGATGGAACCAAAAAATGCACTCGCCAGGACAGCAACTTTAGCCGCTCCCCCCTTCGTTCTCCCTGCAACCGACGTTGACAACTTGAAGAAGAACTCTCCAGCCCCGGCTTTATTCAAAAATGCGCCAAACAACATGAACATAAATACGAATGACGCCGCGACTGAAATAGGCGATCCCCACAGGCCATTAAAGCTAAACGCCAATTCATCTAATACTTCTACAGGAGAAAACTTCCGATGCCAGAGCAGCCCCTCTACTCTATGACCCCACAAAGCATAACCAATGCCAATGAAGACGATCACAATAATCGGATAACCGATTGTTCTGCGTGCCGCTTCAATACTCAGAAGCACAAACACCATCCCAAAAAATATATCCACGTTCGTCAACGGTTCCATAATTGGAATTCTGACCGCAAAACGTTCCGCATGCATCGTGAAATAAAGCCCGGCACCAAAAGCAAGTATTGACGCAATATAATCAATCATCGTCGGTCGAGTTGAAACCGTACGTTTAGAATAGCTGAATAGTAAAAACGTCAGACTTAAAATAACCGCCAAATGAATAGCCATCTGATTCATTGGATTTAATTTTCCCCAAACGACAGACCAAACTTGAAACATAGCCAATAGTAATGCAAGAAAAGAAAATATCGATAAATGGCGCTTTGATAATTCACGCCTTTCCCCTTCTGTAAACCATCCGATGAATCTATTTTTATAGTTCACGACACAAACCTCTTCCTTAAAAGATTCAGGTCTTTCTTATTCAATCAAGCCCGCATCCTTAAAAAACTTCTCTGCACCAGGATGTAGGGGCACCTGCCCAACATCCATCATATTGACAGCTGTTAAGTTTTTAAACTCCTCGTGTACAGTCGCGAGATAGTCAAAGTTTTCATAAATCGATTTCGTTACTTGATAAACTTCATCTTCAGAAACATCCTTGTGAACGATTAAAATCGCCGGCGTAAACAATGTATCGATATCGTCTTGTAGAAAATCATAGCTCCCCGCTTTAATTTTCCCGATTTCCATGCCAAGGTTGTCCGATACCGCTTGCATCAATTCTTTATTAAATGAAAGCATTTTTAAATCAATCGTTGTTGAAGCTTCAATTAACCCGCTGGAAGGGACAGATACCGCATCTCCAGTCGCATCAATTCGCTTATCAGCCATCAGTTCAAACGTTTTTGAATCACTAAGATGGTCAACAGATCCACCCCACGAAATAATATCATCATAAGTAACGTTATATTCTTGTAAGATATTTCTCGTAATAATTTCACCAGCTGAACCGATTTGATCCACAGCCAACCGAACAGGCATTTTACGCTGAACGATGTCGTCAAATGTATCATACGGCGTATCAGCCCTCGCAATAAATTGATAGTAATTTCCAGGGATGACGACACTGATAGCACGAATATCTTCATATGGCTGGTCATAGGGTTCCGCACCTGAATAGGCCGCATACGCCGTCATCGCATACGATAGTCCATATGAAACCGCATTTGTCCCTACAGTTGGCGGATTTTCTACAATACCACCAGGCTCAACCGTAACAACCGCACCCTTATTTTCTCTGCGAATGGACTCAGCGATGCCCTCTGTAAAGACAGACCATGCACCGCCCGTACGTCCTCCGATAATCGTTGTTTGGAATCTATCAGCAGTCGCTTCCTTTTCTGTTTTCTCATGACTGCATGCGACAATAAATAGAACACTGAATAGGATTGTCAATAAAATGACGTTTCGTTTCATCATGAACTTCCTCTTTCAATGAGATTATTTTTTAGTGCCTTCCTTAACCTGTAAACTAATATCGAGTGCTTTGACCGAATGCGTTAAAAAGCCCAATGATATGTAATTGACACCCGTTCCATGATAAGTCGCCAAGTTTTCCAGTGTAATTCCACCCGAGGCCTCCGTCACAATGGATTCTGGTACATCATGTCCAAACGCCTTCACTTCCTTAGGTGTCCGATTATCAAACATAATCACGTCCGCACCTGCTTCGACTGCTTCCAGTACTTCTTGTCTCGTTTCCGTTTCCACTTCAATTTTTACCATATGTCCAATCTTTTCCCGGACGCGCTGCACTGCTTTCGTAATGGAGCCCGCAAAAGCAATATGGTTATCTTTAATCATGACGCCATCATACAATCCTTGCCGATGATTTTTCCCGCCACCACAGACAACAGCATATTTATCAAACATACGCAGTCCTGGAATCGTCTTTCTTGTATCACAAATTTGTATGGCAGGGTCGTTTAGCATTTCCACACATTTATTGGTCACGGTCGCAATGCCGCTCATCCGCTGCATAAGATTTAATATTACCCTTTCACCCGTTAGTAAATGCGCAATCGGGCCCGTCACTGCCGCAATTTTATCCCCCGCAGATACTCGATCACCGTCCTTAAAGAACTCGGTCACTTGAATAGAAGGGTCTAGTAAATGATAAGCCTCTTTAATGACGCCGAGACCTGCGATAATTCCATCTTCTTTGACAATAAATACGCCATTTCCAATTTCCGACAACGGAAAAATCGTCTGGCTCGTAATATCCTGATCGCCAATATCCTCCAATAAAAAGGATTGTAATTGTGCGCGTAACTTTAATAGATTCATCCCCTGCTCCCTCTCCCTAACATTTTCTTTGTGCAAAGTTTCACATGTATTTCGATAGTATCCCGAATAAAAATCTCGTTAAAATACGAGGTGTCTTGACACCTATATTTACACAAGTCCACTAAAATAGCAAGTAAACTTTTGATATTCATTATCTGGGAATAGCTGCCAAGAAAAGGTACCAGAGAAAGGTACCTGTGCAAGGAGCAATTATGACAATTCAAGCCTTTGGATAATAATTTAAAGGGATACCGACAATGTGTTATATAGTCGATACCCCCCTATGTGATTATGCAATTGTAGTGAATAGATTGAATATTGTCTTGCACAGGTACCTAAAAACGGTAGCTAAACACGGTACCGTTAATCAATTACTTTGCGAATTCGGCACCCTCATCAATTTGTTTACCATCTACTGTTAAAGTCGCATTATAGATCGCACCTTGGTATTCGTTGCCTGCGCTTTCATCCAGCTTCAAGCCAAACATGATGTCGATGTATTGACCTTCGTCCAGCTTCCAAAAAGAGTCTTCATCTGTTCCTTCACCAATCATAATTTCACCAGTGTCGACACTCATTAAACTAACGTTTTCATTAGTCAACATGCCACCGAATACTTCTACGTCACCTGATAAGTTGACGGATTGCGGGCGTTCATTCGTTGTTCCGTTAAATAGATTCGCCAATTCAATTTCCGCTTGTTCCATAGTATCTTGGCCAGGTTGTACTGTGTATTTCATGGCCATATAGCCTACTTCATACCCGTCGAGTGATGCTTTATCCACAGAATGGTTATACGTCGCTTTCAAATACGCATCTAAATCACCTGTATTCGAAATGGTCATCCAGTTACCGTATTCCAATTGGGATGGGGTGAATTTACCCCCTTCGAAAATGCTCATCTCGATATCCTCACCGTTATTTAACTCGAGTGCCCCATTTTGCATTTCCCCTAAAGCTGTCGTTTGAGATGTAAACCAGGAATAAGTTCCGCCCCCTGAAAATGCAACTAATAATCCAACTACTGCTATAGATAATAAAGTCATTTTTGCCTTTTTCATCACAATCATCCTCCCCATTTTGTTATTCTTTTGTCGACTGCTTCTTCAAATCACCATTTAACCGATATCTTTTTATCAGGGAATATAGCTCAAGCAGCAGATAACCTATCAGTGGTAGCGCAATGAGACTAAACAGGCCCATTGGACTTTTTATAAAATGCATGACATAGCCCATCTTGGGTATTTGAAAAACTTGCTTCCCAATTACACGGTCTCCCGCGACCGCCTCGTCATCCCCCACATTATTGTTATCTCCCTTCGTCGCAAAGCTTACTTTCCCATCCTCTTTGTATATATCGGTCACTCGGTGTGTAATCACTTTACCGTCCTGGTGGAAGGTAATTACGTCATGGATGTCGATTGCATCCGGGTTAACCTTATCAATAATGACCATATCCCCCGTGTCAAAATAGGGGCTCATACTGTTGGATAGGACCGCATAAGGCTGATAACCAAATATAGAAGGGACTTCATCCGGTTGTTTGATAGATTGATAAGCAACAAAAAGAAATACCAGTCCAATTACTGCTATCAATAATAGACTCATGTAGGAAATTCCTTTTTTGATTATTCTCTTCGCATTTGATTTCGCCAACGCTCTCCCTCCTGTTCTCTGTTTGGATAGCGGGCAAAAGAACTTTAAGATGTCCTCTTGCTCACTTTCCTGAAAGCTGATATTTACGGCTTAATTTCTTGGTTCCATTCCAACAGAACGAAGCATATCCGCTAGCCCTTTGTTTCCGAGCTTTTCTCTCGGATTCGCATTTACTTTTGCATTTGGACTTACTTTCATGAAGTTCGCCTCGAGAATGCGCAAATCTTTTTCATCGACAATTCCGTCACCATTAACATCTGCTTGTTTATTTGCTTTTCCAAAGAAAGTAACAGCGCGCATGACGTCGTGTATGTCCACCATATTGTCGCCGTTGATGTCGCCACCAAAGTCCCATTCGTACGTGCGGATGATTTCCTGATCGATACTGTTTCCATCCTCATCTTCTGCATAGACCTTCAATGATACAAAGCCATTACCATTTCGATTATCTTTCAACTCTTCAATGTCAGCTGTGAATACACCATCACCAGCGTTTTGAATGTTCTCTACTTCCACCCAGTCTTGTCCGTCATTGTAAGATAGCCACAATTTCGCCTCAGCAACTGGGATATTTTCTGTATCCGGCTGTTGTTGGACTGTAAATGTAAATGGAATCGTTCCATCTGCCTCTACTTTTGCTTTATTTTTGACATCTAGTGCTAAGTCATAATTTACCGTCAGCATGGGAACAACTTCACCATTGCTGTCAGGCTTTTTAGAGTTAAATGTCCACACGGAATTTGTTTCCGTGGAAAATCGCGATGTGCGATCCGGCACATTTGTATTCAGTTCCATGCGATATTCCGCGTCTTCCGATGTGAGTACAAAACTTCTGTTTGGATTACTAGCTTCAGCAATCATTTCGCCATTTTCAAACAGTTTAAACTTTTGATCAAAGGATTCGAAACTCCAATGATTATCTGCATCTACATTTTGCAGCCTTACACTTAACGTATTGCCATAGCGGGTAACCGGTATATGATTAGCATGTGGTGGATTACCTACTAATACACTTGGATGTATAGGTTGTTTTAGCCATGAAGATTCTTGTTTCCCTTTTTCATAAACTTTGTGGGCGTCAACGTATTGAACACCAGAACTTGATTGCACTTCTTTATTAAATATCGTGTCACCAGGCGTATAGTATTCCATGCGCGTTACGCCTGCATCAAATACATCTGTGACGGAAGAAAAACTGATTGTCTCATACGGACGCCATTGCGTTTCTCTAACGAAGTAGTACTCCCCTGGTCTTTGTTCATGATAATTCGTTTTTACTTGAGCCAGCTCTTCCTTATCTACTTCATAATTCAAGTTGGAAGGAATCGCATCTGGTTCAGGATAAACCAACCTGTAATATGAACGCTCTTTCGAATCATCCTTCAGAGAAGCCATTCTCCAGTCGGTCACAAATTCAAAGGTTCCTTTGCTGATTGGTTCAGTAGGAGCAGCGTAATATTCTGCGCCATACTCTGTGATATAGGTGTGGCTGACACTATTTCCTGCCTCTGTTCCTCGGTGATAGGTCATTTCCTGATAATTCACCCTCACTGCTTCATCAGTGATCACATTGACTTTATTTGCTGTACGACCGTCAAGCGTGATGACTGTATCTTCAGTCAAATCTAGCTCTGGAACACCAACAAACGTCAATTCGCGTGCATAATCCCATGCCCCCATGACATTATACGTACCAGGTAGCAACCTAACAGTCATTTCCCCTTCTTCGTTCCAGCTATTTAAGCTCACTACACTATAATCTAAACGATCTTTCACACTGGAAATGTCAACGCCATCCATGTAACTCGCTGGCGTTCCATAACGAGTAATCCCTTTTATCGTAAGATCGTACATTTCAGGCTCCTTATAAAAGCCTACTGGCGTTTGAATCGTCTCGTCTTTGTCAACGAAATCTGCCTTGACATATCCGCCGTACACTGTATTCTCTCCATTTTCAATATCGAGAATAACGTCTACTTGTCCCGTTTCTCCAGCTGCAATTTCCAGATACTCTTCGGATAATTGAACCATACCATCTGGTGCAGACTCTCCATTTTCCATTTCCATTACTATTGATAAATTCAGTTCGATAGCTTCATCAGACGTATTTTTGTACGTGAGTGTTTTTGTAATTGGATCTACATCGTTATGTGGATATTCGAAATAGCCCATATTTAGAACACCCGGTTTTGCATATACCTCTTGATTAACAGCGCGCAACGCATCCACTCGTCCAGCGCCTTGTTCATAAATCGTATTCGCATCATTCGATACTGCCGATGAAATCAAAGCAGCCTTTAAATCCTCAGGCGAACTTTCTTTCCCCGCATCTTCCCACTTATTCATAAGAAGCGCAGCAACAGCAGCTACATGTGGCGATGCCATCGATGTACCAGACATTGTCGTATAAGAACTTCCATTCGCTCGAGCAGCAGTAATCTCAACACCTGGAGCAGTAATTTCAGGTTTAATCATATACTCCCCAGCTCTTGGTCCTCTACTTGAGAAATAAGCAAGTTCGTCATTCCGATCTACAGCACCAACAGTCAATGCCAAATCAGCTGTTCCAGGCGCAGTTACAGTTCTGTCACCAGGACCATCATTACCTGCAGATACAACAAACAGTACGCCATATTGCTCAGTCAGATTATTAATAACCTGACTAATTGGATCGGTACCATCAGTCGGGATAGAACCTAAACTCATGTTTAAGATATCTGCCCCTTCTTCGGTAGCCCATTCCATTCCTCTAATAATGTCAGATTCATTTCCATAACCATATGAATCCAATACTTTGACGTTGATCAAAGTAGATCCTGGTGCAACACCTTTACGTAGGCCATCTGAAGCCGCTCCACTTCCCCCAATAGTCGAGGCAACATGTGTGCCGTGACCTTGGTAATCGTGAGGCCCATCATCATCTGAAAAGTTTTTTTCCTTTGCCACTCTTCCTTTTAAATCCGGATGTTCTTTATCGATTCCGGTATCTATAACGGCAATGTTTATACCTGAGCCATCATATCCCATATCCCAAACTTCAGGCACACCTATTTGCGGGATACTTTCTTCCAAATCAATCGAAAATCGACGGTCAAGTCGGATATGTTTAATCGTATTATTTAATGTGGCACGACTTTGTAGCATATTGTTTTTCTTAGTAAATAAAGTATTGATAAAATCTTCCGTGTTATTTTTATCAACATTCGCTGCCATAGCATTGATACTCGAAAATACATGACTATCCGATACCGTTTCAGACAGCGTAGCAGTTGAGTTATAAAGCGATGACTTCGTTTCTTCAAACGATATGATAATAGGAATGCCTTCCGAATTTGCATCATCATATCCCATCTCGAGGAGTGTTGTGACGTTAAACAACTCCCGGTCAATCTTCTCAGGGATAAATTCTTTTATGCTTCTCGGAATTACATACACATCTTCATCCATTTCAATGATTTCATAATTTCCATCTTTACCATCAACCGTTTTCATCTCCACGGACATCCGTCCATCATCGGCCTTTTTTACAGTCAATTGATCACCAGTAATCAGTGTTAATGTCTGCGCCTTATCTTGTACAGATGAAGAAGCTTCACCATCATCCGCTAAACCGGATAATGTACTTCCCAACACGACGATTAGCGCCATCAATGCGATAAATATACCTGCGCCTATCCATAATTTAAAACGTTTCATATTTCATCCCCCATTCTCGTTATACAAACAATTTTCCCCTTTTTTCCATCGGATCCTATATATTCCCGCAGGATTTCGATGATAATCAAAAGACACCCCCATTTCAAAAAGCCTTCGTGTGAATGATTAAGTAACAATGGCACCTTCTGTCAAACGTTGTACCAAGTACAAGTGTAGACGACTAAACATGAGAAAGTTGTCGAATTATGTCGAATTATTACAACATTTATCAGATTGATTGGAAAGTTCAGTAAAGAGACACCTTTCATTCGGGCATTCAGACTCATGGAATTTCATAAAAAACTCCACTCAACCCCGGAATGAGTGCGCTTACATGCGCAAGTAACTATCGAACTATAAAAGCGTTATTTTTTTAACTTTATAAATAAATGCATCTAAGTACCCCCACCGTGACAAATTCATATATTCCCCATCATTTTAATTATAAAATAAAAATACACTCTTCCAGTCCCTTCCAATGCATAAGTATTGATTCTGCCAAGCTTCTGGATAACAACTAAAACATATAGTCCTCAAACCAACTGAAGCCACAACAGGATAATTGTCATAGGAAACTTACAGAAAATAAGTACAAACTCATAGTAGAGGTACCTGTGCAAGGCACAATTATGATAATTCAGCAAGATGGGTAAAAACCCAAAAAGATACCGACTAAGTGTTATTTAGTCGGTATCCCTTTTTCAGTTTATGCAATTGTAGTGAATAGACAGAATACTGTCTTGCACAGGTACCTTTCAAGTCACCATTCTCAAAAAGTCATGTTCCCCTAAAACTTTAATCGGATGGCCTTTGTTAATCAGTTCTTCAACTTTTTGCATTTTCACACTTGCAAACACTTCTGTGAAGCTTGTTAAATCATAATCGCCAATCACCAAATAGCCTGTATTCCGAGTCACATTATTTTTGCAAACCCCACCACAATTCAAAACAAGTTGTGCGGCTTCCCCTCTTGTCATCGACTGTAACTTCCCCGTAAATACGACAGAAGCATTAAACAATGGATGTGCTTTATCTACTTTTCGCGTCGGAACTTTCATAGACTTTTTTCTTTTTCTGGCTCCGGCGGGCGTATACTTGTCCGCCTGATGGAGACCCAATTGTAAATTATGCATATCCGATAATTCATCGAGCGAATCAGTTCTACAATTCTCCAATGCTGCTAAAGTCACCAACGCAGCGGCCCTGGCATCTTCTAGCGCATCGTGATGCTTAAAACTGATGCCTAAATGATCTGCCACCGTAGACAGTTTATGATTGAAAAGTGTTGGCCAAACCTTTTTAGAAAACACATAGGAACAACCATAAGTAAACTCTGCGTACGGTTCATTAAGTAAATCCAATGCATAACGCATCGCACTCATATCAAAACTAGCATTATGTGCTATCAACACCTTATTCTTAATCATCCTCTTAAACTCCGGCCAATACTCTTGAAAGGTCGGCGCACCTTGAACCATATCTTCAGTAATTCCGTGAATGACAGTGTTGAAATAGGTAAACTCATCTTCCGGATCTATATAGGTATGAATCTCTTCTTTAATCAAACCATCCTCTACAATCACAATACCGATTGAACAAATACTTGCCCTTGAACTATTTGCTGTTTCAAAATCAATTGCTAGAAAGTTCATGAAAACTACTCCTTTATTCATTGCTTCCTTGATAGACATTTTTGCAGTTGGAATGCCACTCATTATACTACATATTTCATCTTGAAAAATCTTGAAGTGATTTTACTTAGAATTAAAGCGCGTGCATTTATGACTTTGGATAAAAAACAAAGAGATATCGACTAAGTGTTAGCTAGTCGATATCCCTTCTCACATATCATAAAATTGTTGTAAGAATACTAAATAAAATCTCGTACCGGTACCTAAAACAGGTATCGGAATAATACAATATTAATGGTAGCCAAAAGTAATTATTTAGGGATAACGGATACCTTCCTCTTTACTAACTTGAACTCGCAGGTTAGGCCAGTTCAAACAAATTCAAAAAGTGGAAAATCGTTTCTTCAATTTGCTCTTCTGTTTCTGTGTAAGGTATATCTATTATAGGTAAACCTATATTCCAACAATAATTACGTTTAATTCTATCTCGTTGTATACGCTTTCGGTGTCCCTTATAGCCACCAAAATAAGCATTCCTAATCGGCTTATAGTGTTGGATGCCATTATATTCTATTGCAAATAAGGGGTGGTTATTTTGACAAATTAGAAAATCTAAACGTAGGTCCTGATCATGACCAAAAGTTGTTAAATTTACTTCTTTAATGAACTCAATTTTATGTTTCACCAGTAACTTTGTAATTTGTTTTACTCCGTTAGATTCTTTAATTTTATGTTCACACTTTGGGCATGTTTCACCTCTTTTCACCTTAATAGGCTGAGTACGCCATTCATGACCATAACAGCATAAGTGCAAACCATTTCTTCGCATCGATTTATATGGTCCAATAAATGTAATCTCTTTTCGATATTCTTCTAAGTATGTGATGTATTTTTGATGATTTGGAGAAACTTTGTCATTTAAATCCGTTCTCCAAACATTGGATCCCCAAATGTATTTTCCTTGGTCATTTTCAGTATCAATAATATACGATTTTATTAACCTTTCACCTAACTCCTGCTCAAGAGACTCGATATAGGCTTTGAATTGCTCTAGATTTGCTGGCGCTTGAGATTTCTTTTTATTGAAGTGAATGCAACCAAATTGATCTTTTACAATAAAAATAACATTCCCCTGAAATTGGACTTTAGACACTCCTCTCATTAAAAGTATCAGCCAATCACCCATACTAGTAACTGGCACTTTAGCATGTCCCTGTGTGAAAGGTACATGAAATCCATATTTAGAAACATCCGCAATAATTTGCGATAAACTTCATCCCATACAAAAATCGATTATATCGTTCCAAACGTAGCTGATTCAATTTTTTCCACTTATAATATTGTACAATTATACATCGTTATTCGTAACTAGTAGAGTTTCAGTACAAGCTAACATATGTTTATATATACTCAAAAGTTCATCGATTCTGATTTCATCAGGGCGTCTCTGCTCGGAAATCAGTTACAGTGACAATTCAAAATTGGCTAAGAAAAACGATAGGAAATTAACCGCATATTGGCCAGATCTTCCATAAATGAAAAAAGTTAGCCAACAACATTATTGTAAATGCATGTTAGATTTTCTAACTGATTTTGAAATGTTAATTGACATTACTTAATCATTTGACCGCCCCTTCAGAAACACCTTCAATAATTTGCTTTTGTGCAAAGAAGTAACCGATAATCACTGGGAGAACGGCAATTGTTAATCCAGCTAACGCCAAATGCCATTGTTTTGTATATTGACCAAAGAAGAGAAACATTTTTAATGGAATTGTTGCACTGGAATCTGACAATATTAGTGATGGAAGTAAGTAGTCATTCCAAATCCAAATCACATTTAATATTCCAACTGTAACCGAAATAGGCTTTAACAATGGAAGAATAATGTACCAAAATACTTGAAACTTATTAGCACCATCGATAATTGCAGCCTCATCCATTGAATTTGATATGCCTGTCATTGCACCATGATATAAAAATATCGATAAACTAGAACCAAATCCTAAATACATAAAGATTAGACCTGCTTTATTCAGCATTTCCGCTTTTCCAAATAACGAAACGAGTGGAATCATAACCGACTGGAATGGGATTAGCATTGCCGCAACGAAAATCATTAAGATAATGCCACTTAGCTTACCTCGATTTCGCGCAAGTGCATAGCCAGCCATAGATGAAAATAGAATTATAATTGCGACAGCCAAAACTGTTATCAATAAGGAATTAAAGAGAGATCTAAAAAAGTCTAAATCAATAAATGCCTGAATAAAGTTGTCGAATGTTAATTCCTTTGGAAGACCAAGTACCCCCGAAAAAATTTCTTTTTTTGTTTTAAATGCGTTAACAATCATTAAGTAGAAGGGAGATAGCCATAATAAAGCAAGTAGGAGTCCAAACAATTCTATAATCATAAGATTTCGTTTACTATACTTCATTACATGTCAACCTCCCGTTTTTTATTATAATAGACTTGTGATATCGCTACTGCACCAACGATTATGAAGAAAATTACTGCTTGCGATTGAGCAAGAGCCATTTTATTCTCAATAAATGCTGTTTTAACAATGCTCATTGCGACCATCTGCGTCGAATTATATGGTCCACCATTAGTTAAGGATAAGTTTTGATCATAAATTTGGAATGAGTTGGATAATGTTAAGAACATACTAATTGTAAATGCAGGCGCCACTAGCGGAAAGGTGATGTTACGAAAGCGTTGAAAGCCAGATGCACCATCGATTTCTGCTGCTTCAAGTAAATCTTTAGGTATGTTCTCCAAGTATGCAATATAGATAATCATTATGTATCCAGCCATTTGCCAAGATGTTAATATGACGAGTCCCCAAAAACCAGTTTCTGTAGTAGAAAGCCATCCAGATAATGCTTCAATTCCAAGTAATTCACTTAGATTTCCAAAGACACTAATAAAAATAAACTGCCAAATGAATCCTAAAATAAGTCCACCGATTAAGTTTGGCATGAAGAAAACCGTTCGTAAAAAGTTGTTCGTTTTAATATTTCGAGTTACAAGCAAAGCGAGACCTAGGCCCAAAAAGTTTAAAAGGATAACTGAAGCAACCGCAAATTTAGTCGTAAACCAGATGGATGCTCTGAACTCGGCATCTTTAAATAATGTGATATAGTTCTTAAAACCAAGGTACTCAGTTGCCACCAAGCCATTCCAATTCGTAAATGAATAAATAAAACCATAAAAGAACGGAACAATTACAACAATCCCTAAACTTAGAATGACTGGTGCTAAAAACAACCAATATGACAAATCACGATTCCGCATTAAAACATCCCCTATAATGTCTATATAGTATTACAGCTAACAAAAAGCTTTAGTAATAGTTTTTTGTTAGCTGTAATTTTGGATCTATTAAATTACTTTCTCTCCACTTCCCATTTTTCTCGTACTTCAGTAATCATTTTTTCCCAAGTGACATCGCCACTTAAATACTTTTGCATATTTGTTCCAAGTACTTCAGCACTCCAGCCAGTAGGCGAACCTAGAAATACCCATCCAGCTATTGTATTCCCCTCAGAAGCATATTCATAAATGGTTTGCGATAGCGGATCGGCTATTTTGGAATTGTCATACCCCTCATATGCTGGGACAAACTTTAAATCCTCTAGCACCGCTGTTTTACCAATCTCGGATGTATACATCCAATCTAGAAAATCTTTACTCGCTTGAATGACCTTTTCATCATTTTGACTATTTACAGCCCAATACGATGGTACACCAGCTGGAATTTTTCCTTCAAAACCTTCTACTGGAATTGGTATGATACCAATGCCCTCTTCAGCTAACTTTGGATCCATATCATAAACAGAGTTATATATCCAGTTCCCCTGCTGAATAAGCGCAACTTTTTCCAAAGAAAATAATTGTTCAACTTGCTGAGAATAATCTAGGCTTAACACTGGTTGAACGGAGTATTTGTTTTCCAAGTCAAGATGCCTCTTCAATTCGTCGCTTTTGTCAAAAGCGATTGTCTTCGCATTATAAGCTTCTAAAGCGTCATTATTAAATTCTGGTGCAAAGAAAACGTTTGCCAAATGGTTACCAATAACCCACTTTTCTGTAGCTGCAAGCGCAAATACAGCGTCAATACCTAGTTTTTCTTTTTGCTTGTCCAACGATTCAACTGCACTTTCCAAATCTGCATAAGTTACAATTTCGTCTGGATTAATACCTGCTTCTTCAAAAATTCGCTTATTGTATATCAAACCATAACCTTCTTGGTTGATGGGTAATCCCAATACTTCATCACCATCTTGAACAGTATTTAAAGTTCCCTCTAGGGCAACTTTAGCTGCTTCCGTATCAGATACATCAGCTAAATAATCTTGATATTCTTCCACAGCGGAAGGTCCGCCAATGTTAAAGATTGCAGGTGCTTCACCTGAGGAGAATGTTGTTTTTAATGAGGAACCATAATCATGTCCGCCACCGACAGTTTTAACATTAATCTTTACATCAGGATTTTCTTTTTCATATACTTTAGCCAAGTCTTCAAGTTGATTTTTAATTTCTACTTTAAACTGGAAGATATCGACTACTACTTGATCCTTGGAAGCATTACTTTTCCCTTCACCATCTGATGAGGAACACCCCATCAACGCAACAACCGAAACTAACAATACTGAAACGAATCTAAAAAAATTCTTCTTGCTTCTCATGGAATCTCCCCTTTTCTGAACTAAGTTGCATGATTCTTCATCCCATAAATAGTTGATTGGAATTTTAATTTTAATTAAGAAAGACATGCTAGTTTATTAGTTTATTCTGATTGTTGCAGATAGTTTATGGCCTTCTAATCCTTCAATTTCAGATTGTGCCTCTGTATGCGCACCTAAAAATTGAACGCCTTGGCCTTTAATCTCTTGATGAGTTAATATTTTCACGTAACTACCTACCCACAACCCTCCTGTATACCTTGCGGCTCTTTGAGTTGGGAGTGTATGGTTTGTCCCAGAAACTTTATCTGAAAATACAACAGAGCTATCTTCACCAATAAACAATGAGCCATAATTATATAATTCCTTAACCAACTCACTACTATTTTTTGCATGTAAGTGCAAATGTTCAATAGCATATTCGTTGCAAATGTCCATTCCTTCTTGCAATGATTCTACGCAAATTATCTCTCCCCTTGATTTCCATGATTCGTGAGCAGGGGATGAAGTTGAAAAGGTTTGTAAAATACTTGTTACTTCTTGAAGCGTAGACTCTGCAACTAATCGCGAAGTTGTTATAAGGATTGCACGTGCAAATGGATCATGCTCTGCCTGCGCAAGTAAATCAGCAGCAATTTTTCTTGGTGTGGCCGTTTCATCTGCAAAGACCATTACCTCACTTGGTCCAGCAATGAGGTCTATCCCCACCTTACCAAATACTTGGCGTTTTGCTTCTGCAACATACATGTTTCCCGGCCCCGCAATAATATCAACTTCCGGAATGGATTCAGTCCCATATGCCATACCTGCAATTGCCTGAGCACCTCCAATTGCAAAGATATCCGTAGCCCCCGAACGTACTAATCCATATAATACGGCTGGATGAATACCACCTTTATAATTAGCCGGGCTACAGGCAACAATTTGTTTTGCACCCGCAACCCTTGCCGGTGCCACAACCATCGGACCGGATGAAAGCAAGGGAAATCTTCCTCCCGGGATATAAGCCCCGACTTTTTCAATTGGAATTATTCTATGCCCCATTCTAATCCCTTCTCCAAAGTCTTTTTCAAACGGTGATAAACAATCCAATTGAGCTTTTGCAAACTCGGATACCCTATCTACAACACGATCGATTAAAACTTTCACATCTTCAGGGAGGGTCTGCAAACAATTCTCTATTTCCTCTGCACTTACACGTACTGGACGATCTGAATTTCCGAATGATTTTTCATATTCTTTTACAGCTTGGTCCCCATTTTCTTTAACGTTATCGATAATAGTTTTTACTGTCTGTTCCACATCATTTGAAAACGCCATTTCAATTGTTTCTGCTCTCTTCACATAATCCATTCAAATTCCCCCTTAGATTAGGCTGTTTAATACTAACTAAATCTAAATCTCATTTATAATACAAAGTAATCATAATAATTAATAAACTAGTTATTAGGAAATACCAGTAAAGTTTGCATCGTCAATCATATCTCTTAAATAATTATCCTCTGTTGAGTTTAATTCTTCTTCATTCGGCAAATGAATTTGGCGTAAAACCTCGATTCCATCAAATAATAACCATTCTTCTAATATTTTTTCATTTCGAATTTTATAGTGACTAATACCAGCGATATCTATAGGCTTTCCGCTAGCTGCTCCAAAGTATCCTGTTCCCTCATGCATACCTTGAATTCTCCAGCGAACCGCAACGTCCCAATCTCTTTCGGAACCACGTTTGTTACAAGTGACACGTTCAAGAATCACTTTCCCATTTGGAACGGAAGCGAATAAACTAGTAAACATACCTTGAATCTCTCTTATTCCAATGACATCTTTATTACAGACATAATGTACGACTGCGTTCTCTTCATAATATTCTTTCACAAAATTAAAGGAACGACGTGCCCATATACGATTAAATACTAGTTGCATAAACTCTCCGATTTCAAAGTCATCAGAAGACGGAATAAAAATCTCTGGAGGTAGTCCAGTTTCAGCAGTTTCTGAAAATCCAAATTGAATTGACGGTGCAAGTTTCAATGTGCTTTTAGCTACTTTTTTAGCAAATTCAACCGGATCTAAACCCAATTGCTGAATAAGATGATACGTATCCATCACGAGCCATTCTTCATAAATTTTATTATTCAAAATTAAACAGTCTGCGCTTGTTCTAAAAATCACCTTTTTTCCGGTCGCCGGTCCATATAAACTGTCGCCTGTATTTGTAGCAACCGAACGGCCTCTATGGGAAGTGAAAAATCCATTTTTGTCATCGCCAGACCAGATTACACTCCATCCCAAGCCTTTTCTATCCGGGAAAGCATGCAAAGTTTGTAATGTTCCTGAAATAACTTCATTTACTCCATGCGTATTCACTAAGCCTTTATGAACGGTGACACCTGTACTATACGTATCATAGATCAAGCCAATATCTTTTTCTTTCCAAATTTGTCGTGTAATCTTTACGATGTAATCTACGATGTTGTTATACTCCGGATTAAAACCTTTCATACTTTGTTTCCGTTGTTCATCTTTTTTAATATTGATATAATCGTAATCATCTTTTGAATCAATCATATTTACGTCATCAGCATCTGCATAAAAAATAAAATTTGATTGCTTAGGTCGTGATACGGTCCTCTGAGGTAAATTTGTGTTTTTTTCTTTAGGCATTTCTTTTGTAGCTACATTTTTTTCTTCAGTCATGATAACCATCCTTTTATAATATAATTTAATGTTATAATTCTTTATTCAACACTGGTAGTTCTTTAAATTCGGGAGAAAGTGAATAGCAAGTTATAATGTCTTAACGTTATTTGACACCACCTGATGTCATACCTAAAACAAATTGTTTTCTAACAAGCAGCATAAAAATGATTGTAGGTAACACAAAGATAATTCCTGCCGCTGCCATTTGATTCCACATTACACCTTTTTCACCTGTAAAAAAGGATAAGGCAACTGGTAAAGTGACAGCTTCTTGCTGAGTCAAAACTAGTGCAAACATGAATTCATTCCAAGTTATCACGAAACAAAAAACAGTCGCGGTAATAATACCTGGCATTGCAAGTGGTAAAAGAATTCGCCATAAAACTTGAAGCCGATTAGCCCCGTCAATTGATGCCGCTTCTTCAATATCGACTGGTATTCGGTCAATAAACCCCTTTGTTAGCCAAATCGCATAGGGTATTGTATGACCAAGATTTACAATAATTAGGGCAAGCGTTGTGTCAAGTAGTCCCCATTCTCTAAACATAATAAAAAAGGGAATTACGTTAACAATTAGCGGAATAAACTGTGTCGCCAGGATTGCAAACATAAAGAATTGTTTCCCTTTCATTTTGAACCGCGATAAACTATAAGACGCAAGAATACTTATCGGTATTGTAATTAGCAATGTTACAAGTACAACAATCAGGCTATTTGAATAATATTTTCCAAGATTAAAACTTGATCCAAAAACTGTCTTAAAGTTATCCAATGTCGCTTTAAAAATAACGCTTGTCGTATAGGTGGCAGCATCTGGTTTAAAGGCAGTGATAAAAATCCAAACAATAGGTAAAAACAGGAAGATGATTACGAGAATGACACATAATAATTCCAATACAGTAAGGAGTCTTGGTAAACTTTTTTTGTTCCTGGGTGAAGTAGATTTAAAATATGTCATTACATTATTTATCAATTCCAATCATCTCCTTTTGCCAATTTCCTCATGTACACAAAAACAAATATGATTGTGATAAACGCCAGAATGTAACCAAGGGCAGCTGAATAACCCATATCAAAATAACGAAAACCAGTTTTGTAAATGAAGTAATTTAGCACTTCCGTTGAATTACCAGGCCCTCCATGAGTTAGCGTGACTACCGGATCAAAAGCTTTTAATGTAAACATGACCATTAAAATAGATGCAATTAGAATAATTGGTCTTAGCATTGGTAATGTGATTTTAAAAATGATATGTAAAGTATTTGCTCCATCCACTTTTGCGGCTTCGAAGACTTCTTCAGGCATACCAATCAACCCACTAATAAACATAAGACTCATAAAAGGGAGCCAAATCCAAACGACAACTGATATGAGTGCAAGCATTGCCGTCGTACTTGTCCCTAGCCAAACAATGTCCGACAGAGGGGGGATAAGAATACCAATAATCTTATCAAACAACCCATAATCGGAATTAAGCATAAATCTCCATGAATAACCAATTAATGCGGGACTCATAGCGAATGGAATGATTAACACGGCTCTTATATATGATAGATATTTTTTATCTTTACTCAGTAAAAGGGCCACGATGATACTTAGTGTTAACGTTAAAAGGACTGTACTTGTTGCAAAAATAAATGTTACTCCCACACTATGCCAAAATTGTATATCTGAAAATGCACGAAGGTAATTGTTCACCCCGACAAAGCTACCTATTTCCGTGGATTCTTTTAAATCCCACTCATGAAGACTTATCCAAAAAGAGCGCATTAATGGATAAAACGTTGTTGCAGCAATAAGGATTAATGCCGGGGCTAACAAACTATATTTGAAAAGTCTATTTTTCATTTTCAGTCGCCCTTTCATAAAGTTAAAAATGCATTTCGCTTCTAAACTCCGATAAGCTGGTTTATTCATTATTTATTGGTTGCCTAGCCATTTATAAATGGACAAGGCAACCAATCTATTAAATGTTATTTTTCATAATATCCAGCGTTATCAAGCAACTTTTCAACTTGATCCGCAGCGTCGTTTAATGTTTCCTCCACCGGTTTTCCTGTTGCCATTTTTGAGATAGCTGAACTTAAAATATCTGCTACTTGAGGCCATTCCTTTATTTTTGGTAGCGTTTTTGCACTCTCAAAACCTTCTGCACCAACAGAATAAAAATTATTTGATAAATTATTCAGTTCTTCATTTTGTAGGTTGTCTATTTGTGTAATTACAGTAGATGCTTCTTTGGAAGGAATTTCGTCTTTCCATGTTTTTGTTACAATATCAAGTTCTTCTTCTGGTTCTGAAATCCATTTTAATACTTCCCATGCAGCGTCTTTGTTTTTAGAACCTTTCATCATTGCAATTGGGAATGTACTAACATTAGACGAAGCTTCTTTTCCTTCCCAACCGGGAACTGGGGCATAATTAACATTTCCTGCAACTTCAGGTGCGGCCGACTCTTGATTATTAAACTCAGAATATACCCACCACCAACCAAGCCACATTGCGGCCTTACCTTGTTTGAAATAGGTTCTTGAGTCTTGTTCTCCAAATGTGACGGATCCACCAGGCGCAACTTTGTCCTTTATAAGAAGATCTAAATAACGCTGGGTAGCCTCTAATCCTTCCACACTATTAAATATTGGTTTCATGTCCTCATTAAAAATTTCACCGCCGTTGCTCCAAAGATATGATGTCCACATAAATAAGTTCTGTCCGTTATTTCCAGCACCGTAATAAGGGACAACTCCCGCCATATCTGTTTGTTCAGTAATTATCTTGCTGGCATTTTCAAATTCTTTCCAAGTCGTTGGCGCAGTTAAGTTAAGCTTGTCAAATATGTCCTGTCGGTAAAATAGCATTTGAACATGCGCTCGAACTGGAAGACTATATAATTTATCATCGAACGTTGAAAGTTCCAGTATAGATGATGGCCATCGGTCTATATTGAATTCATCCTTAGCTGCATAATCGTCAAGAGGCTCTAGAAATTGTGTTACAGATGAACCCATTGAATCTAGAAAGACTACTAAATCATAGGCTCCGCCATTCGCAATTCCATCAGAAGTAATATTTTCAAGTAAATTTTCATATGGCGTCTCAATAAACTCAACTTTAATTCCTGTTTCCTCTGAAAAAACGCTACTTCTGGCTTTCCAAGAATTAAACTGACCTACATCACCTGCAGATAACAGTACTTTAACTGTTTTTCCTTTTACATCCGCTTCTTCTTTTCCTACATTGCTACATCCAGCGATTATCAGAGATAAACTCAAGACCATTACTGTGAATAGACGAAAAATTTTGTTGTATTTCATCATTCAACAACCCCTTTTCAATTTTTGGATAGCCATTACATGATTGAGATTGAATATTTTTGTGAGAATATATTTCCTTATATAGATAGAAGGGAGAAATTATTTACGCTTCTTCCTTTATACTCAAAACAAAAATTGTCTATCAGCATACAAAGAATTTAAAGCATACTGTTCATAAGCATATCCAACATTAAGTAATTGATCTTCTCGATGATAATCTGCGATAATCTGTAAACCAAACGGTGTTCCCTCAATTTTGTCGGAAGTTGGTAATGATAATGCGGGATGTCCTGTAATATTAAAAATATTTGTAAAACGGACCATACAATCCCCTATTGATTCGTTTTCAAATACCTCTTCTTTTGCATCAGAATCTGGTGTGACAATAGGCATTGTCGGTGTAACTATTACATCTACTAGCGAAAATAATTCAGATACTTTATACGACCATTCAGATTTTCTCTGCAAAGCATTTAAATAATCAAATGACGAAATAGCGTGCCCCTTCTTGAAAGTCTTTATCATTTCCTCACTATATAGATGACTATTAGTAGAATAACTTTCTTGATGAACAATCCCCATTTCAGAAGTTCCAATTGTCCTAGAGACGCTAACTACATCCTCTAAAAAAGAAGTGTTAACTTCTACCAATGTAGCTCCTAGTTCAACCATTTGCTGGATTGCTTTTTCATACATTGTTTTTACTTTATTATCGATATTTTCATTAAAATAATCTGACGGTATACCTATTCGAACACCTACTAATTCAGGTGAAAAATCTTTAGAGTAATGTATTCCATAAAGCGTTTGAAGAATAATCGCTGTGTCTTCAATATTACTTGTGATTATTCCAGCATGATCCAGCGTCCACGACAAGGGCATCATCCCCTTCATACTCATGAGCTTTTTTGTTGGTTTTATTCCTATTACACCACAACAAGATGCTGGTACTCGAATTGATCCAGATGTATCAGTCCCGATAGATGCTAAACTTAAATTCGTAGCTATTGCCACCGCTGAACCACTACTTGAGCCACCGGCTGTCTTTTTGGGATTCCATGGGTTGACTATGTCACCAAAGTACGGATTTTTAGAATCAATTCCTGCTCCATACTCATACATATTATTTTTCCCTAGTAAAATGGTACCTTCTTGTTCTAGCACTGAAACAATATCAGCATTTTTATTTGGGACTCGTTTTGCATCAACTCTTGATCCGTTTGTAGTTAATATACCTTTTGTATCGATTGAATCTTTATATGAAATTGGAACCCCTAACAACCTTCCGACAATCCCGGCATTCATTTTAGCTTCTGCTTTTTTTGCCTGTTGAAGAGCTGTTTCTTCCGTTATTGTGATGTATGAGTGAATCTCCGAATCCAAATTTCTAATTCTCTTTAGATACCATTCTGTGATTTCAGTTGGAGAAAACAGTTTTTTTTCATACCCAAGCACCAAATTCTTGATCGAAGTGATCATTTGCCAATCCTCCTCAAATATATCTATTCTTTAGACGCATCTACCGATTTGATAAAAGTTGAAAAAGTATTGGCAATCATCGTTGTCCCAACCGCGACTACATATACTGAACCTGACTCAAACGCTTGTCGTGCCATGCTTTCATTTCCTGCAACTGTTCCTATGGGAACTTCTAGTTCTCTTGCTTTTTCATAAACAAGTGCAATGGCTTCTTGTACATCTTGATGTTGAGGACCATCTGGATAGCCCATGTTAACGGATAGATCTGTTGTACCTAAAAATGCGATATCAATACCTTCTACATTCATAATCTCTTCAAAGTTTTCAACTGCTTCTCTCGTTTCAACGTGCACAGCAACTAATACTTCATCATTTGATTGCTCTATAAATTTTTGTCCCGTATCTTTTCCATACCTCGCGGCGCGATGTGAATACGCAACCCCTCTATTTCCTAGAGGAGGAAATTTCGCCTTATTAACAACCTGGATTGCTTCTTCTTTTGTACTGACCATGGGAACTTGGATGCCTACAGCACCTCGATCTAAAGCTTTCTGTATACTCGCATCATCATAAGATACACGTACAACCGGTGCTAAATTTACTAATTCAGCAGTTCGGATCATATTTTCAAGTTCACTATAACTGAAAGCACCATGCTCATCGTCAATGACGATAAAATCAAAACCTGCATATCCGCACATTTCAACAATCGCAGGCGAATAGATTCCTATGAAAATCCCCGTAACTTTTTGACCATTTTGTATTTTTTCTTTTATTGTATTACACATATTAAATACCCCTTTTATAAAATGGTTTCTGATAGGAACCGAAGCAGTTTACTTGCAACATTTATGTGTAAATAATTATCAGCAGCGAGCTACTATGTCAGAAGCCACTCTCTTAAATATTTATTCACAATTTCAGGTTGCTCAAGCGTAATCAAATGACCTGCATTTTCAATAATTTTTATATTCGAACCTGGAATTGTGGTAGCCATATATACCGACATGTGTACCGGGCATATCTGATCTTCTTTTCCAACAATAATCGTTGTAGGACAAGAAATAGTAGGTAAAATAGAAGTTTGATCATTTCTATTCATCACGGCTTTTAACTGGTTGATGTAAGCCTCTTCTCCAACTGTTTCTGCCATTCGTAAAATGACGGAAACTAATTCCTTGTCGTTTTGTTGATCCGGATGGATTAAAACTGGTAACAGATGTTTTTTAGTAATATCCATAAATTGATTATTAGTGATCATTTCAAAATATCTATCCCATATCCTCCTTTGTTCAATCTTCGGAGGATATGGGTTTGTATCAAGAAGTGCCAACTTCGTAACTCTTTCGGGAGCTATTCGCATTATTTCTAGGGCAACTATTCCTCCTAGGGACAAACCTGCAAGTGCAAATTCCTGAGGTGCTTCTGACAAAACATCCATTGCTAAAGCTTTGATTGAATCTTTCCGAGAAATATTCCCTACAGTAATATCAGCAATACCTTCCAATGATTCCATCTGATACTGCCATAGCCTTGCATCACATAATGTCCCTGGCAAGAATATTAGTGGTATTCTTTTCGACATTTATTTCTCTCCCATTTTCAACTTATCAGCTATTTCCTTTTCTAAATCTTTAAAGTTATCAGGTTTGATCATTTTCCCAAATTCATCTGCCTTGAAGCCATGTTTTGCCGCTTCTTTGATTACTTTAGGTGACCAATAAGGATCTTTCCCTTCAAATACTTCATGCTGTTCCAATACAGCAAATATCCAAGAATCTTCATCACTAATATTTTCAAATCCTCTCCATAAACCAGGTGGTAATGATATCAAATCCCAAGCTTCAATTATTGTTTCCCCTTCGATCTCATCTGGACTATTTCCCCAGTAGAAGCGCCATCTTCCTGATAGTGGAAGAAATGATTCAATATAATCATGCGTATGATAAGCTGGACCATTTCCTTTTGGCGCTTTAACCATCCCTAATTGAAAACCGTGTGGCTCCGTTATTTCGGGTGTAAAATCATCATTTTCACTTGCCGTATCTCCAATTAATGTATAATTAATCCGTTGATGACCTGGTATAATACTATCTATAAATGTCAAAGGAATTCCTTTAGACTTTAATTTGTCAAAACGCACAATCCAATTATTTTCCATCTCTTCATTTGTTACTAATTTTTTTTCTTTCTGCTCATTCGTCATTTTATATTCTCCTTTTAAATTTCGTGTTTTTTGTTGTTATAGTGTGAATATAGCTAGTTTTAAGTCAGACATTTCTTCAATCGAATACTTAATACCCTCTCGACCTGTGCCACTGTTTTTTATACCACCATAAGGCATTTGATCAACTCTAAAGGTTGGAATATCATTGATAATAACACCACCGACTTCTAATTTTTCGACAGCATCAAAGGCTTTATCAACATTTGTCGTATAGACACCAGCTTGAAGTCCATATTGAGAATCATTTACCTGATTTATTGCTTCATCCCAATCTGAGTAGGGGTTCACTGTAACAATCGGAGCAAATGCCTCATGACATGAAATTGAGAGACTTGAATCTACATCGGTGATAACAGTTGGTTCTAAAACTGCACCTTGTCGTTTACCTCCACAGATAATGTTTGCGCCGAACCTTCTTGCATCCTCTAACCATTCCTCTACTCGTATAGCCTCTTTCTCGTGAATCAATGCGGAAAGATCCGTTTCAATTTCTTTGGGATCACCAATTTTCAATTCACCCGTCAGTTCTATGAAACTTTTCATAAAGTCATCTAGCAAAGTTTCATGGATAAAAATACGTTGTATTGAAATACAAACCTGTCCTGAATACGAGAAAGCTCCTTCAACACAGCGTTTCGCAACATCCACAATGTTATCTGCGCTATCTATAACAACCGCTGAGTTAGAACCGAGTTCAAGAATAACTTTTTTCAATCCAGCTAACTGTTTTATTTTTAAACCTACCTCGAAACTACCAGTAAAAGTAACCAATTTCACATCAGGGTGAGTAACTAGCAGATCACCAATCTCGCCTCCTTTTCCAATGACTAGATTTAATGCTCCTGGTGGAAGTCCCGCCTTTTCAAATATTTCTGCAGTCAATATAGCGCTAAGTGGCGTCTGCGAAGCAGGTTTAAGTACAACTGTATTTCCAGCGGCAAATGCAGGTCCCAACTTATGAGCAACTAGGTTAAATGGAAAATTAAATGGAGTGATAGCAGCTATGACACCTACGGGTTCTCTTTTAGTAAAACCAAAACGACCCTTACCACCCTTTGCCGCATCCAATGGTACGGTCTCTCCTCCAATTCGTTTCGCTTCTTCAGCAGCAAATTTATACGTTTCGATTGTTCTTTGGACTTCTGCTCTTGCATATTTTATCGGCTTAGCATTTTCTTTCACCAAAACTTGTGCACATTCTTCGAACCTTTTTTCAAATTCCAGTGCCACTCCTTCTAAAATTTCCGAACGTTCTAAAGCTGACAATCGTCTCATTTGTAGTTTCGCCGCATTAGCACTGTCAATCGCTTTATAAACATCGTTTTTATCCGCCATTGGGATTCGTCCCAGTACTTCCCCATTAAATGGAGATTTTAAATCATAAAAATTCTTGCCGCTTTGCCAAACACCATTGATAAATAATTTTTTTTCAAAAGTCATGATTCAAATTCACCTACGTTCCCGTTATAAGCATTTTTATAGATTGCCAAGATTTTTTCTTGTGACAGCCGATATGGCGTATTTGCAAGAAGTCGATTCACTTTTGACGCTTGTTCTGCTAATAATGGCAGCGATTCTTCGGTAACATCCAATTCTTTAAGAGATGTAGGTAAATTGAGTTCTTCAAGTAAGCCAAATAGGTAATCAACAACGGTATCTAATGCTTGATATCGATTACTACTAAAATCTCCTAACTGTAAAAATGATGCAACGTTTACCATTTCATTTACACATGTCTTTCCAATAACCTTAAATACAAATGGCATTAACAACGCATTTGCTACTCCGTGTTCAATGCTATATGTTCCTCCCAATGGATACGCGAGTGCATGAACCGCTCCAACTCCTGCGTTCGCAAGTGTTACTCCCGCAAGGACACTGACCCAACTCATACCACTTCGTGCCTCAATATCTACTCCATTATGAACCGCTTTTGTAATATAAATTGGAAATAGTTTCATAGCCTTTTCAGCGTAAATCTTTGTCAACGGAGTCGCATTTACTGATATATACGATTCAAGCGCGTGTGTAAAAGCATCTATACCGGATGCAGCTGTGACTGTTGGCGGGCAGGAAATTGTTAATTCCGGATCAATAATTGCTATATCAGGTAACAGAGCAGGACTGACAATACCTCTCTTCACCCCTTGTTCTTTATCGCCAAAAATAGCATTCATTGTTACCTCCGAGCCCGTGCCAGATGTTGTCGGTAATAAGATACAATGTATATTACGACCCTCTATCGTTTGAGCTCCGCTTAAATAAGGTATTAATTCCTCTTTATCCCCTAATGCAGCAGCTACTTTGGCAACATCTAAAGCGCTCCCACCACCAATTCCTATAACTAAATCGCATTGTTTTTCTTTTACCATCTTGGATGCTTGCTCAACCAGCTGAAAAGAAGGCTCGCCTTCTAATTCAGTAAATGTAGTAATAGTAATTCCAATCGGATCTAGAAGATTAATAACTTTTTGGACTAGCCCTACTCTTTCAAGTCCTTTGTCACTAATAATACAAACTTTTTTCACCTTTAACTTTTCAATTTCTTCTTTAATAGATGATATTGCTCCATTTCCAAAGCGAAGCACACCTGGACTTCTAAAATCTTGAAAGTTATATTCCTTATCGTTTCCTAGCTTTACATCAGTATGTATCTTAACCATTTCATTTCCCCCCTTTTTTTGAATGCGCATTCAAAATGCGTTAAAATTAATCACCAAACAGTCCAACCTCCATCAACAATTAAAGTTTGACCAGTAACCATATCTGATGCATTTGAAGCCAAATAAATAATGGCTCCGAAAAGATCTTCTGTTTTAGCTAGTCTTCCAAGAGGAATTCTATTTAACACTTCATCTTTAAACGCTTGATCTTCAAACATTGCTTTTGTCATTGGTGTTTCAATAAAAGTCGGTGCTAATGCATTCACATTGATATTGTTGGGAGCCCACTCGATTGCAAGCGCTTTCGTTAGTTGGGTAATTCCACCTTTACTTGTTGAATAGGCACTTCTATTGTAATAACCGACAAACGCCATCTGAGAAGACATATTAATTATTTTTCCTCTGTCGCGCTCTTTCATATACTTACCTACGGCTTTAGTAGTAAAGAAAACGCTTTTTAAATTGATATTCATAATTAAATCCCAGTTTTCAATAGTAACTTCTTCAGCCGGCTCGGGAATATTTATTCCTGCATTGTTAATTAATATATCAATTCTCCCAAAATGTTTGTAAATACGATTTATCACTTCTTCGATTTCATTCGTATTTGTTAAATCAAGTGTTATTGGCAAAGACTTTCTTCCTAACTTTTCAATCTCGCGAGAAACATCTTCTAATTCTTCTTTATTCCTTGCTATTAAAGCAATGTTTGCACCGCAATCTGCCAATAATAGGGCGATTTCTCTTCCAATTCCTTTGCTTGCACCTGTTACAATCGCTGTCTGATCAGTTAAATCGAAGTAGGATTGTATATTAAATCTACCCATGGTTAAACTTCCTCCTTACTCACCTTTACTAACTGAACCTAGTAAAAACATTTCATTATCTATTATTCCTAATTTGAGTATTCATTCCTGTTGATTTTCGAATTAGTAGTTCTGGCTCTAAGGTAATTTGTATTAATTGATCACTCTTCTTATCAATTATCGCTATTAGTTCTTTTAATACTAATGACGCCATCTTTTTCTTTTGTTGAGAAATTGTACTTAGACCAATATAGGGACTACTTGCTATATCTATGTTGTCGAATCCGATAATCGATATGTCGTACGGTATATGAAGGCCATTCTGTGCAGCGGCATCCATTACTGCTAGTGCGATATGGTCCGTAGAAGCAAAAAAACTTGTAGGTCGATTTTGATTCCGCATTAAATCCAGTGAAAACTGAAATACCTTATCAAAAGAAAGTTCGTTTTGATAGACCAAGCGTTTATCATAATCGATTCCATTTTCTTTTAGAGCAGACTGGTAACCAAGAAACCGATCATTAAAAGTAGAATATGTACAAGGGCCCGAAATGTAAGCAATTCTTTGATGATTTAGCTGGATTAAATGATTCACAGCCATTTTAGCTCCCTGTTTATTGTCTACTACAACAAAGTTTGTATTCCTATCGTCATCAACTTTTCGATTGTAACAAATTATCGGGAAATTCAACTTAAATAACTCACTAATCTTTTTATTATCTTTTCTCACAGATGCAACAATAATTCCATCAACACGTTTTCCAATTAATGTTTGGATTGATCGGTCAAAACTACTTTCATCTGAATCAGTATCCACAATGATTACATCATAATCATAATCTCTTGCTTCTCTTAAGATAATATGCGCAGTTTCAGCGTAAAAGGGGTTTGAAATATTTCCTACGATTAAACCTATTGTCCGCGTTTTATTATTCGCTAAACTTCTTGCAATTTCGTCCGGTGTGAAACCTAGTTCATCTACCGCAGCAAGAACCCTTTCTCTCGTTGACTTTTTCACATGCGAATAATTATTCAATACTCTGGAAACAGTTGATTGGGAAACCCCTGCCCGTTTTGCCACATCATATGCATTTACTCTTTCTTTCATTTTGTATGACCCCATCTTAATATTTAATTTTTGAATGCGGATTCAAAAACGATATTGTTAATTAATTTAACACACCGCACAATGTGTTACAAGTCAGAATTTATTATTTACTCTAATATATCTAAAAATAGGGCTTTCGTATGGGTGCATTTCAATAATTCCCACTACTCTTATTACGGCGTCTCCAATTAATAATTAAACTTTTCTCAAATACACCTCGACCTCTATTCATTGTTTTATCATTTTATAAAAACACCTAAATTAAACCCCCATAAACGTTAGACTCCTACTAACATTTACGGGTTTGTTTTGTCGAAATATACAATTGACTCATCTATTTCTGTGCGTTACAAATGGCTGCTCCGTTTAATCTAGAGAATTGCTGATAAAGTAAATTAAATAGTTCCCTAGCTATTGGAAAATCAGGATCATCAAATTGTATGACCTATTGAAAATAATTGATAGCCATAATCCGATAAACGAATAGCAATAATTCATTTCTATGTTAAAAAACCTTCATTTTTCGATAATATATCGAATCTGTAGATGTTTAGCTAACCATTAAATCGCAGCGTGACCACCAAATACACTCGTTTTTAAGATACGTCTTCTTTCAGTAACTACTGCAGTTAAACGGTCAATTTCTGCTTGCAACGATTCAATTTCCGCCAACTCTTCCTGTATTTCTGCCCTAGAGATACTGTCACCAAGTTCGTAATAAGCGATTTCTTTCTCTACTTGTGAAATCTTTTGATGCCTTAACATCGCACCCGCAACTCCAGTTGCCTCTCGACCTTTTAATCGTTCACGTTCCGCATATAACTGTTGTAATTTTTTCATTAAAAACCCTCCAGAAATTTTTTCTAAATAAAAAACTCTTCCCAGTAGAGAGAAGAGTTTGCATACAAAAATTTCTCCTCATCATTCAGGTTCCCCTGTTGGATTTAGCACCTTACCACCTGGCAGGTTGCTGAGACTTCGTCGGGCCAATTCCCTCCATCTCTCTCAATAAGTTAAGAGTTTATTATTTAGTTCCTTGGAGTATACCACAACCGGAGTTTTCTGTCAATTGGGATTTAACGTTTCCCCGCGTAAAACTGACGGTGGAGTTCGCGAACTTCCTCCGCGAGTTCAGGAACCGGCCCATCTACTCTAGTATCACGAATAACATCTTCAATCGCCAGATTACGAACGCGCGATTGCGCTACGTCAACCCCCATTTCGCTCAACCACTGGACCAGTTGTTTGGACGAGCTGACATATACAATTCGACCTAAACCGACCCAACCGTGGGCCGCAGCACACATTGGGCAATGTTCACCCGAAGTGTACACTGTCGCCTGCTCTCGATCTTCCATCGTCATATTCTCGGCTGCCCAGCGTGCCAAAGCAAATTCTGGGTGTTGTGTGTGATCACCACTTCCAACGTGGTTATGATCTTCTGCAAGCACATCCCCGTTAGCTGACACCAGTACCGAACCAAATGGCTCGTCACCTTTTTCTAGCGCTACGTTCGCTAGTTCGATGCAACGTCGTAGATGCTTCAAGTCTGTATCATTTATCATAAATAATCCTCCTAGTAGTGTTTTTTTGATTGCCACAAATTAGCAGGAGCGAATCACCATGTAAATTCAAGTATAACATTAGATATTTTTGAAGTGCCAAGTATAACGTATTGAAAATTGCAACTCTATTTCACTTGCAAATTCACAAGATTACATGTAGAGTCGTAGTAATTAAACATACTCTTATTTCAAACTTGAAATAAGGATAGAGGCGCAAAAACCATTAGTACACAACTTGAGGATAATAGGATCCAGTGAAGGTTGTGAAAAGGGGAATTTGCCGAAGTGGAGAGAACCTTATTGTCTCGAAGCTGGTTCTGGGTTGAATAAGTCCAGGATTGTCATATAGGAAACTATATGGAGGGCTATCTCATGCAATGAAATAAATGATTATTTCAGAGCAACAACGAGCCCTCGTTGTTGCTTTTTTGCATTCATTTGCAAAATGCCCTTCTCCCTCTGTTTGATCAACAAAATAATTGATAGGATGTGGAGAAAGAATGAATTTCGGACAAATTGCAACAGCTATGGTGACGCCTTTTGACAGGCAAGGAGAAATCGATTTAGAAGCCACAAGAAACTTAATAGAACATTTAATTGAGAATGGAACGGATAGTTTAGTCGTGTCAGGTACGACTGGAGAATCTCCAACTTTAACGACCGAGGAAAAAGTAAAATTATTCAAATTCACAGTAGAAACAGTGAATGGCAGAGTGCCGGTTATTGCCGGAACCGGTTCGAATGACACAAGAGCATCCGTACAATTAACAAGATTAGCGGATGAAACGGGTGTCGATGCGGTAATGCTTGTGACGCCTTACTATAACAAGCCATGTCAAGAAGGACTTTTCCAACATTTTAAAACAATTGCATCAACCACTACTTTACCAATTATGCTTTATAACGTACCTGGGCGATCGGCTGCCAGCATCGATGTCGATACAGTCGTTCGTCTATCGGAAATTCCAAATATTGTAGCTATCAAAGATGCAAGCGGCGATTTAGATGCGATGTCTGAAATAATTGAGCGGACACCGAGAACTTTTTCTTTATACAGCGGTGACGACAGCTTAACAATTCCAGTACTAGCCATCGGCGGAGCAGGCGTAGTATCGGTCGCATCTCATATATTAGGAAATGAAATGCAAACAATGATTCAGCATTTTAATAGAGGCTATATTGAACAAGCAGCTAGGGATCATAGAAAACTCGTGCCGGCAATGAACGCACTCTTTGCTGCCCCAAGCCCATCACCTGTAAAAGCAGCTCTAAATTTAAAAGGGATCCCAGTTGGCAGTACGCGCTTACCAATGATTCCGTTGAATGAAGAACAATTGCTTTCACTGAAACACGCTATAAACTGCTTTGAAGAAGCGACAATCTGATAAAACTCAAAGTATTTTTATTATAAATAAAATGCCAGTCACACAGCATTTCATGTTTGAGTGACTGGTACTACTGAACTGTATAAGAGGAAAAACCTCAGAATGCCAAATGAGGTATGAATCTAAATTACATATATTCTACGGAACCCAAAAACTTAAATTTACTGTTATTAATTATGGTTTCTTTATTATTTCCTTCATATTTAAAGTCATATAATAGAATAACCACATTGTATTTTTCTTGTAATCTGTCATTACAGACTATCAAAAACTTAGGTATTATAACTTCATCATAAGAAAACCCCTCTAAAAGCCGACTAAGTAGGTTATCTCCCACATCGTGAAATTCAGCTTCTCTAATAGCATCGTCATACCTCTTAATACCAAAACTTTGTGCAAACTTTGATGGAATAAAATCGCCTTTCTCTGTATAAAATATTTCTAGTAATTTTTCCAATTCCACTGAAGAATTGGCTTTCCCTCCCCATAATGAGACAAACCCTTCCTTTTGCATAAGCTACCTCCACCCTCTAGTGCTACATCAGAACCGCAGGATTCCCCCACACCTATTTACCAATACCCTTACAACTACTTTTTGCACTTGCTTTAGTCGTTCATTGCCATAACTATCTTGGGGATCTCACTTAACCAAGGTACAAAACCGAGAATTAGTGAATAAATATAATGTATCTAGTTCTTTTTTGCTCCCTACTACATTCCAATTATAGCTCTTTAATGTTTGGAGTAAAAAACATGACACGATTGGTCATTTCCTCGGATCATACAAATTAAAAAGGAGATATATTTATGAAGATTACTGAAGTCAATGTGTACAAAATGACAATGAACATGCGACATCCATTTACCACAAGCTTTGGTACGCAGCAACTGAGAGAGTTTGCATTAGTTGAAGTGAAAAGCGACAATGGGATTACCGGCTGGGGCGAATGCGTGACAATGAAAGAACCCCTATACATTGAAGAATTCACAGATGCTAGTCTACTCATGTTGGAAAAATTTCTTATCCCAATCGTTCTTAATAACGACATTGAACATCCGGACGACTTAGAAAAACTCTTTAAACCATTTAAACGCAATCATCTAGCCAAATCATCCATAGAAGGCGCGATATGGGACTTATACGCGAAAGAAAATAATCTGTCACTCGCCCAAGTATTGGGTGGCAAAAAATCTTCAATTGAAGTTGGGATAAGTCTAGGGATTGAAAAGAATATAAATGATTTACTCACGAATATTCAAGAAAGAGTCGATGAAAATTATCGACGAATTAAAGTGAAAATAGCCCCCGGCAAAGACATTCAAATTGTAGATAGCATTAGGCAAAAGTTTCCCGATATCTCTTTAATGGTAGATGCGAATTCTGCCTATACATTAAAAGACGTGGAAACATTAAAAAAACTTGATCAATTCAACTTGATGATGATTGAGCAGCCATTAACAGCTGGGGATTTAATCGATCATGCAAAATTACAAAAAGAAATCGATACCCCCTTCTGTCTTGACGAAAGTATCTATTCTTATGATGACGCTAGACAAGCGATCGAACTGGGAAGCTGTAAAATAATAAATATAAAGATTGGAAGAGTCGGAGGCTTAACGCAAGCGAAGAAAATTCATGATTTATGCCAGGAAAATAATATCCCATTATGGTGCGGCGGAATGCTTGAGTCAGGCGTTGGACGTGCACATAATATTGCGATTACATCTTTAGATAATTTCATATTACCAGGAGACACGGCAGCTTCCTCAAGGTATTGGCATAAAGACATTATAAAACCTGAGGTAGTTGTTGAAAACGGCAGACTTAAAGTACCAGAAGGCTTAGGAATTGGTTATGAAGTAGATATGGAAGAGGTGTTAAAACATACAACTGAAAAACTCACCTTTAAATACAATGCTTAATTTTGAAGTGTGGCGCTAATCTCCCCTACTCGAAATGGGCGCAGATCTTTACAAAGGAATCGCGCCCGATTGCGACACAGTGAAACTTGGTCTTTGAGTCATTAAGAATGCATTATTAACAAATCTTCTGGCAAGTTGCCCTTCATCTGAATTAATTTCAACTCTGTTGGCATATCTCTTCCGTACTCCTTGCACAATTCTTCAATTTTTTCGATATCATCATTTATGATATTTAATACCGTAAACTGTCGTTCTGTAGACACATCAAGTCGTTCGTTTCCATTCCCCACCGCATCATTCACTTTATGAGACTCTACACATTTATTATTTATTAAATAAAAGAAACTGCTCGATATCATACCTTCTTCACATGATCCATATAGATATACTTTATATCTGCTTGCAACCCACTAAATATGCAAGGGTAAACACATTCCCTATCTCACCCTCTGGTTCTATATCATGAATCCAAAAATATATCTTATCCTCTTAAAAGACAAATTGCCAATCAAGGTTTCAAGATCTAGTAATTCAGTTAGAAGTATGACTAAAAATCAAAAATTTGGTAAGTAACTGACCCTTTATTGCCGTCTACTAATGCACCACCAGGTTCGTATTCACCGATTGATATCATGACTAAGTAATCGCCATAACTAATTTGACCAAATGCAGAATAAAGGCCGGTATCCTCATCCACTTCTTCCGCTAAAATCCCATCAGGATCAATAGCTGCGATTTCTTTATTAAAGCGGGCAACCATTGCCGGAATATCAGCCTCCGACGCCTCCAAAACGACAGACCGCATTGCTCCTCCGTCCATATCCAGAATCACTATAAATTCGCTTGGTCGCGGCAACCATTCAGGAAAATCTTGAACTTCTGTTTCTCGCTCCACAAGTCCCTCAAAATCCACTTCATCACTTTTTTCTTGAGTATCTACAGGTACTTTCTTGTCAGGTTCATGAACTTTTTCTACTATTTCTTGCGGAACAAACGTTTTCATGCAACCTGACAGAAGCAACCAGACCATCGATAATGCTCCAAACATGTAAAATGTTCGTTTCAACATAATTTGACCTCCTACCCATTTTCTATTAGTTTATGAGCCGAAGGTTAAGATAGGGTTAAATCGCTGACGCAAGAATTACTAAACCATCATACCTTGCTCGCTTTCCTTGATTAAAAAACAAAAAACAGACGATCGCTAAAAGTTAGCGAACACCTGTTTAATCGAAAACGCTCCTAATCGTGTTCAAAGTTGCTCAGATTGCGAGTGAACATATTCAAATAGTAAAGGCACATTGCTATATTGTTCTAAGGAAGCCACACTTTGTGAAATCATCCCCCAACTTTCAAAATATGGATCGCCTCCAGTTACTGGCGGCATCAATTCGCGTAAAAATTCTTCAATCGGCATTTGTAACTGTTCAGCAAACTGTTCTACTTCGGGATACTTCGCGCCTTTTTCTGGATTCGCGTCGTTAAATAAAACATGTTCTAAATTTCTTGAAAAATAGAACATCCGGTAATTGATTTCATCAGAAAGGATTGTGTCTAATGCTTTCATCGCATTGATATTCTTGCCCCTTTCAAGATTTCTGGCCGCAATCTGCTTTTTTTGTTTGTCATGCGGAACTGTAATTTTATCCTGATGGTAAACCGTTAATTCTTTCTGGGTTTCATCAATGACAATTGCCTCTTCTGGAATAAAACATCCATCCATATCAATAATATGTAGCACACAAAATACATCTTCCGGACGAAATTTACTTTTCATCATAAATTCTTTTATCGTTTTCCCAATGACAGACTTGATGGGTTCGTCTGGTTTACTCAAATCGTATAAAATGTCCCCATGATGTATATGAAAACGAATATGATACTGATTAAATTGGTCACGTAACCGATTGTTTAACAAGACCTCCTCGCAGCTGCCTTCGACAATTAACAACACGACTTTCTTTCTATTCATTGTCATGTGCAATCCCCGCTTTTCTGAACGCTGTTTTAATATCATACAAGTTTGTCTCCGCATAGATTGCTTCTTCTTGACCGCCTAATTGCACGGCGCGTAAATAAACGTCGCGTGCATTGCTTAACCTCTCAACGCCTTTTAATTGGTGATATCTATCGTTTTCGTTAAGCGTCGTAAACCATAAGTTTTGAATTGGCAGCACCTCTACGATACGTAAATTATGTGAAGTGAAAAATAGCTGCCCCATCGCATTTTCATTTAAAACTTCCAGTATTTCGCCGAGTAAATACTCAAAAATACCCGCGTCAAGCTCATCAATGACAACACATGCATTCGGATTGTTGTAGACAGCAATGAGCGTGCTTAAAATAGAAATAATCTTCAACGTACCTTCCGATTCACTCCGTAGCGGCAGTTCGATTTCTCCTTTTCTTGAAAGAAACTCGAAACGAACGCCTTCATTTCCATCACTTAACGTTTGCTTATTGATCTGCCTAATCTTTATTTGAAGACCTGGAATAATGGTCTGCAACACAATATTCGTTTGACTTACCACTTGGTCAAGCGTTTCAAACAAATCCAACGGTAGCACCATCATGTCTTGCATCTCATAGGGGATAGATCCGCGCTTCTTTTCCAAATGAACGCTGAAAGGCATCACTAGATTCGCAATGAGCAAACCATATTGAACTGTGTCAATGACGTGTAAATCTCTATTAAAATCAATCGAAAGATTTTTCACCAGCTCAATTTCATACGCTTCCAATAAACCTTCAAATACTTCCCTTAATTCTTCCCGGAACACAAATGAGGTGGCGTTACTAACAGCCATTCGTTTCGCGACCATCACTGAGATTCGTTCTGCTTCATTCATTTCCTCAACTTTTTTATTTCGAATCAAAATCCCATTTTCATTCTTTGAAATTAGAGATTTAAAAGACGTATCTTCCTTATTTTCTCGGTATGCGACTTCTTCTTCTATGACTTGGTATTTTGTTCTCCCAGGCGATAAAGTAACGCGATAGTCAACAAAGAATTCACCAAATCGATTTTCTACAATGAATCGGAACACCAACCCAATGGCTTTTTCATTAAAATAAAGTAAGTTAGATCTAAGTTTTGGAAGTGAGGCATCATGACGAGCTGACAATAAAACCTGTAACAAATTAAACGCTTCCACAGCCGCTGTTTTTCCAGAACCGTTTTGTCCATAAAACCCAATGACGTCTGCTTTCTCCAACAGACCGAAATGTGAATTTGTATGAAACACACCTTTTCTTACATTTTTCAGATTCGTAATTTCTACATGGATGACTCTGATGATACTTGTCATGCCGAACACTCCTCTAATAGGTAGGGAATTTGAACTTTTACTAGTTAATATGGCTCGAAGGCGATAAGTTATTCATATCCCCTTCTCATTTTATGCCATGTTAGTAAATAGACTGAATAACTTCTCCCGCGGGTAACTAACACTTAGAATTCAACTTTTTATTGTCACATTAATCTGTTCCAATGGCTTCCGTTCCATCCCGGAATATGATTAAATGAGAGTATACTAAGTCTTCAATTTTTTCACCATTGTATCGACCTTACTCGAAGCAGAAATGATGCTCAATTATCTTTCAATCGGGATTGAAAAGGAGATAGGGAAAATGAATGATTATAAAAACATTCTAGTCGCCGTAGATGGTTCAAAAGAAGCTGAAAATGCTTTTAGAAAATCAATCGAGATTGCAAAACTTAACCACGGGTCAATGTTACATATCGCCTATGTCATCAATTCATATTTGATTCTAGAAAATGATTTCCCAGCTTTTGAACGAGAAAAGCAACTGTCAGAAAACCTACTAAATCGTTATCAATCAATTGCTTTGGATGAAGGTATTACAAACATTGAAGTGCTAATCAAACACGGTTCTCCTAAAAAGTTGATCGCCGAAGAGCTTGCTTCCTTAGTAAATGCTGATTTAATCGTGTGCGGTGTAACTAGCATAAAAGATGCCGAACATTTCTTCCTCGGCTCTGTATCGCAGTATGTCGTTCAAACAGCTGCATGTGATGTTATGATTGCCCGTACTGATTGATCTATGTAAAGTGCTGTGTGCTTTTTATATCTCCAGTTAAAAAGGGTATCGACAAAGTGTTATACAGTCGATATCCCTTTTGCGCTTTATGCAAGTAAAGCCATCTCTAAACATTGGTGGTTGGATGGCTGCTATTAGACATAAGATTCTTCAACCGCCCTCCCTAATTGGCTTTTCTTATAAACCCGATTCCATTTACCTTCTTAGTCACCGTTTCTGGATTTCCACTGTAATTTATCCCCCCTATTCCTTCTACCGTTGCATCTAAACTATTGGAAGCATATACACTACTAATCCCAGCTCCTTCTAGTTTAATTGTCATATCCTTTACCTCCATTTCCTTTCCATGAAGTATAGAAGAGCCTTTTACAAGGATATTAGCGAATTCTGCATTTCCCGATAATGTTATATTGCCCGCACCTAAAAGATCTAAATTGAATTCCCCTACACCTTCACTTCTAATTTCACCACTGATTGCCGATTCAAATACCCCCTTAAACTTCTCGATAGAATCAACAACAATTTCCAAATTAAAATTACCTTGATCGACATAAATTGAATCTATTGGAACCCCCAATTTAATAACCAGATTGCCGCCTGTATTTAGATTCCTTTTATCACTGGTTATCTTAATCGTTTTTTCACCTTCATCTACTGAGACTGAAATAAATTTAGCATCAGTTCCAGTTACTTTGTACATTTCACCAAGATCTTTATCAAATACGATATCTCCTACTGGTTTGGACTTCTTATTTTTCACCTTGTTTATTGAAACAGAGTAACTCCCCATACCTACCTTAGGATTAGCATCAGCCTTAGAACATGCTGTTAACAAAACAGTAATAATAACCATCATAATTAAGAGTCTGTTTTTATATTTTTTCATGGTTTTACACCTTAGCAAGTTCATCACTTAATTTACATAGTGACAAAACTCTCCCTTTCGTCGTAATAATTCATCTATACTCCCCTTTTACAAACCTTTCCGTCTTTCCCACTTTCAATACGACTAATCTTTTCATACATCCCCCTCACTCCCATAACTTTCAGAATTGCTAGACACGTCATCACTCTTAATACGCTTTAACAAACGATTAGTTTCATTAATTAGAAATAAAAAGCACCTGACCTTTTTTATGAATAATTACCTAAACAATTTCGAATCTATTTAGTTTTACTTCATAAACTCTTCAAATATTTTACGAAATGACATTCTATCCGTTATAGTAGACTTATGATCATTGATTCAGGGAAGGTGATATTCTATGGGGAAAATTTCATTAGCGGAAGCTGTAAAATTAAAGAGTGTTTTAACCAAACGAATTCATGAACTTGAAGAAGAAGTTAGACGGGTTGCTTTTACAACGATTGAAAAAGGGGCATCTCCTGAATTAGGACCACGGACACTTTCTATTGTAGAGACTGAGCTAGAAACAGTACGTTTGGATGCAAGAATATTGGATCGTCTGATGTACCGCGCTAATATTGACCATACAATAGAATTTAAAGGTGAGGAAATTGCGATTGTAGAAGCGATTGAACTTGCAACTCAACTTCGTGCAAAGGCACGTTTATACAAAGAGTTATCATTTTCACCTAAAGAGGAAATCCAGTTCAGTTATGCAGAAACAACGCCTGTTTATCGGGTGGCCTTGTTTAACCCTGAAGATTATCGTTTAAAAGCATTACAAGCTGAAAAAGACGCACATAAATTATCAAATTTAATCAATGCCAAAAACTATGCGATTCAAGTAAACTTTAATGATGAAAATTATTTCTAACCTTGAATGAGTGAGACTCTTATTCAAGGTACAGAAGGAAACTTTACAATTTAAATGCAGGCCAAACCCATCACCTTTAACCATTTACCTTGTAACCAATGACCCATCACTAACTAAGGCAATGGCAATTCCACCGTTAGTATTATGTTTCATCTGGTTTCCTTCTGTAGAAGCGGTGTTGCCCAGAGAGTCATCTTATCGACTTTCGGGCAACACTTTTTTAATCGGACCATATTTCCTTGACATAAATTTCTAAAGACTATACATTGAATACAAATCTAATATATTCACTAGGGGTGTTTTTTTAACTGAGATGAGTATTAACTCAAACCCTTTGAACCTGAACTAGTTCATACTAGCGTAGGAAAGTGTAAACTCTAATACATAATTAAAGGGTGATTATGCCTAATTTTCATGTATAGTCATTTGTTTTTACGCAACTTTCCTATGGGAAGGTTGCGTATTTTTTATTTTAAACTAAAAACATAGGAGTGGTTAGAATGACTAGAACAGTTTTAGTAACAGGGAGCAGTAGAGGTTTAGGCGCATCGATTGTAAAGACATTGGCAAAACAAGGCTTTCAAGTGGTTATCAATTACTATCAAAGTGAAGATGCCGCTGAGAAGCTCGTTTCTGAGATTGGTGAAGCGCATGCGATTGCAATTCGAGCTGATGTAACAAATCGTAGTGAAGTAGATGAAATGATAAATAAAGCAACGGAATATTTTGGTCAAATAGATGTTGTCGTCAACAATGCATTAGTAGACTTCAAATTTGATCCAAACAAACAGAAACCGTTCACCGAACTCACTTGGGATGATTATCAAAAACAACTGGATGGTACTTTGAAAGCAGCATTTAATATAGTTCAAAGCGTCATACCTCAATTTATCGAACGACAAAATGGAAGCATTATAAGCATAGGGACTAATTTATATCAAAATCCGGTCGTCCCCTACCACGAATATACAACGGCTAAAGCTGGATTAATAGGTTTTACACGTAATATCGCTTCCGAGTTAGGAACACATGGGATAAAAGCAAATGTAGTTTCAGGCGGATTATTAAAAACGACCAACGCAAGTGCTGTTACAACACCAGAAGTATTCGATTTAATTGCCCAATCAACGCCATTGAAGAAGGTGACGACACCTCAAGATGTAGCCAATATGGTCGCCTATTTATCTTCGGAATATGCGGACGGTATTACAGGTCAAAATTTCACAGTAGATGGTGGTTTGACAATGAACTAGTCGCATAAATTGATAGTCTTTCAAAAACGGAGTATGCAAGACGCTTAAAAATGATGATTTTGGGGTGCAACTAATGACGAAAACTAAAGATAAACAACTACACTTAGGTGTTTTGCTGTATGGATGTGGACATCATCAAGCTGCTTGGTTAATGCCTGACTCTAGCGTTGAACGTATTGGAGACATTTCTTATTATCAATCTTTAGCACAGTTAGCGGAAAAGGGTTATTTTGACGCAGTCTTCTTTGCTGACAATCAATCTTTTCCAGCTAAAGATGCTAGTGATATGCCCGCATTTTGGTTTGATCCAATCGTCAATTTAACAGCTATTTCTCAAGTGACAAATCATGTGGGATTGGTTTCAACAATTTCAAGTACTTTTTCTAATCCTTTCACAGCTTCACGACAACTATTAAGTTTAGACCATATTACAAAAGGACGTGTTGGTTGGAATCTTGTTACGTCAATGACTGATTTAGAGGCGTTAAATCATAGTATGGAAGAACTGCCTGCTCATGACAAACGCTATGAGAAGGCAGATGAATTCGCTGCTTTAATGAATAAATTATTTCTTTCATGGGACAGCCATGAGTTTCTGCATCATCGAGAAGACAAAAAATTGATAAATCCATCAAACATTCAACCTGTTCATCACGATGGACCCTATTTTAAAGTAAATGGCCCCTCCACCACGCCAAAAAGTCCGCAAGGCAAACCAGTAGCCATGCAAGCAGGGGCTTCTAAACAAGGCATTGCATTAGCCGCAAAATATGCCGATGCAGTCTATTCCGTGTCATGGAACTTGAAGCAAGCAAAAAAGTTTCGTGAAAAGTTAGATGAACAAATTAAACAAAGCGAAGACAGCAATAGACATATTAAAGTTTTTCCAGGTTTAGTCACATATGTAGGTCATACTCATGAAGAAGCATTAGCCAAAAAAGCAGCATTAGATGAGCTATTGCCTCTTGAAACAGCTTTAAAACAGTTGAGTTTCTTTATCCAACAAGACAGTTCTCATTGGGAAATTGATAAAGAAGTACCTCAATTACCCCCAGTAGAAGAATTTACTGGTCCAGTTGGACGTTACGAAACGATACTAGAAATTATTCATGATACACAACCTACAGTAAGAGAATTATTAGGCTATTTGAATGCAGGCGGTGGACACCTCACACTGATAGGAACGCCCGCCGAAATTGTGGATCAGATGGAAATTTGGTTTGAAGCTGGTGTGGCTGACGGATTTAATCTTATGCCACCTACATTACCAGGTAGTTTAGAAGACTTTGTTGAACTAATCGTTCCTGAAATGCAAAAAAGAGGTATTTTCAGAAAGGCATACGACGGTCATACCTTCCGTGAACATTTAGGATTAACATAATAAATTATTATAAAATAATTGTCGATTGCCTGCTCAGTTATATGATCCTGATACGCATTTTTCGAATAAACAGCATAATGAAATCCCGCCAAATTTCATAAAGTTAGTTATGTAAGTGTTTTCAAATGACTTTTTTCTGTGACTAATCTCCCAAATCCCAAATATAAGGTTGACAATTTCCTCTTTTCTGTCTATGCTAATTCTCAATCAATTGAATTTACAAATTACTTTTACAACTGAATATACTCTTATTACGAGCGGCGGAGGGAATAGGCCCGATGAAGCCCGGCAACCAGCAGATGAATTTATCTGAAAAGGTGCTACATCCTACAGGTTTTCTAAACCTGGAAAATAAGAGGAGGAATTTTTCGGCCCTCTTCTTATGAAGGGGGCTTTTCTTTATCTTATGAATGCGTGGACCCTCATGTTGCAGAAGGATACGGAGACAAAGTTGCGCTGTTTGAATCATAAAGGAGTTGATTTGACTTTCAAGTTTATGTATTTAAGAATTTGATTTGCATAGGTGTCACACTAAAAAACTAGGAGGAATTATCATGAGTAAAGAAGTATTAGTTGCAAACAAAGAAGCATTGTATCAAAAATCATATTTTAATCGCATCGGTGAATTAAGCGAATTGGCGCCAGATGCTTTCAAAGCATTTGTACAGTTTGACAAGGCTGCGTTAGCTGAAGGAAAGTTATCGGTAAAGCTGAAAGAATTAATCGCCATCGCTGTCGCGCATACAACAGGTTGTCCTTATTGCATTGAAGTTCACGTGAAAGCAGGAAAATCAGAAGATGTGACAAAAGAAGAGTTGGCTGAAGCCATCCTAGTTGCCACTGCACTAAAAGCTGGTTCTGCACTCGCGCATGGCGTGAACGCATTAAATGCATACGATGAAACTGATGAAGAGGAGTTATATAAAGCGTCTTATTTCAATCGATTAAAAGAGTTTTCAGCACTCAACGGAGATGCATTCAAAGCGTTTGTCGATTTTGACGGACAATCATTGAAAGAAAGCGTGTTAAGCGTAAAGGAGAAGGAACTAATCGCAGTTGCTGTCGCGCACACAACGGGGTGCCCTTATTGCATCGACATTCATACGAAGGCTGCAAAGAAGGCCGGTGTCACTAAAGAAGAGCTTGCGGAGTCAATTTTGGTTGCCACTGCATTAAAAGCTGGTTCAGCTTTGGCACACAGTGTGAATGCGTTGAATGCATATGATTCTTGAGTTGTGATCAATAAGATTTAAATAGCCCTTGAAATACCCCTTCCCTGCTAAACTTTGCGGGACTGGGGTATTTTTCATCTTTTAAATTAGTCGTCTGTACTTGACGGAACATATATCATTTCCATTAATCATATCTCGTCAGTACGAGTTAGTTAGCGCTTTATTACACTGGGACCCCCCCTCTTTAAAATATGGTTTTAGGTAAACTTCATCGGATATTACTTTTTATCTCTTCAAACCACTTTAGAACGTCATTTGTGTGTACTAAATTATACTTGTATTCAGCTTGAAACCCGCCACTCTTAGCATCATATATTAATTTCAACTCTGTTGGCATATGTATTTTCTAATAATTAATAGAATCTACTTTTTGAAATGCCCCTCTAGTTGTCTCATCCATTGGATAAAATGGGTTTAACTTTCCTTTATAAGAATGTAGTGGAGCTCTTTTAGCATTACTGATATTATGTTACCTAGTTGAAGCTTCATATAATGGTCCAACACCTTTTTGTTGTGAATGATGCAATGTTGCAACACTACCTGCATCATCAAGAATAGGAGCAAGTCCGTATTTCTCAGATTCTTCCTTATTCGACAGAATCCAAGTATGTCCTTTCTATTCCTCTATTCCTTGTTTTTTTAATGCCTTTACAAATAGATAAATTACAAAAAAATCCAACCAGCTATTAATTTGGTTGGATTCTTTGTTTTTATATGGCAATATAGAAGCGATTTCTCTTGTAAGCTTTAACATTTATCATTTCTAAGTTATCCCAAGACAATGCAGCGCTAATAAAAAATCTCCCGGATGGTCACTTTTATATGGAGACCGAGGCCCATGAAACCTACTATTTTTCAAGAATAGATAAAGATTTGCAAGACAACATACTATCCAAGCAGAAAGATGCTGTGGCACTTTCAATTCAAATGGGATTTGTAAACGATTCAAACGATAAGCAACATTGTCTTGCGTTTGTTACATCGACTGATTCCAAGTTGATTGAATCAGTTGAAAAAGGTGAAATTTCATTAGATTGTTCATTAGAAAGGACGGAATAGTGAAAAGTGCCTGTGCAAGATTGAATCATGATAATTCACGACTTTAAATAAAAATTTAAGGGTATATCTACAAAGTTTTTCATCATGTTTCTTCTCCTCTATTACGAATGAACCCTAACCTTTATCACCTTAGTAATCTTCCCGCTCGCGTCACTCACTGTGATACTCGTAACGCCAGGTTCCAAGGCTTCCAAAGATATCATTGAGTCATCATCCTGCTCTGTGATTGCCACTACATGCGACTGTTCAACTTCCCATTTATAGCCCTTATCATAACCATTCAGCTTCGCCTGTGCCTGAATAGTCGTCACTTCACCAACTTTTAATGTGACATATTCCTCACTGACTACAATTCTGGTCAACTCATGCGCTTGTGGACGTTCCCGCCATGTCGAATGCAACTCAAAGAAGTCCAATTGCACGACATCTACACTGCCGCCCTTTGTATATAATTCAATCGCATTATTCGTCGGCTTTGTATAAATCAATTTGGTAAACGCGAATTCACCTTCATTGACAAATAACTCAATGGAAGATTCGTCTACAAGACCCCTTATCTTTATCTGTTTTCGCTCCATTGGGTAATCCGTTTCGTGGCGGTTACCAAACTGATACATATTTCCGTTACGATCCGTCAATTGTTCCAGTCCAGCATTTGAGCGATCTAAATAGATTTTATTGGCCGCTGTATCAACGCCAAATACAGCCTTTTCCTCTTCGGATTGGCGAAGACGAATACCGAACTCCTCTACATCATCCCATTCCACAATCATTTCAAATTCGAATGTTGTACTCGCAAATGCATCAATCGGATGGTCGCCTTCTAATCGGAATGCCTCCACATGATGTGTATTTGCCCGCAAATTTTCTATTTCCTGAATAGGTCCTTGGAACAGTCGAATACCACCATCTTCAATTGTCCGAAGTGATAACTCACGCGGAATCGACATGGAGCCCATCCATGGATCTGTTGGGGATTGGTATGGATAGCGCCAATTCGCCATCCAGCCTAGCCAAATTCTTCTGCCATCCTCATCAGGAATACCCGAAAATGACTGTGCCGCATAAAAGTCTTGGCCGAAATCAGTCGTTAGCACTGTTTCTGGAGAATTGTCATTAACAAACGTTGTTCCATCAAACTCTCCTATGAAATATTGAGCTGTAGAACCATTCGTTGCATCATTATCTCCAACACTCACATGCAGAACCCACTTCTTATTTCCCTGATCCCCATTGACAGGTAGCTCGAATAAATCCGGACACTCCCACACAGCAACATGCGAGCCTTCATCTTCTCCAAATTGACTTTGAAACGTCCAGTCTATCAAGTTATCAGAGTTGTAAAACGTAACACTTTGATTCGTAGAAATTACCATTACCCACTTATTTGTATCCTCATGCCAGAACACTTTTGGATCGCGGAAGTCTTTGATACCGGGATTTTCAATGATCGGGTTACCTTCATAGCGCTCCCATGTTCTCCCTTTATCTTTACTATACGCCATACCCTGTGCTTCACCGCCCTCGGTACTGGTGTAAAAGGCAACTAAACCAGCCTTCCTACCAAATAAGCCACTGGAATCATTCCAGTCTACAACCGCACTACCCGATAATGCTTGGCCAAGTAAATCATGCTCCAAAGCGACGGGAAGGTGTTCCCAATGGAGCATATCTGTACTAATGGCATGCGCCCAGTTGCCATTCTTTTGATGAAATAAATGATATTCTCCTTCAAAATAAATAAGTCCGTTTGGATCCGCTAAATTCCCTGACGGCGTTGAAAAATGAAACTGTGGCCGATACATTTCCGTATAGTAATCAGCATTTGCTGCCTGCTTTTTACTTAGACCTTCCGCTTTCAAATCATTCTCTCCTTTCTTGTCTTGTTCAACTTCACTGCATCCAACTAATAAGATTAATATCCCTATTAGCGTAACAATAAGTCTCTTAGTTTTCAAAATATACCCACTCCTTATTTAAGCAATATTTAAGACCAAACCAATCGTTAAATACAATCGGTTTGGTCTCTCATTTCTTTATGGAGTTTCCTATTCCAACTCAGCTTTCGCCAAATAAAATGCGCCTTTAATGGCTGAAAACCCTTCAATGCCCGGTGTGACAATATAGTCAGCAATCTGATCTTCTAGCTGTGGAAAAGCTAAATAATGATTATTCATCGCCTGCAGGTGTTTGTAAATTACAGGCAACACTTGTCTTTGCTTCATAACTCCACCGCCTAGAATAATTCTTTCTGGTGATAGCGTTAGAACATACGTCATTAACGCTTGCGCGATATAGTAACCTTCAATTTCCCATACTTCCGCCCGTTCTGACAGCAACACAGCTTTTTCATTCCATCTTTTTTCAATCGCTGGTCCAGAGGCTAGTCCCTCCAAGCAATCGCCATGGAATGGACAACCGCCCTCAAAATGGTCGTCTGGATGTCTTCGAACCGTGATGTGCCCCATTTCAGGGTGACTGATTCCTTGTAGCATCTTGCCGTCATTCACCGCACCTACGCCGATTCCCGTTCCAATTGTGATATAGATACAGCTATTTACGTCCTGGGCCGCTCCAAACTTTGCCTCTCCCAATGCCGCAATGTTAACATCCGTATCGAACACCATCGGGACATCCAAGTGCTCTTTTAATGATGATAGGATATTAAAATGTTGCCATGCTACTTTAGGCGTCGTTGTGATGCAGCCATAATTTGTAGAGTTTGGATTAATATCTGCCGGACCGAATGATCCTACGCCTAATGCTTTAATCTTAAATTGTTGAAAGAATTCTTGTACTTTCTTCATCGTCTCTGCAGGAGTTGTCGTTGGAATTTCAATTAGCTCAACCACATTAAAATCCATATCCCCCACAGCACAGACAAACTTTGTTCCACCTGCTTCAATTGCACCTAGCATGAAATATTCTCCTCTCCATACTTGTCATGAGTGAGATGCTGAAATATAGCTGTTTTTTACCTGGATAGCTCCACCCAATGAGAATAGGGTAATCTCTTCACAAACCTTATCCGGATAAATCAAGCTCGTCACAGCATAAGCACCTTCATTGAAGAATACTTCAATTGAAGAAGAATCTACAATAATACGCAACTCCACTTTATTCGTAGCTTGTAGGTTAAACTCTTGGTGATTTGAAAAGTTTTCTGAGAATTCGATTTGTCCTGAATCTTTTCGATCCAACGTGACTCGATTCGTCTCTGCCTCTATTACAAGCTCCGTTTTTTGGCTTGCCGTATGGGACAACACGACCCCAAATTGCTTTGCGTCATGATTATCAATCTCTAAAACAATCTCCACACTCGACTTATCCACCGCAAACGTTTTTGTCTCTTCACTGTTGATTAACACATCGTCAAATTCAACAACTTTCGTAAAGTATGAATCTAGTTCCTCGACAGGATTTTGAACGACCAGTAACTGATCTCCAACATGTCTTAATGCCAAAGTTCTTGGCAGTGTCATCTGGCTTCTCCAACCCTCAGTCGGTACTTGGTTAGCATAGCGCCAATTACTCATCCAGCCCATATAAATTCTTCGACCATCCTCCGTAGGGATATCTGAAAAACTCACACCAGCGTAATTGTCTTTACCAAAGTCTAGCCACTGAATCTCTTTGTTATCTGCTGTAAAAGTCGAGCCATCAAAAGAACCTACAAAGTATTGCGTTCTTGAGCCAGTATCAAATTGAGGGTCGTCCCCAATACTGACCAATAATACCCACTTCTTCTCTTCACTATTGTCTACAGCCAATTCAAATAAATCAGGACATTCCCAAACGCCATCATGGGAACCAATATTATCCCCAAACTCACTTTCAAACTGCCAGTCTATTAAGTTCGGCGAAGAGTAAAAAGTGACCGTTTGTCCTGTCGCTAACGTCATTACCCACTTTGCGGTTTCCGCATGCCAAAACACTTTTGGATCCCTAAAATCTACTTTTGTTGGGTGCCCGAGAACTGGATTCCCTTCGTACTTCGTCCATGTTCGACCTTTGTCATGACTATAAGCGAGACTTTGGGTTTGAACAGCCGGCGTCCCATCATCCTTATCCAAATGATGCGTAAAAATCGCTACGATTCCTGGCTCATCCGGGAAAAAACCTGATGTATTATGCCAATCAACTACAGCACTTCCTGAAAAAATTGTCCCCAATTCATCCGGATAGAGAGCAATCGGCAACTCCTGCCAGTCAATCATATCTTTACTGACAGCATGACCCCAATGCATGGGACCCCATACGCTATCATTTGGATTATGCTGGAAGAACAAATGATATTCACCTTTATAATAAACCATCCCATTCGGATCATTCATCCAATTCTTTTTTGGTGCAAAATGCAAATCTGGTCTATACTTCTCAAGATTATATGTCTTCAATCACTATTTCCTCCTCTATTAGTTTGAATTTCGGTCATAGCCATCTTGTTTAATTTGTAGCCATGTAGGGAGTTTCAATCTATCTAGCTCCGCTAAATACTCGTCCCACTCTTCTTCTGCTTTTCCAGTTTTAATCCACTCTGCTCGTTTTCTATGCACATAAGCGAATAGATCCGTTTCGATACTTGAGAGTTCTTTTAATTCATCCAATGAGAAAAATACTTTCGGATAAATATTGTCGGCATACATATGCGGTGACATAACTTCCTTCATTAAATTCAATCTGCCTACTGCATCTTCCGGCTTTGTCGTAACTGTGCCATAGTATTCATCCAAAATCGCTAATGGGCCACCAATATTTGTTTTTTGTCTTAGCTCAGCAGGTGCAGTTCCATCTAGTTCAAGGTGTTTTAACATATTTGCATTTTCGTCAAATTCAAAAATATTTTGTTGTTCTGTATCCCCATAAGTTCCCCAGTTATTTTGCACAGATTGTACAGGATCATAAAGCTGGTCAATCCATTTGGCTGTTAACTCCAAGTTTTCATTGGCACTTGTAATAACCATTTTTCCTCGGTCAAAGCCCATACCATTTGTACGTGCAACATGGATATTTCCTTCAGCATCCGCAAGTGGGGGCATTAGCTCATATTTATCGTTATCGCCACTAATATTAGCTTTATCCCAAGTGAAATATAGACCGTACTTCTCGTCTTTCCCTTTAGCCACATACGTATTGAAATCTTGTTCGAAAGCTTCTTCGTCAATTAAATTGTTTTTATACAGATCGGCAAAATACATCATTGCATCACGATAACCTTCATCTGCTGCAGTAAAGATGACTTCACCATCATTGGAAACAACCGTGTGATCCCAGTTGTCACCCAAGCCAAATGGATTGAACAAAAATGCAAAGTCTTCCCCGCCGTGGTTAATAATAAAAGATAACGGAATTTCATCAGCTTGACCATTACCGTTTGGATCGTCATTTTTGAAGGCTAATAACACTTCTTTTAGCTCTTCTACATTGGTTGGTATATCCAATCCTAAATTGTTCAGCCACTCTACATTAATCCAAGGGAATGTATCAATGGAGTGAATATTCTCTTTCCCCGCACCTAATTCCTCAATCCAAGGGAATGCGTAAATATGTCCATCTTTTGCCGTAATCATGGACCTGTATTCCGGTCTGGCTTCTAATACTTTTTTAAAGTTCGGCATATATTGGTCGATTAGATCTTCCACTGGAATTATTGTCCCATCTTTCCCTAACTTTTGAAGATCATAGTCACTATAGGTAGCATCTAAAATAGCATCTGGCAAATCACCACTGGCAATCGTCAAGTTTCTTTTTTCAATAAATGAATCATTCGTAAAGTTTTTCCATTCAATATTGACACCCGTTTTTTCTGCTAGTCGTTTGTAAATTAGCTTGTCATTCGGATCTGTCGGTGCTAAAGGTGAGCTTTGTGTCATGAACTTTAAGCTCACCGATTCTTCCAATGGAAATGTGATATCTTTCAGCTCATAAGCTTCAGATGACGTGCCGCTATCTTTGCTACATCCTGCAAATAATAGCCCTGTAACGAGTAAAGCGGCTAGTGCTTTGTTGCTTTTCTTCATACTAAAACCCCCATTTTTTTTATTTTATTGAACCAACCATTACGCCTTTTTCAAAGTACTTCTGGAAGAAAGGATACATAATGATCAGAGGTAAACTAGAAAGAATAATAGACGAATATTTAATCATTTCTGACAACTTTTTTAATTCTGCCACGGCTAGTTGATCGCCAATCATGCCAGGCTGCACTTCATTTTGGATAAGAATCGAACGTAACACCAATTGCAATGGATGCAATTTAGAATCCTCCAAGTAAATCATCGCGTCAAAATAAGAATTCCACTGGCCTACAAAGGCATAGAGCGCCAGCACAAAAATAATCGGTTTTGATAAAGGTAAAATAATCTTAAAGAATATAACTAAATCTGAGGCTCCATCAATTTTCGCCGCTTCCTGAAGCTCCTTAGGAATGGCTTTGAAATATGTTCTGGCTAAAATAATATTCCAGACACTAATGGCCCCTGGCAAAATAATGGCCCATATGCTGTTTAACATCCCTAAATCCTTGACCACTAAATACGTAGGGATTAAACCACCACTGAAAAACATTGTGATGAGGAAGAATATCATAATAGCCTTCGTTCCCCTAAACCCCTCAACGGATAGTGGATATGCAGCAAATATGGAAACAACGACTGTCACTACAGCAAATCCAACTGAGTACAGGATTGAGTAAAGGAACCCTCTAATAATCGCTTCATTTTGCAAAATTTTTACATAGCCTTGTAAACTCCAATCATCCGGATTTAAAGATATACCTTTGCTCAGCAAGACGTTAGGATCTAAAAATGAGGCTAACAACACATAGAGCAATGGCAACAGAATGAGCAAAGTAGCTATTATTAAAACGAATTTATTTATCGTTAGTAGCAATTGATCTCGTTTTGAATAGTTCATATTCCTATCTCACCTCTACTTTTAATAAAGACCTTCACCTTCATTAAGTTTTTTAACTACATAGTTGACAAAAATAAGTAAAATCACATTGATAATAGAGTTAAATAATCCAACTGCCGAGGAGTATGCATAGTCCCCAGCTTGCAGCCCCACTTTATAGACATAGGTTGCAATAATTTCAGACGTCGGTATATTCATAGCGGTTTGCATCAAATAGGCTTTTTCAAACCCAATACCCATGATCCCTCCAGCCGCAAGAATAAATAGTACAGCCATCATAGGTTTTAATGTTGGTAAATCGATATGTCGTACTCTTTGCAATAGCGATGCCCCGTCAATAGTCGCTGCATCATGCAGCTGAGGATCGACATTTGAAAGCGCTGCCACGTAAATGATGGAAGCCCAACCTGCCCCTTGCCAAATACCCGAAAGAATATAGATGGATACAAATGCATCTGGATCAGACATAAACGAAATCGGCTTATCCATGAAAAACGATAAAATCGCGTTAATGGGTCCCATTGGTGATAGAAAGATGAATAACATCCCCGTAATGACAACGACCGAGATAAAATTCGGTGCATACAGGATCAATTGAATATTTTTCTTAATGGATGCTCGTTTCACTTGATTTAACATTAACGCGAGAATAATAGGTACTGGAAAACCTAACACTAAGCCGTAGACACTTAGTTTAAGTGTGTTCATAAAAATGTCTCCAAAGTTGGGGGACGTTAAAAACTTTGTGAAATTCTCAAAGCCTACCCAATCACTTCCCCATATTCCTCTCATAGGACTAAAATCTTTAAAGGCAATAATAGACCCATACATCGGAATGTACTTAAAAATAATTGTCAAAATTATCGCCGGGGCTAAAAATAAATACAGCGTGTAGTTTTGAATCATATACCGTAATAAACTTTGTTTCTTGTGAGGTACATTTGTTTTTGTATCAGTGGTCATTTCTATGCATAGCCCCCTTAAAAACGTTTTTTGATTTGTGAGTTAATCATATGTCAACCGCTTTCATATGTCAACCGCTTGACATAAAATATATTTAAAAAACCTAATCTTAAGAAAATTAGGTTGTCTCGTTGATTAATAGCTGAACAGGTAATGTTGTTTCATATGGACCTGAAAGTTCGGAGTTGTCAATCATATCAACTAACTTTTTCACAGCTGTTTTAGCGATTTCCTCAATCGGTTGCTTAATCGTCGTGAGCTGAGGTAATAAGCTCCTCGTCGTTTTCGTTCCATCATAACCAATGACCTTTAATTGCTCGGGTACTTGAATGTTCAATTCTCTTGCAACTTGCAAACAGGCAGCTGCCATTAAATCATCACTCGCGAATATGCCATCTGTTTCAGGACGTTCCAATAAAATTTTTCTGATTGATAATACAATATCCTCTTCATCAAATTCCAGTTCATATGTAGTGGGATTATCGACCAGATCCTCATAGGCTTTTCTTCTATATTGAGCTGGTGTTTCTAATTCAAGAGGTCCATTAATGTGAATGATCGATTTACAACCTCGATCTAATAAATGCTGGACAGCCAATTTTCCTCCCATGTAATTATCAGAACCCACTACAGGTATTGTCGGTGCCAAGTAATGGTCAATCGCAACAATTGGAAGCTTCGGATACTTATAGGTATCGATTCCCCGGTTATACGAACAAACTATAATACCATCTACTTGATGTCGAATCAGCATCGTCGAGTAGGCTTTCTCTTTTTCAAGTTGCCCCGCACTATTACAGAGAATAATCTTATAGCCTAAGGCAGAAAAGATATTTTCAATGTACAACGATAATTCGCCAAAAAAAGGATTACTAACCGTCGGGACGATTAATCCAATATAATTCGTTCTCTTTTTGAACAGAGACCTTGCAACATCATTGGGGTAATAATTCAATTCCTTAATAGCCCTCTCCACTTTTTCTCTTGTCTGCTCACTAATATAACCTCTATTATTCAACACCCGAGATACAGTAGTCGGAGATACTCCCGCTAGTTTTGCAACATCTTCTAATTTAACTTTCATAAATTGTGTCTCCTTAATAAAGTATATTTATTCCCAGTATCCATTACATCTTAGCATATACTACTAGCTAATGACTTGCTAAGGATGCATCTATACCTATTGACTTATTTGTATAGAAAAGTTTACTACTTGTAAGCCAATAAGCAGTAACTTATCATCATTTCATTTTTTAGATGCATTAATTAGAAATGCACTTAACTGATCACTAATATTTAAATTAACATTTTCTAAACTATTTACTTCGCCATATATTCTTTTAAAGTTCATTATAAAACTTTGGAAAGAGTCAGATGCTAAGTATATATTATCTCCCTCCTTTTCGTGAAACCAAATATAAATTTTATTTTGTGTGTCATCATTTATTCCAATGCAAACTAAATCTCCTCCTCTCTATAAAATAAAAAATGCTATACTCCAAATTGAAGTAAAGCACTTTTTAGCCCAAAACCGTAAATCTAATGCAATCTTTTAGTTTTCGTTGAACAATGGGACCTGTGTGACAATTAACCATGATTGCTTGGCCCTTCACAATAACGCTGCGCAACGAACCATTTAAAATTTTTTGTTGCACAGTTACATGAATTCACTCTTTAAACATATGCTTCTTATGCCACTTCAGATATGGCTTGTTCTTCTCAGTTCTATTCACGTTCATCTTCATTTGAAGTCCATACTTATCGTAATCTTCTTCAGGAATCCTAGATGATATATGGATTTGACCAGTTCCGTCAAATGCAATCAGGCCGTGACGGTAAAGCGCATCATGGTTACGACAAAGAAGAAGACCATTGTTTGGATCGATGCGTTCATTGTTCGTACTGTCTTTCCATGGTTTTGCGTAGCTTGCTTGAAGCAGTTCTGGCAGCTCAATCTCGCAAAGTGCGCATTGACCGTGCCATAGTGGCAGGAGTGCATGTCTGAACCTTTGATGTCCTAGTCGTAATTTAGCTTTCGTTTCTGATTCAGTTTCAGCGAGAAGCGGGATGAAGAAATCATGTTCCGTCTTCTGCACGGTGCCCATCACGAATTCCAATTGTTCTTCATCGATTTCATAGATGTTCAAGCCCGCAATCAACTCTACTAGTTTAATGGTCAGTTCTTCATTGCATGGATATAGATAGCCTTGATTCCCATTGGCATTCTCTTGAAATGCGGAATACTTTATAGGCAAAAGCGGAAGAATTTCATCAAAATAATTTTCTATCGTTAACGGCTTATCGAGTTCATAATAGTCGACCTCCACTGAGTACCCCTTTGCATTTTCGATACCTGGAAGCGAAATTTCGGAAGGCTTATATGCTTCTTTATAGCCTGATTTTGCTACACTAATTGCGATAATATCTCCTCGAACATAATGAAAGATGCGATCGCCTTCCATTACTTCTTTCATGCGCTCCCAGGAATGTTGGACATTGCCCACACTATCTCGTTGTAACGACCAAAGAACACCTAATTCTTTCTCATCATGGTAGGTGCGTCCTTGCATAACGATGTAACTTTCCATGGTTCTTCACTCCTTTAAAAACTGTTGCACTTCTCCTCTCTTAATTATATAGGATCTTGATGCACTTATACGAATACAAGACAATAATCATGTCATAATACAAGTAAAAGTGCCTTTACAAGGAGGCTTTTTCAATATTTTCCGTGCTGGTATCACTTCTTGAATAGCTGCAATTCCAACTTAACTCAGAATAACAACTCAACAAAAGAACTTCCATTGTATGTAAATTAATCAATTAAGCAACGTTGTCACATTATCCTTTGTAAAAAAATTCTTTATTCCCCTTAACGCCAACCTTCGCTTTAAAAATACCACCTGCTAGTGGCTCCTCTTTCAATTCTTTTTCACTAGGATTCAATCTGGCTGTCGTGATATATAATTCATCCAAATCCTTTCCACCAAATGTGCACGAGGTTACTTTGCTGCAAGGAACGAGTACTTCACCTATTATCTGACCAGTTTTGGGATTACATCGTATAACCTTGGATCCTCCCCAAAGTGCTATCCACAGCATGCCTTCACGATCGATTGTCATCCCATCTGGTGCACCTAAATCCTTAGATATATTCACCGCTACTTTTCGATTACTAATTGCACCCGTTTCAATTTCGTAATCAAAAACAAAAACTTTATTTAATGGCGTGTCGATAAAATACATTTTATTTTTAGATGTATCCCAAGCTAACCCATTAGAAATGGTTACATCCGCTATCACTTTTTCTACTAAATGATTCGTATCCAAACAATAAAGGCTTCCTTCGTTTTGCACGGCCTCTAATGACATCGTTCCTGCCCAAAATCTCCCGGCAGGATCGCATTTCCCATCATTAAAACGATTACTTTCCATATTGCTTTCTGGATCGTCAATTTTGATAAGTTGACCGTTATCCAAATTTAAAAAATGAAAGCCATTTTGCAAAGCTACTACCAAACCGCCCTTTTCTCTTATTGCAGCTGCACCTATCAATTGTCCAACATCGATAGATAGATTTATTTCTGTAACAGGATTGAATACATTTACTTTTTTACCGAGAATATCTACCCAATATAAAAGGTTCTTTTCATAATCCCAGCAAGGGCCTTCTGCCAATATGGCTTGTTCATTAAGGACAAGTTCTGCATGATAAATCATTACCACCACTCCCCTTGAATAATATTTCTTAATAATACCTGTCATTCCCTCTATTTTCAGAATAGTTAACATCTACTATACCATAGGAATAGAATGCCATTGTGATTTGAATGGCAAAATGGGGACTGTTGAATGAGAGATCGATGCTTAGGAACCCTAATTAATTAAAAAAATAACTGTCTCGGAAATCTTTCCGAGACAGCCTTTATGATGATTTAATCAGTTATTTACTTCCATTCATTTGTTGTTGGGCTTGACGAATTAATCGCTTGGTAATTTCTCCGCCTACGGATCCGTTGGCACGTGATGTTGAATCGGGTCCCAATTGAACGCCGAACTCTGATGCGATTTCGTTCTTCATCTGATCAAGTGCCTGCCTAACTCCTGGAACTAGAAGTTGGTTCGAGTTACCACTGTTGTTTGGCATGATTAACACCTCCTCGTAGTGTAGAATGCACGAGAACGCAAAAATCATACACTTTGTCATGGGGTCCAGCCAGTTGGGAATCCATTTATTCCAGCGTAGGCATAAAGCTTCTCGACCGTGCTTTTCTTATACTCCGCAAACTCTTCACGGATAGTTTGATCAGTCACTTTTGTTATCCGATCATTTCGTTGGAACAATTTATTGATATATTCATTTGATGGGAGTTTGCTATCTTTCCTGCTATTTAACGAAGGGGTCGTCAAAACAAAATTCCAGAGGTTATCACCATGTACAAAACTCCACGAAATAAAATGATCCACGACTTTCTTGCTCTTCCCCTTTACCAATGTGGCATTCGTATAAAAACAACGTGATTCTGAATAAGTCAGTAATAGCTCCCGGTACTCTGTTAATGATTTCCGTTTTGTGATGTTTTCTATGTGATTGATGATCACTTCATTGGAATAGGATTCATTTCGTGATTGCCTAAAAATAACTTCTTGAAATTTAAGTAAAAACTTATACGCCGATGGATTGAATTGTAGAGTTTTATCCTTTTTATTGAATCCATATAATAATCCTTCTGTATCCTTATATAATGCGCCTAGTACATACCTGTTAATTGTCTTACTTTGTATCGCTGTGTTTATTTCGTTTTTGATCAAATCCGATAAACTGTCATAATGTATTTCGTAAATCTAGTGGCATTATATGGATTCTACATATACGAGAGTTACTTATGCATATTCTCGATTTTTATGATTGTTTGCATTACAATTTCAATTATAGCGTTGGACAAGAAAGGAGGTATTAACTAAATTTTGATTTTGAAATGGCTTATTGCTAGTTTATTTATTTTGATTGGATCTTTTTTATTGTTTCTAACCATTGATAATATGGGGAATATAGGTCATATGATTAAGATATTTACGGGAATTGGATGCTTTTTTATTGCTGGTAGTATTGTCAATGGAAAGAAAAAGAAAAAAATAAGAGGGGGGGATTGAATTAAGGGGAGAAATACGGGGATTTTGTGTAACTCTGCTTTATTCAATTGTAGTTAATAAACTGAATAATTTCTTGCACAGACGCGTAACAATTTTTTACATCTGTTTTCATGTATTCTGTGTGTTTCACCTATATTACAACTTCACTACACGAATACTATGAGAATGGAGGTGTCAATTTTCTATGGATAGAAATTATTTACGTTGGTCAAAGCTCCCTTACGCGGGTGAAATGAAACCACCAACTGATTCAATTACACCATTAGCAGGCTCATGGTCATTCATTTATTTAGATAGAAATGAAAAAGGAGATTATTTAGAACCTAATGGCAGCGTTATGAATCTACCTATAACAGATCCAAATAATATTAATTTTGATAGAGAATTAAAAGTTGTACAAAACACATTAAAAAACATTACAAAAAACGAAGAAAATCTAGCTATATATTATGGAACTGGAGTGCCAGCCAAACAATGGACACCAGTGATTGACCGTTTAATTGATACGTATGGTGTTCCTCCTACAACTTCAGGACGAATATTATCCGCAGTACATGGTGCTATCAACGATGCGTTTGTCATCGTCTGGGACTTAAAATACGGTTTTGATGTTGCCAGACCCAATCAATACGATCATACAATGAAAACATTGTTATGTACCCCTCGTTTCCCTACTTACCCTTCTGGTCACGCCACAGTATCTGGATGCGCAGCAACTGTGCTTAGCTATTTCTTTCCGAGAGAAGAAAGAAATCTACAAAGAATTGCTAATGATAACGCTTCGAGTCGACTTTATGCTGGCGTTCACTTTCATATTGATAATGAGGAAGGGCTCAATCTAGGAAGATACATCGGAAATATTATTGTAAATCACCTTAAAACACAAGAAAATTATGATTCAGATCCTATTGATAGGCCTTATAGTAAGTACAAAAATGCTGATTTATACCCCGTAAACTACGAACAATTTATACCGTTCGATTTTAATGATTCGTGCAGTTCGTTATTGCTGGATGCTGATGAACCTTCTATTAATAAAAATAAGAAAACTGCTACTTCAAAGCCTAAATTGTTTTTATAAAAAAATAAGTGCCTGTCGAAAAGAGCAAAAATCAATGCTCCTTAAACAGACACTTTTTTTATTCAAATTGATTTTAATAATTGGATATCGTATTCGATAATTGAAACGACTCTACTTCAAAATTATGATGATAAAACAGCATTTTGCTATCGCTGTCGCAAAACTAAAGCCCTTGCAGTAAATGTTTAAAGGTCTGGTTTGAATTGTAAAATGGGGCTGTCGAAAGAAAGAGCGCAAAGAGGATTGAGTATACTAACAACGAGTTCTCTAGTAAGCGCTTTGTCAATTTCCAATTGTAAGGCTTTAACTTCTTAAGCAAAATCCAGAATTAAGTCATGGGGTCCAGCCAGTTTGGAATCCATTTATTTCAGCGTAGCCATACAGCTTCTCAACCGTGCTTTCTTTATACTTCGCAAACTCTTCACGTACGTTTTGATCCTTCACGTTTGTTAACAACTCGTTTCGTTGGAACAATTTATTGATATATTCATTTGATGGGAGTTTGCTGCCTTTCCTGCTATTTAAAGAAGGTGTCGTCAAAACAAAATTCCAGAGGTTACCACTATGTACAAAACTCCATGGAATAAAATGATCCACGACTACCTTGCTCTTTCCCTCTACCAATGTGGCATTCGTATAAAAACAACGAGGCTCTGAATACGTCAATAATAGCTCGCGGTACTCTATTAATGATTCTCGTTTTGTGATGTTTTCTATGTGATTGATAATCACTTCATCGGAATGGGATTCATTTCGTGATTGGATGAATTTTGTCAACTCGTAGTTATTCAATCTAAAAAGCACTTCTTGAAATTTAAGTAAAAACTTATACGCCGAAGGATTGAATTGAAGTATTTAACCAGCTATTTGAAGCACATACCGATATGTTTTTCGTCAGATTCGTTATTAATTATAATTCAAACACAGGTCTGATGTCGCTGGTTTAACGGTAAACGTCAAATAACCCCCATCATACAAACCAGATGAGAGTTTTTGATTATAACGATGTGTCTGTGCACGATATCCACCATGCCACCCGGCAAATCAGAAAAAAATTTATAGAATTATATTAGTTTCCCACGATGTCTAAACACCAAGTGAAGTTTTCCCAAGCGGAATTCCAACCAACGAAAAGCTCTGTCGAATCATCCCAACGAACTTCGAATTTCTTCTGACCGTTTACATCGACTAAATACAATGCTAAGGTATTATCCTCCTTAGACACCGCTAACTTCATGCCGGTTTGAAGTTCTTCCTCGGTGAACGCTACATTTGAAACCGAACGTAGCTGTGCTTGTTCAAATACTTGTTTGTTAAAAATTCTATAATTCATAATAAACCTCCAATATAACATTTAATCATTATGCTAGTTCATACTTCTTCTGCAAATATTAGTACTACAATAGTATATATTATATGTATTTAACGATGAAATCAAAGATGAATTGATTTGTTCTATTCATTTAATTTATGGGATGTCGACTATACCAGTATTCTTCGATTGATGAATTGTCATGAATGATATGAACGTCGGGGTAGATTTTAATCATGGGCGTATGTTGGAAATCATTGAAACGAAAAAGTACTGTTTTGTCGATATCCCATTGCTCGTTTCATGCAATAGTAGTGAATTAATTGAATACTTTCTTGAACAGGTACCAAACACTAAACTTGAGTAATGTCACAAGGCAATAAGATAAAGTGGTTGTGAACAAAACAATTAAAACGTATGATAACAATATAGATTGAATAGAATAAAAAGGTCGCCCGATGTTAGTGCATCGAACGACTAAGTTTAATAGCGGTTCCCCAAAAGGGGATCGGCAATCAGATTAGGCATAACCCATCCGAGCCATTAACTCAAGGATGGGTTATTTTTATGGTTAAATGACAATATTGAGGCCCGCAGGAAGCGCGTTATGCAGTCGTTGCGACAGGACGTCGCGCACTTAGACTGCAATCCTTTGATGCCGCGAAAGTTACTGCGAACATTAATGTTTCAAATACTGATATTGGCTTCACCCCCTTTAAAAGAGGAGTGAGCCGACCACCCTTGAGTTACCTACTCCATTACTCTTCCATCATGCCACACATACGTTCTAAAAGTCATTTACATATCTAGCATTTCGATTTTTTAAGTGAAAGGTACCTGTGCCAAGTACAATCAAGAATAGTCATCATTTTCGGATAATTGTTAAAGGTTTGTCGTTTACCTTCCAATAGTCAATTGTTATCCACCATCAAAACATTTGGGCAATTACCGTAAAATATATCCCTAGTTTAAAGAAAACTCCTGGATGAATACTTATCGTTGCAATTGCCCTTAAATTGTATCAATTACATATTCCAAAAGTTGATTAGGAAAAGAAATACATATTATTATACCATTTGTAGCATATATTTTTAGAACGCCCTCATCCAATGTAATTTTGCAATAATCAGTGTCATAAGACTTATACAACAACTTTTTATATGGTTGACTCCGGGGTATATATTCATCCCAGTCAGTGCCTATGCTGTACCAATCACATTTGGCTCGACTATTCGAATAATTTGTATTACGTACAAAATTAACATCCATATTTGACAAGCCAAAATTTCCTTTATTTTTCTTCATGAGCATAACATCACATTCAAAAGTTTTATTCCTTAAGAGTTCCCCTGTTTTTCTTTCATATTTAATCCTAATATCATCTAAAAAAACGAAATTTCTCCATGCTTCATCATAATTAAGAGGTTGATAGTTCACTTTATATCACGTCCTTATTTATTGTTTATGCTTTATGGTTTATTATATATTGGTAATAAGGTTTAACATAGAAGATTCCCCTAGAAAAGAGGTTTCAACAACTGGAAATGCTATGTTTGATTCAGTTAAAAGTAAATAGTAATCATTGACTAGCCCTATAGAATAGAATATAGAGCTGAAGCCGCCTAGAATTATTTTATTATTTCCACTGTCTACTTGACAGGGGGCAGTTAATTATATAGTAGATCCCCCATTTTATGCCATTGTAGTTCAGAAACTGAAACTGAATAGTCTCTCACACAGGTACCTAAAAATTAAATCATTTCACTGTTTCAATACACCAATCACTTTACCGTTAATCATCACATCTTCTGAATTCATTTGGATTGGCTCGTAACTTTTATTTTTAGAAATTAGTAAAACCGTTCCGCCCATTAACATGAATTCTTTCATAGTTGCTTCCTGATCAATAACCGCGATGACAATATCGCCATTATCTGCCGCTTCTTGTTTATGCACAATAACGATATCTCCCTTGTCAATATCCGCATCTATCATACTATCGCCAGTTACGCGAAGTGCATATGTATGATTGGGGTCTATCATCCATTCTCTTGGAAGTAGAATAGAATCCTCAAAATCTTGAATGGCTGTTGTCGGAATACCAGCTGCTACATTGCCAATTAACGGTACCGCATGATCAACATCACAACCTATGGTTAACCCTGTCATTGAATCGATAATATCAATATCCTTTTCATAATCCACTTCTTGAACATATTGATATGCGTTGCGGTTACGTAGGTTTTTATAGATTCGGGTATGTTTAGTACTTGGTAAAAATTGTGGCTGACAAGCAGGGATATCCGTTATTTCCTCGCCATTACGATTAATGATTTTGATTTCTACGCCATCTGTCACAACACCGTAGTGGACATCTTGATTTGCAGACATATAAGATTGTAGCTGGTCAAATCCTATTTCAATCCCACTAGCAAATGCTTTTACTTCTATAAAACAATATGGAACTCTTTTGTCATTTGATTCAATCGAAATGGCGATATCGACGTAACCCCGTTTGGAAAACTGTTGTACTGGATATTCAAGTGTTATTAAATCGAGTGGATAGCCGTATGTATCTACTAACTCCCGAAGCATCCATTGACGTACCTTTTCTTCTCTTGCATTTAAATCTACAATTTGATTCGTTAACTGATAATCTGGTATAGGAATTGATTGATAGGCGTGTAATGCTAGATCTTTTCCAAAACGCATATATGTTGGATTGATTTCATTCATAAAGTATGAAGGTTTGCCAACTGATGACATGTAAAGTAGCTCATTCGCCCTTGTCATTCCGACATACAATAATTGTCTTTCCTCCGTATCAGTTGTATCATCATCTTCCATGCCAAACATCTGATTTGGAATTACTTGATTGTCCAAGTGAATCAGAAAAATCACCTTAAACTCTAGTCCTTTAATAGAATGCATCGTCGTTAACTTCACTGAGTCTCCAGCAAAGTTTGGATTACTTTCCGCCAGTCTGTCACAAGTTTGTGCTTGTTCAAATTGACCTTTTACATTGTCTATCAAATTATGACGTGTCGCGATGATACAAATATCACGAAGCTGATAATCATTTTGCAGTTTTTTTATTTGATCTATAATAAATTCAGCTTGTTTCTTTTGATTTGGAAATATGCGATAAATTGGTGGATGTCCATGTCGATCGATTAAAGAAGGTTGTACAAAATCCACATTTCCTTTAATGTGTACATCATTTTCGATTAAGTTATAGGCCACTTTGGAAATTTCTGTTGTTGTTCGGTAATTCTTTGATAAAGTTCGTGCTTTTCCACTCATATCATAACCAATCGTTGTGTAAGGTCGTCCTTTTCCTAGCCACGACTGGGAATAAATACTTTGTGTGTTATCCGCTACAAACATAATTGATGCATAAGATTTATCAGCATGAAGTAACGTTAAAAATTTCAATTGTACTTTAGACAAATCCTGACTTTCATCAATGAGTATATGTGTGTAGGGGCGAAACACTTTCTTTTCCGCTTCTTGTAAAGCTAGCTTATTCATCGTTTTGAAGTCTACAAACCCTTTATGCAGCAAATACTTGTCATAAGTTTCCATTAAACGATAAATGGCTTCCCTTGTTTTAGAGTTCTTAGATAGTTTTTGCGGATTTCCTTCCCCACCATTGGCACGGCCAATTCGGTCTATTTCCTGATAGGTTTCTAAATCAGGAATATTACACGCTTTTATCCAGTCAAGTTCATCCATCAAAAAATTACTATTCTTAAGAGACAATAATTTAACATTCCCGTAGTATGGTTTCACCTTTAAAATTGATTGTTGCAAAACTTTTCTCGCTTCCGGAGCACTTACAATCTTATAGGTAACATTATGTCGTTTTTGATAACTAATAAAATAACGGTACATGAGTTGATCTACTGTCCTAATATCTGCTTGAATATTATGGCGTAACAAACCTTGTTGATGATTCATCTCATGATTTTCTAACTCTTCATATTGATGTTGAATATACTTGATTAATGTCTTATTGAAAGTAACTAGTAATATATTATCATCTTCTTCTGGACAATAATTGTCACGTAAAAATTGAATGCGGCGAATCGCTACACTCGTTTTTCCCGATCCAGCTACGCCCTTTACCAACATATGCCCTGTAGGCTCTACTTCTACAATTCTTTGTTGTTCAACGTTCAATCTCATCTGCCTATTCACCTCAATCAATACCTAGTAAGATGTATATCCCCTTACCTGCGAATAAATCTTCCGTATCTTCTAAAAAGTGGAATCTACTACAATATTACGAAGATGGTAAATTATACTACCATTTTACCATACTCCTGCAACTAAAGGTAGAAGGTTGGCGGAAATTGAAGGAATTTTAGTTGAATACATTTCCTCTTATGGCACTGCGTTTCATTAATCTCTTACCTTTCTGTTCATCTTGTACTTCTATACCAGTGGGGAACTAAATTATTTTGTTCCAATTAATAAGCCCAATAAGATGATGGAGAAATTACTATCATTGTTTTGGATGAAGTGACCAAGCCAGAAAAACCAGGAGATGGTGATGTGGCAGAACCAACTGAGCCAACTAATCCAGAAGAACCGGGTGTATTTGTTCCAGGCTTAAAAAAAACAGTTTATATTCGCGCGGAATTGGATCTTCCATATATTGTAGGTAGTAGTGGTCCAATTGTTTAAATGTTTCCCAAGTCCTTGCCGGGCCTGATGTAGAATTAACGCCTTCCCATCAAATTAGTAATCCTTCAGCCTGGATTGGTGCGATAAAGGTTGATTATGCGGATACAGCAGACTTTCAAACTGTACGAGTGGAGATTACATCGAATGAAATCGCATCTTTAAAACTACCGAAGGATGAATTGTTTAAAGGTATGAACCAAGCTTACCAGTTACTAATTATGGTGTAGATAATGGTGTTGTTTATTTCCATTATGATATTGGCAGCGGGGTAGATGGTATATTCCTAATTGGCGAATTAATCTTCGCTTACAAGTAAATGCCATTTGATAAGAAGCCTCAGGAACCTGTTGAGCCTATATATATATATATCCCATTGAACCGGTTGATCCAGAAAAAACGACAGATCCGAAAAAAACTGACGTTGTTGTGAAAAAGACAGGGGATGATGAAAAAAATTAATCGTTTTAACCGATACGAAGAAAACAACTGGCGGATCAACAAAACTGCCTAAAACAGCAACATCTTTTTATTCGATCTTGCTTATTGGATTTATGCTTACACTTATCGGTATTGCAACATTATCTTTAGGTAAAAGAAAAAAAGCAGCATAAACTAACCTTTCACTAAGGTGTATTTTGAGTATAAAAAACCGTCAAACCCTTCTGGGGTAACGGTTTTTTCTTCTTTCAATCATTAAATAATGGAAGATACCTCAATTTCAGAGGTAACCAAATATTCTTAAAGCTAAAAACTTGATTAGTTGGCAATCTAGCTTCCTACTTTTTATTCAAAAACATCTTATAAATCGGGTCCAGTGTTGCTGAAGTCAGCTCGATGTTATTTTCATGAGCATACCTAACTGCATAGCCCAGTGCGAGTGTCATTCCACCTGCAACACTTGCGCCCGCAACCGTCCCAGCCCCGGGTACAAACTTTACAATTTGTCGGAAAATAGTTTTCCCTACATTCCCAGTAATTGTTGCGAGAATTAACTCTTTCGCATTATCTTTGGAAATAGGCTTACCATACAATGTGGACAAGCGTAACATAAGGCCAACTTGCAATGCGGTTAACGGAACAAAATCAGCTCCTGGTATTGGTATTGCGCCAATCGAAGCCGCCGACCCTCCCGCCGCCAAAATCCACTTATTAGCTGTGCGGGATTTATCCGCCATATGCTTTCCCATTTGGATATCTTTTCCTACAATCTCCAATAATTTTAAAACTTCATCTTGCAACATCCCAAAGTTTTCACCGGTTTTGGATGATATGGGCGCCACTGGGTAATCGTAATTCGTATGATCTTGTATATACTTCACTAAACCCTCAATATCCTCTGCTGCATCAATTTTATTCAAAACAAAGATGATTGATTTATTGTTTTTAGCAATTTTCTTGAAAGAAGCTAACTCCGTTTCAGATAAAACCGTTCCGGCTGCATTTAAGAAAAATAAAACAATATCTGCTTTTTTATAAAACTCCATGGTCTCCGCTGAGTGCTCACTTTGAATATCATCCAATCCCGGTGTATCGACAAATACAATTTGATCTTTATAAATATATTTCTTGACGTCCTTTGTTTCTCCAGGCTTTGCGCCGACTAGGGCAACCTCCTTGCCCATCAAGCGGTTAATTGTAGATGATTTCCCCGCATTTACATCACCAATCATGGCTATTAAAATTTCACGCTCTAATTGCTCATTAATTTCTTCTGTCTGCTCATCAAAAACCCGATCGAACTCTTCATCTGAAATAAAGTCACGTTTTTCCATTTACACACGCTCCCTCAAGTGCTGTTCTTCTTCGATTATCACAAGGATCCATACTTTGCTCTCGTCTGCAAAGCTGAGGTGCCTAGAAGTACAAATCTAAAAATCCATCCCTGATACGCCCACTAAAACCTATCATCAAATATAATACCGTTCCCCTATATATGACACTTACACTGTTAAAAATATTTCTATGTAAGCAAAATACCCCGCTATTGCAGTGATTATCGATGATAATATATTCTTGATTTCTTTGGGCACCCTTATAAAACTTAACAGTAAGTAAGCAATAATATAAGCACCACCAATGATTAAAGCCAGACTAATAAACTGCGTTGCTGCATTATTTAGTCCTTCAGTTAATGCTTCTGTAATTGTATCCACACAACCACCCCCATATGACATAATTCGGCATAAATGGAGTAAATCCTCTAATTTATATCATCAAATTATAAGAGGTAAATAATTTCTGGTGGTGACATACATGCGCCCTGAAATTAAATCATGGATTCCAACCAGTTTGGAATCCATTTATTTCAGCGTAGCCATACAGCTTCTCAACCGTGCTTTCTTTATACTTCGCAAACTCTTCACGTACGTTTTGATCCTTCACGTTTGTTAACAACTCGTTTCGTTGGAACAATTTATTGATATATTCATTTGATGGGAGTTTGCTGCCTTTCCTGCTATTTAAAGAAGGTGTCGTCAAAACGAAATTCCAGAGGTTGTCACTATGAACAAAACTCCACGGAATAAAATGATCCACGACTATCCTTCCCTTTCCCTCTACTAACTTGGCATTCGTATAAAAACAACGAGGTTCTGAATATGTCAGTAATAGCTCGCGGTACTCTATTAATGGTTCTCGTTTTGTGATGTTTTCTATGTGATTGATAATCACTTCACTGGAATGGAATTCATTTCGTGATTGAATGAATTTTGTTAACTCGTAGTTATTCAGCCTAAAAACACTTCTTGAAATTTAAGTAAAAACTTATACGCCGAAGGATTGAATTGTAGTATTTTATCCCTTTTATTGAACCCATATATTAAACCGTCTGTATCTTTATATAATGCGCCTAGTACATACTTATTAATAATCGCATTTTGTATCTCTGAGTGAACTTGGTTTTTGATCAAATCTGATAAGCTATCATAGGGTATTTCGCTTGGCAACTGATGTTGAAGTTGGATATCCGATAAAATTGTGTGAATTCGTGCATTTTTCCCCTGTGTATACTGATGTTTTATTATTAAATTCCAATAAAGCTTGGAGAATGATGTAGCTATTATTTCAAATGAAATTCTTAAATTCATATCGACTTGGTATAGTGATTCTAATAGCGCACGAATTAAAGCATATTTATAAGAAGTTGTTTTTTAGATTGGCTAGAAAACGTTCTATTCATCACTGTCAAACTGATTTTCTGAAACATTCCCGTAAGTTGTTGAACCTTCTTTTAATTCCCAACCGGCCTTCTCTCGCAATGTATATCCCCCTAAGAAAAAAAGTATTTCTCATTTATAAGTCAGATGAACGAAGTGCTAATTAAATAATAAATTCGTTACCTGCTCGCCCTACTTCACAATATGGTGTTAAATCTACATTTTGAACGGTTACTGTTCTCACTGTATAAGAGCGCACTAATACCAAAACCAGCATTAAGTAAAAAACAATGTTTGAATATATTTTATTCTGTCTCTTTATTATACAATCATGCCAATGAACCATAACTCCATTCATTTTATTTGGAAACGATTTACTTTCTAATTCTTTAAGCACATAGTCTTTCCTACTGAATATATACTTAATAGTCTAACGAATCGACATAAATCATGCTACAATCAGTAAGAAGGTTCCAAAAGTGAAAGAAGACTATGCCTATCCCAAAATCAATTAATACTTAATCACAGGCCAATAAAAAATGCACGAGCGAATAGACGAGTATGAGACTGATACTTCTAACGAATATGCACTTCAAGAACTAACCGTGGTTTTAAAACTTGTTCAATGGCGCTTCAATTATAATCACGCTGGGTGTTGTAAGGATACGCAAAAATGGAATTTAATGATATTAAAAATAAATCTTCTAAAGGGGATTATAAATATGAATGATGAAGTACCTGAAACGTTTAACGTTATTAAAAGAAAAGTACTGGAATTGATTAATCTAAGAAGAAATAATCACGTTAATAACTTTACAAAAAATAAAAAATCAGGAGTATATCTTCTTTATGTAGATAATTTCACTTCATCTTCCGTGCTGCCTATCTATATTGGTAGAACTAATAACTTTCAAAAAAGATGGAAAGAACATAAAAAAGAAATATTGGCACTTAATCGCCTCTCCTATAATGAGTACTACAGATATTTTTTCAGGAACACGATTCCTTTTTATGAAGGTTCCTATAAATCATGTAAAATATTCAAATACATGGTAGATAATAACTGTCAATTATCTGACTTAAAAATGGTAATAATTAAAAATACAGATCAAGATGAGTCCATTAGTCTTGAAAGACAGCTTATTCAAGAGTTTTTGAGTAGTTTTTTCGGCTTTAATCAATTACTATCTCTCACTGATACTAAGGATGGTTATAACAAAACAAATGGGGATTCGGTAAAATTAAAAATTTGGGAGTTCAACAATTTGAAAAATCTTACCGACTTCGGATACTCCCGATTCAACTTTTTAAAGTCATTTTTAATTTCTGAATCAGAAGAGATTAGTCCTAACATCTTAAGTGAATATGAATCATTAAAAATTGAATTAGAATTTCCCTCAGAGAGATATGATCAAGACTATAAAAGAATAAATGACTTATACACCGAATACTCTAACCAAATAAGTAACCTGGAAGAAGCAATTATATCATCACTTTCTAAGACTAGTGTCGGTGAAAATAAACTGCTTCTTGGTAGAATGAAAAAGGTTATTTTTGAAAATGACATTCCAGCAAAAAAGTATCTAGCTACTTATTTTAAAAATAAAAACTATGAGTTTGATTATTTAAACTTTTGTATAACTGAAATCAAAGAAATCGAACGCATTAAAGAGAAGATGAATAGTTTAGAAGCAGAATACGAATCATTATATTTTACAAAAAAGTCATTTAATAAGCACGGATTAATTTATCCATTCAGAAAATATGACTCTTTCCCACTAAAAGATGAGATTTTGAAAATAGATGAGCCTATAACGGAAAATGAATTACAACTTTTTTTCGATCTATCGAATTCAGGTAAAAGCTATCAATCCTATTATTACAACTCTGAAATAATTCGATTAACAGTCAGATGGAAAATTAACAATCAGATTAATTGTCAGGTTTATTATATTAGTAATGGTATTTCGGATGCCGAATATATAGAAGAGGATTTCTATCCTGATTTGCGATATTTAAACGGTAGTTTGTATCGCAGAAAATTTAACCCCATCAAAGCTGATGATTATTTTGATCGCAGATATATCACTTTAGAAGCAGAATATAAAACCGGGTTAAATGACTATAGCCATAAAAAACAGGAACATATTTCTTTAGTAGATGCTCTTACTGATATTAGAAGTAATATATTACTAGATGATATGAGTGTCACTGCATATTATAGCGAATCAAAAAAGTGCTTTGAGCTTACCTTAAATTCCAAAGAAGAGAATCATGATATTATTAAAAGAATTATTAAAAGCAAATAAACATAAAAAATTTAGATGAAGTACCAATGATAAAAAATATATCCATTAAGTGACGGGTTAAGCTGTTGTAAACATTGAATTCAAAGCGCACCAAAAGACGATTTCTTTAAATGATAGAAATCGTCTTTTGAATAGAAGTATATTATTGTAACCCACTGTCATTCACTCACTTTACACGAAATCATAAATTCCTTCCGATCGATAATTTCATCTAAAAAACTAGTTCCTTCTGCAGTCATGGGCAATCCATAAAAGTCACACAATGTCGCGCCGATGTCTGACATTGTGTTGCGTAAACCAATATTCGCTTTTTTCACCTTTTCACCGACAATCAGAATTGGGACGTATTCTCTCGTATGGTTGGAGTGTCCTATGGTAGGATCATTACCGTGGTCAGCCATGATAATGAGTAGATCATCTGCTACCATCGTTGGGATAAAATCCGTCAACCAACTATCGACTTCGTTCAGTAAAGCGGCATACCAATCAACATCTTCGGAATGACCTGCTAAGTCCGTTTCTTGAACATTAATTAAAAATGCAGCATCATTTTTTTCTTGATGGTATGCTTCGGCTACTCGCTTTAATAACTGGGTCGTATCGACAATCGGCTCTGCAACGCCCTTACCGTGCAGAACATCAGCTGTTTTGCCGAGACGATAGACAGGTAGTCCATGTTTTGCCGCTATCATTGGGAATTGTTTTTCTACTTCTACTCCATAACCCATATGGTAGACCTCGTAGCCTTTTCCATAGACACCTGCTTTTGGGGTGTCTACGCCCCATTGGTTTTGATCGGTCTCCTCAACACAAGAAAGTATTTTTTCAATCGACGTGTGAGGGCCACCAAAAGCGATTACTCTAGACGTATCTACGTTTTTACGGACGACATTTCCTAGTTTTTTCAGTTCTCTGAAAGGCATCTTTTTAAAATCAGCTGTTATATTAATTATATTTCCAACAGCTGATTCTAAATTATCTGCGACAACAGCGGCTTCATTCACTAAAAGGATTGGACTCCCTTCAATTGGATAGCGTACTTCATAACCGCTTTCTTCTAATGCTTGTTTCATGTCTTGATGGATATCCTTCATCAATCGTTTAGTTGAGTTTTTCGGACAGCTCCCGGCAATCTCCTGATGTCCTAAATACGTATCAGCGCCGTGATGGGCTAATTTTGAATACCCAAAAGCATTCCCTGGCTCAGATTTGCCATCGACAAGTGCACCAAGTCCGAGAGAATACATCGTTGGGATATGGAGTTTTTCTTTTTTAATCTCTCGAATATGTTGATAAGTCATCGCCTGACAGTCTGTCGCTACATAATCTTTACAATCATCCATTGCACCAATCCCAAAACTGTCGATCACGAGTAACATCATTTTAGCCATGATGTCACCACTTCCTTTCAAAATGTATCAATTTAGGTTGACCTTTTTGGATTCCCTCGACTAAAGCAACATGAGCCCGGGTGACAAAGATTTGTGTGCGAAAGGCAAATATCGCGGTGTCTCCAATCTCGATCGAAAAGTCATCCTGATGATTAATGAGTCCATAATAGTCGATGGAGTCGGGATTCAACTGTTCGGCCTTTGCATATTGATTGAAGATAGAATTTGGATCACTTCCGACTAAACAGCCCTCCATATTGGAGCGACCATAATAGCCACCCGCAATGACTTGATAGCTATCACGAACCTGATGCGACACTTCCGTTACATAAATAATCGCTGGTTTTTCCGGTAGATCTTTAAAGGCATGAAGTGGGGTTGTCCCTGTCAGCCCGTGACCCGGTTCACTATGCGTAATACCTTGCGCAGCTAAAAATGGAATCGTTTCACAACTTGTTCCGCTTGGCCCGTTGATTTGCTTAATTGCAATTCCTTTTTGAATCAAGACTTTTTTAGCTTCAAGTAACGTTGTTAAGTTATGGGTTGGTACCATTTCCGTCTTGGTAGCATTTAGTTGTAGATTAGGAAATGTTGTAAGCCCCACAATATCCACACCTGGAAGTTGCTGAATGCTATCGATTTCTTCAGCTAAATTTTGTAATAAGATACCGCCTTCTTGACCGGGATATAGCATATCTTGTTCATCATATACTTTCAGGATGATGTCTTGGCTAACGCCTAATCGTTCAGTTGCATTAGAAAGTTGTTTCGCTCGTTCATACGAAAAAATCGTGACCACTTCAGGTTTCCAGCTTAATACCTCTGCCCACTGATGTTTTCCAGGTTGAACTAAATGGCCAATATTCCCAATTGCTATTCCGTGATCAGCCAATATTTTTCCTTCATCAAAATCTACAGCCACAGCTTTTGTAATGCCTTCTTCCACAATGATTTTTGCTATCTCAGGAAAACGGCCTAATTGTTTTGACATTAAATATAATTCCATCATAGCTTGATCTGCAGTTTGAACTAATTTCCTTACATTTTCTCGCAAAATATCTACATCAATGATATAGGTGTTAGGCGGGATTTCCCCCGCCTGATGTAGCGTAACGCCCGTTTTAATTAATTCGGAATTTCTTCGTTTTGTAACGTCCAAAAACATGGAAGTAGCCTCCCGTACTCTATATTATGCGCGCGCTTCTTTTACTTGTTTAATGGCTTTATCTAGGATGTTTAATACGGTCGAAGCACCTGATTTCATCGGATTAATCCTAATTCCATATTCTTTCAACCTTGGTTGGGCCGCAAGAAATGTACCTGACACCCGATAAATCATTGGTAGGATTTCATATTTCGATTCCGCGCCAACGGGATGTGTCGCTGCACCTAATTCATTGCTTGCTTGAATCACCTGTTGCGCAATTGGCTCATCCAACTCAAGAATGACTACTTTTGACTGCGCATTGACCATATAGGCTGATTCGACACCAGCAATCTCGCCTTCATTTAATCGTTGGCAAACCTCTTGGACTTGTTCGTTTTGTATCGCAAGCATAACGGGTGCGAATGTCATCATCCGCAATAATTCCATCGCTTCGTAACCTTGAACTTGTCCACCACCAGAGTAATTTCGATGTTGTAATAATGAGATTGCTTCTTTTTTTCCTGCAATGACACCAATTCCCTCGGGTCCAAGCACCTTGAACCCAGAGAATGTAGAGTAATCCGCACCGTATTCGGCAGCAATTCCATATGCTTTCAAGGCGCAGTAATTGTCATCACTGACGATGGTGACATCCGGACGCACCATTTTGACTAAATGAATAACCACTTTAAGATCATACGTATCTGTCGGTTGTTGTCTCGCATGTTGAATGTAAAACACTTTACATGTCGTATCCTTTTTCAAGGTTTCTTCAACCGCAGCCAAATCATTGTAATCAACAGGCTTCGTTTCAATACCAAGTGAACGAAAGGTTTCTACCGTTGTTGAATAAACAGGTGCCTGATGAATAAACATCTTATCACCTGGTTCAACCAATGTACTTAAGATTGTACGGATGGCACCAGTACCTGCACCTCTCACTAAAGCCGCGCTTTCTGTACCAAAAAAGTCTGCTAAAGTTTCCTCAACTCGTTTTGTTTGCGCTGGTCGTTGTAATCCAGGAACGACGCCCAAATCACCAAGCGACAAAAATTGATCGCCGGTAAAATGCTTACGCATACAATCGACTAACTTAAATTGTAAATCCTGTGCCTCTTGAATACTCCTGGACGGAATAACTGATTCTGCATATTTTAACTTAGAGAAATCATAAGCCATATTACCGCTCCTTTATTGCTAATGCATTTGCTGGATTATGGATGAGAAAATCATCAATCATTTCATCTGTTACGCCATTTTGTTTTAATGCAGGTATAAAATCCCTTAAAACAAGGTCATAACCAGGTCCATCATGCTTTCGCCAATGAGATTTTCTCGTTAAATCTGCCGATAAGAGAATTTGCTGATGATATCCTCGTTCGATAAAGTCTAGTAAAAATGCAATGCGTTCTTCATCAGGTCTATAATTATTCTTTCCAATCGTGTCAAATCCGATATAAGCGCCGGATTGCAGCACCTCAAGCACTTCATCTTTATTGGCGTTTAAATCTTGGTGCCCAATAATAATTTGTTCTTTTGGGACACCTAGTTTAAACAACATATCGATTTGCTCAATTCCCATCGTTCCCAGGGTCGTATGGGTGGTCACAGTTACACCTGTTTTTAAAGCGGCCATGCCAGCACCGATGATTAATTCATTTTCTACCGGTTTAATTTCATTGTGACTTGTACCTACTTCACCAATGATTCCCGGAAAAATTCCCGTGTCCCCAATCCCATGTTCAATCTCACGGATGAAATGCGCGGCAAATTGATCACGGTCCCAACCTTGTGCAAATTCTGGGATAAATGGATCTTTATAAAAACCGGTACATGTGATGATATGAATGTTTGATTGTTCACTAAGACGTTTGAGCCGTTCAGTGTCACGACCCATACCTTCATTGGTTAACTCAATCATAGAGCGCCCACCAGCACGGTGAAAATGCGCTAATTCAGACGCCATGCCCGCTTCATCATCTAAAATTGTATCTGGATCATTTTTGATTCTTGATAAATCAATAGAAAGATGCTCATGAGCCGCACATATTCCTAAATCCTCTTTTTTAATTTTCCCTTGTACAGTTTGAATCATTATCATTCACTCCTAAGATGCGATTAAGACATAGACTGGTTTTATGATGGAATTGCCATAATGCCTAGCAACACTAAGATATTCGCGATAATTCCAACCGCAATCGCGCCAATTGGTCCAATTGCCATACGCACGATTGGACGTCCTGCTACTTCGTTCAATAGATAGAATCCTGCGATAAAGAAGAAACCAAATCCAGGTGCAATGAGGTTAGCTGCATTCGCACCACCGATTAATAAAGCAACTTCAAGAATTTTTGTCATCGCATTACGAATGTTATCACCAGAATTACGAACGCCAGGATATTTGTCTAGGAAACGTGCAATTGATCCTAACAGGATTACTTCTCCAAAGATAACGATGGCACCGACAATAACCGCAATCCATACATTTGGAGAGAAAAGACCCACAACAAAAATGAGTGTAAATCCAACTGGACTATAAACACCCGTTACAATGGCTGTACTTGCGATTAACGGGATAAAGCCAATGGCCCTAGCCGCTGCTGCAATCCCAGCATCATTCTTTTGCCCATCTGCAAGTAAGCTTAAAGATATCGGATCTCCTGCCATTAATAAGAGGTTCGTCGCACCCGCGATTAACGCACCAATGATCATGAAGAAAACAACATTTTTACGGATCGCTTTCACTTTATCACCAAAAACAGCTGCTAAATCAATTGTTGAACCATCAGTCGTTTTTTCTTTAATGGCATAAGTAAATAGGAAAATCATTCCAACAATTAACGCCATACCTTCTTGGTTTAACGTAATCGCATTGCCACCAATTGATAAAAAACCACCTGTATTCACAAACACAGCTAACTGACGAACAAGTGCCGCGACTACAAAGGTTAAAACACCTTTACGAATACTAAACTGCATCGCAACAGCAATTGCTGGAAAAGCCATAAATGTAACCACAACTGGGGTTCCAACTTCGCCCATGGCATCTAAGAAGTTAACAGGTAAGTGTTCAAATAATTTCACAAAGCCTTCCAACCCAGCTAACAAACCCCACCCGTACAGACCGCCGACAATGGCCGCAACTGTACTCCCCCACTTATTTTTTGGGGCAACTAAACCAATGATATCAGTACCTAGTAAAATACTATGCACTAAAATAATACTCGCCGTGATGGTAAAAGGAATCCCAAATCCAATTACCAATCCAAAACTCATAGCAAATGCAGTTAGACCTAAATCTCTCCGCTTTAAATTTCCTTGAACATGTTCAGAAACGATTGGACGTAACCCATCATTAAAGACAGCAATGTTTTGGTTAGCCAATACGGCTGCTACTGCACCTATTAAAACGATAAACAATGTTTCCATTTTTCCCACTCCCCCTGGTTGAATTTAGTTAGTTTTTGTTCTTAATGGCTCGTAAAATCATTGGAACAGCTTGATTTGCATGATCCCCTGTGAATCCAAATGCTTTTTTACCCTCATTAACTGCCTCGATCACTTTTTCTTCTACTGGCTGTTTTCCTGGCATCGATACGGTTTCACATTGATTTCGGCCAATGATGGCAATGGCCATCGCTAATGCACCGCCACCACCTGTATGACAAGCCCCTAAATAATAATCAACTTGTCCCGTTTTAAGTGCCATTGCAGCTTCGACATCAGATTTGATCGTCGTTTCAATCGATGGATCAAACTCCTTAATCATTCGTTCAATTTCTTTCTTTTCCATTTGTCCTCCAACAACAATTTTCATTCTGATTGCCTCCCTGGTTTATCGTAATGACATTTGTATAATGTAATAATAAAAAATCAATTTCTGCTTTTGGTATCGCTTCCTTCCAAACGCTCTCAATATAGTCAACTTGTTGTCTAGCGATTGGATAGTATTCGGATTGTTTAATTTCTACCAGCATTTCCGCTGACGGCCCTTCAACATCTTCACCTTGTGAAATTCTTGTGAGTGCTGTTGGTAAATGCGTAAACAACATTTCTGCTTGTGTCACATCGTCTACTTGTAGGCATTCGATTAGCTTATCAAAAGCCATGTTTGTTACTTCGTAAGCCCGTTCGTTAATGACATGTTGATCGCGTAATATTGTCAGTCTTGTTCGTAACTCATCTTTAGTCATAGCTGCCTCCCAAAAATTATGTCTTAATAATGCGGTATTTTTTCATGGTCAACAACCAACTGTTGAATCTGCTTTACTTCCTCTTTATCTAGTTGCGAAAAGTAATTGAAAACCTCTTCCCTTTGCTTTTCAATTAAGATAACCGATGTAGTCGCTTTCTTGGCAATCTCTCTTGCTTGTTGAGATTGAAAGTTAACTTGTTTAAATGCTTTTACAGATCGGCTTTCATCGGAATTCCAAACGGCCGCATCCAATGTGCCATTTTGTAGATTTTCAAATAGTTGCATATAGTTAATCGAGACAAGTTCGACGTCGATATCTTCACATTCAAGTAACGTAATTTTTAACTGGTCAAAAGAGGAGTAGTCAATGCCTACGCGCATGCCACGCTCGATTGCATTTTTCTTTGGATCGGCTAGAAACACCTTATGTGAGGATACATACGTGTTTGGGCCAAAATCCAAGGCGATCGTCAACTGATCATCATGCTTCATTTCTTCTTCGGCGGCTAATTGAGATAGCACTATGAAATCATATCTACGGGATTTTAACCCCTCTACTCGTTGCTTTGATCCACGCATGTATACGAGATTGATACCGTTCATTAATTGGTCTGAGACCTCGATTAATCCCGTAGCCAAACCTTCATATAAAGTCGAATATGGTAAAGGCATGGCGCCCATAAGATCTCCAACACCAGCAATCTCTTTTAACAAATGTAGATTTCTTTTAACGACAAACGTCCCCAAGTGACCACGTGACTCTAATTGAACGGCATGTAAACTTTCTAGCACTTTCAAAGCCCCTTGAACTGTGCCCCTTCCAATTGAAAGTTGGTTCTCAAAATCCTCTACACGTGGGATCCGTTCACCTTCATGAATGGGTATTAGCATTTCAGCAATTTGCTTAGCTGCTAGACCATTTTTCGAGAATAAAACTTCCCATATTCTGCTCATGTAGCAGCTCCTTTCTCACACCCCTGTTTTCTATCTCTTACGCTAAAAAGTAGCGTCGCCAAACTTCTGGGAGTTCAATGACTTGTTCAAACTTTTCAGCTAAGTGAATGGCCTTTGCACCATGTGATAAACCATTTTTTGCGACAATAACCAAGGCACTGGCTATATCAGTCGTTGGAATAGTTACCGCTGTTGCTTTACACATATTTGCAGCGCGTATTAAATATTTTCCGTGATCGTTGGTCAACTCTCTTCCCGCTTGACCAAACTGTTGCGGAATTGTCTCTCCATATCCGTAGACATCAACAGGTCCTTCACAAGTTAGGACAAAGTCTACTTCTTCAAAACAAGTTTGCAAGGTTACAATGGCGCGTTTTCGTTCATCAATTCCCGTCATATCCACTTCTTTAATTGTTACGTGTTTTAACTTAATTCGGTTGAGATAATTCATGATTACCGCATGCATATCTTGGCCATCTGGACGCATCACAGTTCCTTTTTGCGGAATGGCAATGGTTATTGGTTCGTCCTCATCTGTATCCAGTTCTCTTGCCAACATAATTTCAGTGATTTGTTTCAGCAAAGGTACACTTTTTCCAATCACCCCAATACTGCCCATAAATTGAATGCCATCAGTTGAGGTTTTATCTTCTTTGACATGTAAACCTAAACCCGCAGCCATAATCGATGGGAGTTGACAGCTAATCGCCGGAGCTAATACTGAGCCACCCCCATCCGTGCCAATTGCAAAATCAGTAATCCCTTTTAAAATATTGACTGGACCCCCACTTGTCGAACCAGTCATGACGCGATACGTTAAAGGATTTAATAAATCCGTATCAATCGCTCTTCCTTTATTGGCTGCTTTATCAGTCGTTAACCAACAAAATCGTTTGTGAGCACTAAGCCTGTTTAGGAAAAGGGCTGGAATCTGATCCGTATCTTTAATGCCGTAAAATAATACGCCCTCAGGAAGTTCTGTTTTATCGTTGATTTCAGCATTTATATCTATGACCGATCGACGAAGTTCCTTCTTTGCTAACTCAAGTCTTTTTTCTAATCGCGACAAGCTCACATCCCCCCTTACTATGTAACCTAATCCTATGGCTTGGATGTTTACAATATTCTGATTATACTTGTAATGAATCTACAGAATATGGTATATTGTAATTATAACGCTTACATTTAGAATTTTCAACTATAACTTAGGAGGAGAATGTGTGAGAAAACTAGTTTTCGGTACGATTATCCTATTCTTAATGACCGCTGTTATCTCATCACCGGTCAGTGCGAAACAATTAGGAGAAAAACTTAGTCAAGGTTCACCAAATGCAGTCGGGATGGATCAAAACAAACTGAATGAAATCGATCAAATTGTAGAAGATGCGATTCGTAATGGGGTTACACCAGGAGCTGTCGTCCTTGTTGCAAAGGACAATAAAATCGTCAAAGAAACCGCATATGGACATGCCCAACTCTATGATATGGGCAACAAACTACAGCAACCTGTAAAAATGACGAAAAAGACCATTTTTGATTTGGCATCGGTGACGAAAGTCATGGGGACAACACAAGGGATTATGAAACTGGCTTCTGAAGGGGTAATTGATATTCACGAACCGGTTGCGACATATATTCCCGAATTCGCGGAAAATGGAAAAGATGCAGTGAAAATTGCACATTTACTCACACATACATCTGGGTTAACACCTTGGGCACCGACCTTCTTACATGCAACCAATCCAGCAGAAGTACTCGATTATATCAATGAACTACCGCTCGAATATGAGACAGGCACCAATCGCAAATATAGTGATTTTAGCTATATGGCTCTTGGTTTTGTAATCGAGGCAGTTACTGGACAACGATTGGATGTCTATCTAGAAAACAATATTTACGAGCCTTTAAATATGAAAGATACAATGTTTAACCCGCTAGAAAAAACGAACAAAAAAATTGCGGCCACTTCATGGGGCAATCCATATGAATATAAAATGGTAGATGATCCGAACTTCGGTTATTACGTCGAGGAAGATGCGGATGACTTTAAGCATTGGAGAGAGTATACGTTAATCGGTGAAGTAAACGATGGAAATAGCTTTTATGCCAATCAAGGAGTTGCAGGACATGCCGGTCTGTTTTCAACTGCGCGCGATTTAGCCGTACTCGGTCAAACGATGCTGAACAAAGGCAGTTACGGAAAAGTTTCCTTATATAATGAAGCGATTGTCGATCAATTTACTTCCCCTCAACAATTCGGCCAAGGATACGGTTGGGAACTAAACCAAACCTGGTATATGGGCAATCTTCATTCTGGACAAGCATTTGGCCATACAGGTTTTACCGGAACACAAGTCATCTTTGACCCTGTCAACAATCTACAAATCATTGTATTAGCCAATAAACAAAATAACGGTCCTTTAGCAAGTGGTTCTTACTCAAGCACAGGACTTTTATCGAGAACGATTGCGAATACAGTTTATGAATCTATTATTAATGAATAAAATAGCGTTCGAAAAAAGCAGCACCATATTTTAGGTGCTGCTTTTTGGTGTCGGATTAATGGCAACTAACTAAATTTAAGTTATGGGGTCAGCCGTTTTGGAATCCATTTATTTCAGCGTAGCCATACTTCTCAACCGTAATTTTCTTATACTTCGTAAACTCTTCACGGATGGTTTGATCCGCCACGTTTGTTAACATCTGGTTTCGTTGGAATAATTTATTGATATTCTAATTTGATGGGAGTTTGCTGCCTTTCCTGCTATTTAACGAAGGCGTCGTCAAAACAAAATTCCAGAGGTTGTCACTATGTACAAAATTCCAGGGGATAAAATGAACCTGAAAATCATTTCTTAAATTTAAGTAAAAACTTATACGCCGAAGGATTGAATTGTAGTATTTTATCCTTTTTATTGAACCAAATATTAACCCGTCTGTATCTTTATATAATGCGCCCGTGTTTACTTGGTTTATTTATGAGCATAGCTATTCTTTTGGTTTTGGAGGTGAGGAGCGAGGAGGCTAAGCGAAAAACACCCATTTTAAAATAAGTGTTTTATTGCTATAACATAGATGTAGATTTGAATGCGTTAAATTCTGGCTAAGTATATTTATTATAAGTGTAAAGTATTGAATTTCCTGAAATGAGTGTAACAACCCAGAACTCCTTATCAGAAGCAACTGATTGTTGTGACTCACTTTTATTTTAAATTATTCATTTTAAACTTATTTTGAAATAAGTGTAAGTGGGTAAATGTAATACGAAATTTGATAAGAGGAGAAAATGATATAACTAATTTAAATAACTATATGAAACTAAAGGGGTTCATGACGGTTAAATCATATGTTGCGAAGGTTATTACGTTTGCTATGAGCTGAAGTTATATTGATATCAATATAAATCCAATTGATCTGGTTGAAATTCCAATCGATAAAAAAGTATCACATTTGATGAGTTAATTTATGAAAACTTCTATACAAAGGAACAGCTAATCGAGTTCCTAGATTGTCATAAACAAGAAAAGAATTTACGACTCCATGTTTTCTCTTTCATTTACTTGCGTATTCTGATATGCGAAAGAGTGAGGGTGAGGGTCTGGCACTTATGTGGAGGGGTATGAACTTTGCAACTGGCGAGATACGTATCAATAAAGCCGTTGCCCGCGGCGAAGAGAAACTTAATCAGTACCCTCGATATCTGCAACGTTCATGTTATTTGCGATTTTTCTATTGTTCTTCTTAGGATTTATCCCTATTTGATCTTCCAATTTTATAGTAGTGTCTATTGTACTAATATCTTGACTTATTTGTCCTTTAAAAACCTTTCTTAATGCTTCAATCGTAAAGTAGTTCTCAATAGCATATCTCTTTAATCTATGTACTGGTATATTATTATCAGTACAATTGTCAACAAAACGCTGCCTAATAACCCCACTTCCTGGATCCAAATCAATTAAGCCAATAATTTTATAGGATTCACTAAATACCGTAAGATCATGTTGATCCATGATGTCTCCTCCTAATGGCCATATTTTAATATTATAGTTTTGCATTAAATCAAACTTATATAAAAACTCTTCAATTACCGGCTTATCTGTTGGACCCTCGCAGAGGATAATTAAATCAGAAGTTAAATTATCTGAAACAGAGAATCCTAAATCATTAAGCAACCCACTTCTACTTGTTGCATCAACAATATTTATCTGATTATCAAAAGTAACATGAAATATTTTATTTACGAAAGTACTATCTAAAAATATATTGGAATGTGTAGTAATAAAAAACTGTTTACTACTTTCCCTTAAGGTATGTAATAACTTCCTTTGTAAATCTGGATGTAAATGCGTTTCTACTTCATCAATAAGAATGACATTACTATTGTCAATGCTATTTGCAAAGTACAAAATTATTAACAAATCACGTAATCCTAAACCATATTTTTCGGCATTAAGCCAATCTCCAGATGGATTAGTAAACATTAGGTTTAGAGTTCCATCACCATTTTGAATAATATCAAAATCAAACCCATCACAAATAAATTTAAATTGGTCTTTCATTCTAAGATATGCTATTAATTCTGGCGTACCTGCTAATTGATTTTTCATAAAAAAGACTTTCGATACAATTCCCTCACCAGTTGGTTTAATCTCATTTTGTTGAGTACTATAATTTACTCTCGGTTCTATAAACCTATTTGCAGGAATAGAAATTATATTATCTGGTTCTAAATAAGGGAAAATGTCATATTGTCCAATAATTTCTTGTATAACTTTATATATAGTTTCATATAGTCCTTCTTCTTTATTTTCAATAAATACTTGTTGCGTTAGTATAAGCAAATCATCAATAAAATAAAAAGGTTTATTATATTCCTCTAGTATTAAATAAAGAGAAGAGTAATATTCTTCTAATAAATTATCACTCCAATAATCTTCGTCTTGTAACTCCTCTCTTGCTTTAGTATTAACTTTAACAAAAAAAGACCATACTTCATCAAAAGAATATTCTTCCCCCAACATAAATTTCTCAGATCCACCCGATAAAGTATTTAAAATTGTGGTTTTACCTGCGTTATTTTTACCACAAAAGATATTTATTTTGCTAAGATTAAGCAATTCTACATTTCGAATATGATCACGATTAATTATCTTTAATGAATTTATCATAATAAAAATCATCTCCTCAACTCTATCTCAAACTAACTTTTTCAAGGCTATATAAACTCATTAGTTTGAGAAGTAGATAGTTTTATAGTCGTGTATAGAGTTTAGCACAATTATCCATTGAATAATTTTGTATAAATTTTATAAATTGTTGATGTATAGTATGGGGTCATTCCGGCCACACTCTAGTATTTATATTGGTCAAGCTTCTTCTTTCTCGAACTCAACGAGTTCGACCACACTGATGTCTCTTTAACCGTCATTTGAACGTAACCGCATCAATGATAGGACAGTATAGGGAAGCGAACGTTCCAAGTCACAGGAAAAACATATGAGAAGACTACGGGAAGCAAGGTTTAAAGAGTAGAAAACAGATTAAGTGTGAATGATATAGTAAAATTGAATGGCGATCTTCATTCAACTACATACGCGGATTATGCATTGTTCATGAGCGGGACACCGCTTGAAAATCGTTTGGAAGAAATGAAGCAGTTAATCGCGGTATTGCAACCTGATATTACGGAGTTATTGTCAAAGGAGTTGCATCTACTGCATCCGACAGAATTCAGAAAAACTGTTTCCAGTTCGCCAACACGCTTAAAGGACAAACAACGATAGAATACCTCTCATCATTTTGGAATAAATGATTGATCAGCGCCAATGCTTGAATCGTTTTCCCAAGTCCCATTTCATCCCCAAGTAAAGTCCGTTTATAATGCGAGGCATATTTCGCTTCGAATTTTTGAAAATGGCGTAAATCTAAATTCAACCCAGTCGTATCTAAAGGTATCGCTTGGATTTCCTCGATAATTTCATTCGAAAAATCTTCAGCTATCGCAGTAGCATCGAAACCAATTACTTTTTTCGATTTCAGTATAATAGGCAGCGTTTTTTTCGATAAAATGCTTCTTGAGTTGTTCAGGCCCCACTGAAAATTGATGTATATGTATGAGCTTCTTTTTCGCTTTATGTAAAGTTGAATGATATGTTTCCTGATTTAATGTTTTAAACGCAAGTTCCACTTGCTTTTTCTCAGCTTTTAATTGGAATAGTCCTCCTAAAAAACCTCTTTTCCTTTTCGCGAGTTCAATTTCGGTTCCAATCTGGTGACTTAATGTTACCAACGCTTTTTTCAAAGCTCGGACCGCGTCAGTAAGCTCCCATTTCCGATAAATGCTTTTCCAACAGTGCTAAAACATCAATTGATAATTGATCATAATTTCATTGAAGTGGTCTTCTGTAAAACGTTCAACTTTTCTTTGAATTCCTTTCAATTCTCGCTCATATCGCAGGATATCTCTTTTTGTTTAAATCATTCTACTCCTTCCTTTCGCTTCATCTCTTCATCGTGCTTAGTACCTGATTTAATTAAACCTTTCCCCTATGGTATTACTATGTCCATTTCTTAAGCCTGTTGTAACACAACATTGATAATTCAAAAAAATTGATCGTAATTATTTATAAGCAACACTAAAAAGATGCTTGAGGGAATTTCCAATTACTGTTCGTATCCATAACAATTTTGAAAAACATAATATTAACTTATGCTAGTTTGATTCTACTGCAGATAAATTTATTATTAAGTATAAAAAAAGAACAGCCTATATCTAAGCCATTCTTCATCCAACCACTATTTCCAATAATCATTCGCAGCAGCAACGGTTTGATAATGTGTTGCGATCACTTGTGATGACTGCGTTAGGCTATCGGCATTATTTGCGTACGCGTCTCTTAGCTGATTTCTAATTTCTGCGGAAGGTTGCGTGTAGGCGACACCTTTTCGTGCAAGTTGAATCGCGAGTTCGAATCCTTGTTGAGGTGTATCTGTTTGTAGACTCGTTAACCAATCGGACATGGTATCCCTCCTCTAATGACTCTCTTTAAATATAGAGTATTTTCCGACACTTATCAATGATGGCAACTTCCTATGAATACTAACACTCCCCCTTCATCTCGCATAACCTACATGAGGTATAATATTCATTATCATAGGAGGCATTAACAAGATGAACTTTCAATCTTTCAGCGGTACGGTAACGATGATCACTGATTTTCCAACCACTCCAAATGATGTAGGGGGTTGTTATCAATTATTTTCTGTTGAAGATGAGCGTGGGGATATGGTGAATTTCGTCGTCGCACCCGATACTTATTTTGTGGATCATCGGGTCGTGCGGGTGGGTGACCGGGTGACGGGATTTTACGATATAGATGTACCCGTTCCGATGATTTACCCGCCACAATATGCAGCAGTCGTGATGGCGAAAGATGCACCTGGTCAAAATGTGACTGTGGACTTTTTCAATCGTCAGTTGGTTAATAGTGATGGTGATCTAAGATTAAATATTTCACGGGAGACTAAGATTTTATTGGAAAACGGGCAAGTTTTTAACCGGAACCCTGCCAATCGCTTTTTAATCGTGGTTTTCGGAGCGACGACGCGCAGTATTCCAGCGCAGACAACGCCTTCTCAAATTATTGTTTTGTGCTAGATTTCATTCACAAAAAAAGCCTGGTTTCTCTTTGATAAAAGGGAAATCAGGCTTTTGTTGTTCCACAATCGCGCTCATTTATTGAGATAGTGTTTATTCATCTGAATCCCAATGTTCACTACCTACAGCAAAGTCAGCAAACTCGTCTATTTTCCTTTATCATTTTAATTAAATTAGTCTTCTTGAGATTAGATTTAGCGTACCTGTGTGACAAACAATCATGATTGTTTAAACTTTCACGATAGTTTCATGCACAGGTACGCGAATTTACGTTCGCATAAAAACTCCTTTATATTTACTTTAATTTACTGATTAAATATTATTTCTTCATAAAAAAGGTTTCTACAACAGATATTTCTGTTGTAGAAACCTTTTTTTGTACATCAACTACTCATCATAGACAGAAGTTCTCTTGAATTCTTCACCAGTTTTATCATCGACCAAAACTACTTGGAAATCAAAGTCTGCTTCACTTACACCATTCATCATTTGAAACATACTTGCATATAACGCAAAATCCATTAATACTAAGCCATTCATATATTCATCATATAGGTCTTGATTGATGCTTACAGTTAGTTCCGTTACATCTTCATTCATCGCAATCTCCGTTATCGATTCGATTTCCATCATTTCTACCATACCTTGAAGATCCGAATCAATATCATCTCTTAACTCTTGAAGATATGACACATGCCGTTCTTTTGACATCTTGATGGTATATGAACCGTCATCATTCGCGGTAACATCATCCATACCTTCCGCGTTCAAGTTAGCAATTACCTCATCTGAATCCATACCTTCGTAAAAAGATGCTGGAAAAATGATTTCAACAATGGAGGAATCTTCATTGTCTTTCTCATCTTTTTCAGTTGAATCGGATTCACTCTCCTCGTTTTCCTTAACTTCAGATTTTTCTTTTGTAATTTCTTGTGCTTCCACCTCTTTTTCATCGCCATCGTTTAATTTAACACCACAAGCTGACAACGCTAATATTGCGATTAGCAGTAACATTGAAAACTTTTTCATTTCCTATCTCTCCTTATTTTGATGTTCAAGACTAAGACCCTACCAACAATAATAAATACCAAAAGAAACGCTTAGTATTTATTCACAACCTTAGCTACCACCTTAAATAGCATGTTCCTTTCTTGCCATATAGTACGATGCTCCACCTAATAGTATAAGCATTAATCCCACCAACAGGATTGCGTGAAGAGATGTCGCTGTTTGTTGGAGTCATCGTTAAATTTAGTGACAACAGCAATATCCTTTGAGTCTTCTCTTTCTCTTACTTTTATATTTTCAGCTTCGACTTTTACTTCTTTTTCTTTAGCTTCTTCTATTATTTCTCCATCTTCGTCTTTCTCTACACCTTCATTTTCATCGCCACTACCTTCGTCATCGAAATCAACGACATTTACCCAGTAATTCAGTTTGTGATTTTGAGAATTCGTAATGCCATCCTTTAAAACAAATTCCCCACTGAAAATATATGGACCTACTTTATTTTTCTCATAAGCAGGCTCACTCGTTTTCTTCTGCATAAACCTGCCCCGTTGCTCCGTATGGACTGAACATTAATGCCATGCAAAATAAAATAAGCAAATTCTTATGCAATGGTTTACGCAATTTCTAACGATTTGAATTCAGAGCTAATTCTCCCTTCAATATTTTCTATTCAGGGATATGGGGTTGTTACGCCACTACATCTCCCTTTCCAAATAAGTGTACTCATCAAAGGTTAAGATGAGGTTAAATATTTAAAGAGTCAGTCTTTTACTTTCAGCTACACGATGACCGATAGTTTGACTTCTGCTATGCTATTTAGAAGATCACTAGATGGAGGTGAATCGATTTGAATTTAATTATGATTGTTTTACCTGTTTTCTTCATTTTTTTCATTGGCTTTTTAGGTCAAAAATTAATCGGTTTTGATATTAAATCAATTTCTACTGCTGCACTTTATTTAATGTCACTGTGCAAGGTTGAATTATGGCAACACATCAATTTCATAAGTAGTTAGACTACTTTTTCTACTCAACATTTGTCTTAACAAGCTGTTCGCCTGTTAGCTCTAACTCATCATTCCAAGCCTTTAAGTTTATTGTTTGTGCGGCAATAATCCACTGATCGTCTTCTTTTTTCAAATGAATAATTGGTTCTATATAATTTATGGTGTCTTTTGTAAGGCTTGATACGTCAGAGCCTTCTGGTATATAGAAGAAATTTGTCTTAAGCATAACTTTTAGGACTAATAGATCCTCACTTGTTTCTTCATCTATCGGATTTTCAGCATGTGAAAAGTCAATTATCGATTCTAGTAACCCTCCCTTATAGTGACCAACAAACCATGCCCCCGTCCCATATGGAAAACTTGATACAGTTAATTCACCTTTTTCCACTTGAGTTAAAATTTCAAAATCTGAGTCATACCCCGCTTTTGCCTCGTCCGTCGCCACAGCATCATCGAGATAACTAGGCTCATTTTCGGCAAGGCCTTTTAATAATTTTTCATTAAAACCCGTAATAATTTGAGCAATCTCTTTTTTACCCTCTTCATCGGTAAAAATATAGGGTGTTAAATCAACTCCATTAACTACCGAAAAGTCGCTGTTGTTATAGTTTTCCTGACCGATCATATCTTTTGTATATTCAAGTTCCTCACTTACTAATTTCCCCCACGAAAACTCATTTTCGGCTCGAAGGATCAATCCATCCACAAGCGGTTGAATACTGACTCCATCTTTTTCGCCGATATCCTGATTTATTTTGCTGTCATTAATATATAAATTTGTGTTCGGTTGACTAGAGAAGAATGTATCCGCCTCTCCCTTTAAATCCAATTCAATTTCCATGTTGAAATCCTTATCGTCAAACAATGCAACATCAGTAGTATCATCTAATGTCACATACCCATAGTCCGCGTGACCCTTTAAATTATATTGACCAGGACCAAACAAGCCGACGACTATATTTTCATCACTACCATCTTCTTTTCTAATCGCTTCATCCTCTCGAATAGAGACAAGTAATTCCTTAAATTTAACAAAACTTCCTTTATCCAATGAAACCTCATATGTTCTAACAGCTAACTTTTTTTCGTCATTGAAATAAAATAGACCTGTTTCATTTACAGGATTTTTCTTTTCTTTTAACGCATCTTTTTGACCATGAAGCAAACTCAACTGTTCTTCATAGGCTGATGTATTTTCAGAAAAATAATCAATTACATCTTCCGCTTCTTTCTCTGACCAATAAACCCCTTCCTCTATGCTGACTAACTTGAATAATTCCTCAACATCCTTTTCCGCAACAATATCTTCAAACTTTACTAAGGTTTTCGCCGGCGAATTTGTACACCCAGTAATGATAAATGCCGATAAAAGCAATAGTATTGTAAGAAATTTGTTCATCATGTCACCTCTCCCTTCTATTTAATTGACTGAAATACTAACCTTTAAATATCCTTACTTATTTACTAACAGTACAAGTTGAAGGTTTAGATTAGGTTAAGACTAGGTTTATATTAAAATGATTCACCACTTTGGATAAAAATCCACAAAAAAAGTGCCAGTCACTGGTGAATTTCGTCATCGCACCGGATACGTATTTTGTGGATCATCGGGTCGTGCGGGTGGGTGACCGGGTGACGGGATTTTACGATATAGATGTACCCGTTCCGATGATTTATCCGCCACAATATCAAGCCGTTGTGATGGCGAAAGATGCATCTGGTCAAAATGTGGATGTGGACTTTTTTAATTATCAGTTGGTAAATAGTGCTGGTGATCTAAGATTAAATATTTCACGAGACACTAAGATTTTATTGGAAAACGGGCAGGTCTTTAATCGGAATCCTGCTAATCGTTATCTAATCGTGGTTTTCGGAGCGACGACGCGAAGTATCCCAGCGCAGACGACACCTTCCCAAATTATTGTTATGTGCTAGATTTCATTCACAAAAAAAGCCTGGTTTCTCTTTTATATAAAAGGGAAATCAGGCTTTTGTTGTTCCACTATCGGGCCGTTTGTTGAACTAGGAAAAGGATTAGCTGTATAGGATTTAACCATAACTAGAAATAACACCGTTCACGTATTACGTATTACGGTCTTTTTTAGCCTTTTCTAAAATAGATTGTATGGTTTGATTCTCCAAAAATTGTTGTAAGACACCTTCCGCATTGTCCATGACCTCTTTAATTCTACAAACACGTTGATTTTCTTCTTGATTCATTAATTGGCCATTGCTTTCATCAGTCAATGACGTATGTTGTCTAGAATCTGAATTAGAACAATTAAACATGTCTTGTCTACCTTCAGTGGACAAAATAACATCCAAAAATGTGATATGACTAGCTGAACGTGATAATTCATATCCACCTTTTACACCAGGGACAGCCCTTATGATTCCATCTTTCCGTAACTGCGTCATAATTTTCGACAAATAACTCTCCGATACGTCTAGCTTATTGGCTAATTCCTTAATACCTATTTTGTCTTCGCTCTCTGAATTAGCCAAATATACTAAGGCGTGTAGCGCATAATCAGTGCTTTTCGCAAATTGCATGCTTTCAACCCCATTTATTATATTATATTAAAGTCTATCCATAATATCTATAATACACAAATGAAAACCCGCTTTATTCGTTTATGCCTTTAACTAGGATTGTAACTCTATCCCGATAAAGCATATAACTTGCTAGAATAAATGTTAATAAATCAGCGATAGGGAATGCAATAAACACCCCGTACACACCGAAATAAATAGGTAAAATTATCACTAACGGTACCAAGAAAAACACTTGTCTGGATAGAGAAAGAATCAAAGCTTGTTTAGGTTTCCCTAAAGCCTGATAAATACCTCCAGCAATAATTTGTACGCCAACAACAAAATAAAGAGAAAAAATGATTTTCATTGCATTTGACCCGATTTTTATAAATTCTGGATCACTTGTGAAAATACTCATGGCATACTCGGGGAATAATTGAACGAGAAGAACGACGACTATAGAAGTAAACACAACATATCTAAATGATAACCATATCGTCTTTCTCATTCTTTCATATAGTTGTGCACCGTAGTTGTACCCTACAATTGGTAACATCCCTTGCATGACCCCATTAATAGGTATGATAGCAAAGGCAATGACGCGTTGTGCGACACCATAGGCTGCCAAATGCATATCTCCTCCGTATTTTATCAACATCGTGTTGATCAATATCGCGATTATGCTAAATGATGCAGTGTGCATAAATGTTGGAAACCCAATAGCGACAATCTCTTTTATAGTAGAAACCTTCATTCTTATATTTTGAAGAAGAATTGTAAGAGCGCTATAACCTTTATGATAATAGATCAAAATGATTATACTCATTATCCCTTGTGAGATTACGGTTGCTATACCAGCACCCATAACGCCTAACCCAAAACCAAAATCGAATATAAGGATAGGATCAATAATAATGTTAATGATTGCAGGGATAATCGTTGCATACATGGCAAATTTCGCATTTCCCTCTGCCCGTATCACAATATTTGTGGCCATTGAGAAACTAACAAAAACGAAACCTAATAGGATTGGTAACATATAAGCAGAAGCATAACCAATAATATTTTCTGTTGCCCCAAATAATATCAAAAGATGATCCAATAAGAAAATACCAACGAGTATACTTACTACACTAATGAGTAGGATTAAAAATATAAAAGTCCCGAAAATCTTGTTGGATTCGTCAATTCGTTCTTCTCCTAACCGTCTAGCGATTACCGAAGCCGTCCCCACGCCTACAGATGCTGCTAATGTCATAACAATCATCATCACAGGGAAAGAAACAGTTAATCCTGCAACGGCATCGACCCCTTCTGCAAGTGAAATGTAGAACATATCAACGAGATTATATAGCGCTAGAATTCAGCTTTTCTTTTGTACTCATTTTAATACTCCTTTTTTACAATAAAAGATAAAACTAGTTGTTAAGTTTGATCTTAACAACTAGTTCAATACCTTATTATTTGTTTTTTTGTGCAACAACTATATAAACAGATTGGTTAGCCAATTTTGTTTGCGGATAAAAAGTTTCGACATGATCAAACCCAGCATTTAAAACTTCTTCTCTCATATCTTTCGATGAAACTCTAGGTCCAGTAGATATCGCAGACTTTTCTAATTCGATGCAAAGAAACACGCCTTGATCTTTTAGGACCCGATATATTTCGCTTAATGCAAGCGAAATTGGTTGAACTTCGTGAAGTGAAATTGATGCAATCGCCTTATCAACTTCTTCGTTACCAAGTTGTAAATCTTTGAAATCTGATACAAGCGTTTTTATATTGGTCATTCCATTTTCCTCTGCTTTTGTTGCCAAGTACTTCAGAACATCTTCATCAAAATCCAGTGCAATTACTTCATCGACATACTTGGAAAATGGAAGGCTTATATAGCCAACGCCTGCCCCGAGATCTAATAATTTGTCCTCTTTATTGAGAGATACAAACTGAAATAACTCTTCAGCAGGGCTTCTCTCTATATTCTCCAGATTATTTATTTTCCTCATTAATTTTTCATTCATTTCTTTTCCTCTTTTCATTATAGATATTTTGAATCCACAATAACTATAATTGGTTTATTATTATTTGTAAACACTTTTGTTTCAAAAAGTATTAAGGTATTTTAAACGATGGAAATCAAAAAGGACCTTTGCTTAGTTCTGCAAAGGTCCGGTCTATTAGATATATGAATCATAATCTATCGGTTTCGATATATATTTTTAACCATTCGCACCGGATACTTATTTTGTGGATCATCGTAACGGAGAAGATATTTAGAGGTCCATACAGTTACGGGGATATGAAAGAAGATATCATTATTCGCCATTCCAATAGATTACTTCAACCCCATCTAAGTCCGCGGTTAACACTTCCTCTTTTTTGTTTAACCTGAATGTTTTAGGGTTATGCCCGACAGTGGCATCTTCTACTTTAGATAAATCAGTCATTGAAAAACTAATCGTATTCTTCTCGTTTACATCAACGGAAATACGCCATGAAGTATATCCAACGCCTTTTATTTCATTAATTTTATGAAACTCAATCTTTTTTACATCTATATAATTTCGAACTAAATATAATGCGATTTCCTCTTGAGCCTTGTGGATTTTCATATTTTTCTCATTCCCCTTTTGAGTATCCATAACAACTTTCGCTCCAATTCCAATCACGATTAATACGCCTATTGCAATAAACAACCCTCTAATTTTCTTCATATATTATCCTTCCTGAAATTCATATACATGCTGCAGTAACATAACATTAGACTTCTTCTTCATCATGATTTGAATAAATGACTCGGACTTTATTTGTTGTTACACCTCTAACTTGTACCTTCCTGTCCTTCACTACATTTAATCCTATTTTCCCTGATTCTTTCCAAAAGCTATATCTAAAACTAACAGATTCATTTTTTTGATTAGTCATTTTTATAAACATGCCATATGAACCTGTCATTTCATCGTAGACACTCTTTTCAAATTCTACAGACTGAATGTCTGCATATCTGTTCTTCAGCGCTATGACCGACATTCTCTCTACTTCCATTTGATCTTATGTTACTTCTCTCTCCCTTTGATTATCCAGCACCATTATTCCGCCTATGCCAATCACCAGTAACAACCCGATTCCAATTAGCAGCCATACTCTTTTCTTCATGGATTTAATCCTTTCTGTGACTTTAGATTTCTTCTTCATCTTCATTAGAATAAATCACGCTAACCATACCAGTGGTCATACCTTCTCTTTGAACCCCATTTTCATCAACAACTTTATAATTAGATATTTCTTTACTACCTTCAGAAAATGAGTAATCAAACGCCACTGAATTTCCTTCTCTGTTACTCATTTCAATTTCCATCCCATATGAACCCGTCATTGCATTAAAATCGGTATATATAAATTTTATAGACTTTATATCTGCAAATGTATTTTTCAGCGCGACGACCGACATTCGCTCCGCCACAATTATTTGATCACTTGTTACTTCCCTATCCTTTTGATTATCCAGCACCATTATTCCGCCTATGCCAATCACCAGTAACAACCCGATTCCAATTAGCAGCCATACTTTTTTCTTCATGCATGTAGTCCTTCCCGCGATCTATTTCCAACGCTCCGCTGTTACTGATTTTGCATTAAATTTCGTCTTTATCTTTATTTGAGTAAATAACATGGACTTTATTTGTTGTTACGCCTTCAACTTGCACCTCTTCATTCTCCACTGTATACCCACCAGTTTCACGAGATTCTTTCCAAAAGTTAAACGAAAAACGAACGGATTCGTTACTTTGATTCCTCATTTTTACATACATTGCATACACGCCCGTCATTTCATTAAGGACACTTTCTTCAAACTCAATAGACTTTATATCTGCAAATGTATTTTTCAATGCTTCTACTGCCAATTTCTCTGTCTCAATTTTCTCTGCCGTAGGTTGCACATTGCTTTGCACTTTTGCATCCTTCTGGTTATCCATAACCACTTTCCCGCCAATTCCAATCACGATTAATAAACCAAATATAATTAGCAATTTTTTATTCATTCTTATCCCCTATGTAAATCACTTTGATATGCGATAAATCTGAGTTATCTGGTTCCGCTTTTTCAACAAGTTGAAATTTATCTGGATCATAACCAATCCTTGGATTCTTAATAGAACGAGACTCTTCTAAAGAGAATTTTAATAGATTACTTTTATTGATAATTGCGGATACATGCCATGTTCCAGTTTTTTTAACTTCATATGTATTTTCAAACTTAATTTCTTTTACACTTTCATAATTTCGAGCAATATATAAAGCAAGTTGTTCTTGTTTGAGTAATGAGTTCGGATCCGATTTCATATGTACGCCTTCATTATTATCCATGTAAACTATCCCACCAATTCCGATCACGATTAATATGCCTATTCCAATAAACAACCCTATTATTTTCTTCATATATTAATCCTTCCTGTGATTCATATACGCGCTACAGAAAGCGTTATATTTCTTCTTCTTCTTTATTCGAATAAATGACTTGGACTTTATTTGTTGTGATACCTTCAACTTGTATCTTTTCGTCTTCCACTACATAACCACCTGTTTCACCAGGAGATTCCTTCCAAAAACTAAACGAAAAATTTACAGATTCATTTTTATGATTTGTCATTTTAACAAACATTCTATATGAGCCAGTCATTTCATTATATCCAGTCTTTTCAAATTCTACAGACCTTATATCTGCAAGTATTTTTCAGCGCGACGACGGACATTCTCTCTGCTTCAATTAACTCCTCTTCTACTTTTTGCTCACTTGTTACTTCCCTATCCCTTTGGTTATCCATAACCACTTTCACTACTATTCCAATCACTAGTAATAAACCTATTACAACAATTAACAGCCATACTTTTTCTTCATGCATTTAATCCTTCCTGTGATTTATTTGCAAGAAAAGCTTATCAAAATACGGTTCAAAATAAACCAAAAATGAAGTCAATCATTCTAGACTTATTTTCTATCGTTTACTTCTTCTAATTATCACCTATAAACTTAATTCTATCAAAGGTATGAGGAAATTAAGCTTATAGGAAGGGAATACATAGTGGGTAGAATAATTCTAACGGCAGTAATGGGTTCCTTTTCAATCTTCATTTTAATTATCATTATCATGATAATGATAATTAAAATGATAGAGCGCCTAGCAATATCCTTTTCCTTTGATCCTTAAACAATCCGTATTCACACGGCAGTATACCCTTTTTATTCCAATAACTCTTTTTGCTTAAAGATTTGTATGGATGAGATAAGAACGACGATGATAATCGCAAAAGTTGTAATAAAAGCTAGCCAGAAACTAGAATCTAGTTCTCCTGACAGCAGGACCTTTCCTGTGTGCTCTGTCATCGTAGCCGGACTCCATTTCATATAGCTTCCTAGAATGGATGTAACCGTCGAAATGGCAAAGACCATAAAAATTGTAACAAAAGCGACACTGCCATTTCCTTTCATTAACGTACTAAAAAAGAGCGTCAATGTAACAACAAAAACTAACCATATGCTGTAGATCGCTACACTTTGAAAAACGCGCTCAAAAGCAACTGTTTCAATAAGTAAACTCGTATAATACCATGAAGCTACATATCCGATAAACAATGAAATGAGTGTAATTGTAAGTAACCCAGCCCATTTCGATAATATATACGTGGAATAAGGAACTGGTTTAATCATAACCATACCTGCTACTCCACTCTGTCTTTCTGCAGCAACAACACCCATTGCACTCAAAACAAGAATGAGTACACCAAGTAACCCATATTGAGATAGAACGCTCATTAATACTTCTTCCCCGGATGGCGTAGGCATTTCAAGGATTGTACCTTCTGGAAGACCGCCGAAATTGGCCAAAATTTCCGGCATATAATACGAGCTAACCGGCTCCATGACACCTAGCAAAATAAAGACGATGGGAATCCATAAAAATTTATAATTTCGCACCATTTCCGTCATTTCTTTTCGATAAAGAACAGTCCACTGCGTCATGCCTTCACCACTTTCATAAATAAATCTTCTAATGTCGTTTGAGAAATCTCGAACTTACGAATCGGAAGTTTTCTATCTACGATATCTTTTAATAATGTGTGCTTCCCATTTACCATATCTTTTAATACGATGCTTGTTTTATTACCTTGAGTGTTTACTTCAGAGACAAAGCTATAACTTTCTATGCTCTTTAGCCAATCTGTAGCCTGTGATTCGAATTCAATTTGTAAAATAGGTTGTCGATACTCTTCCATTACACTTCCCAGACTACCTGATATCGCAATTTCCCCGTCATGCATGATAAGAATGTCGTCACTTATTTCTTCTGCATCGTGAAGGACATGAGTTGAGAAGAGAATTGTTGTTTCCTCTTTAATCTCTCTCATCATTTCCAACACTTCCCGCCTCCCAAGTGGATCGAGTGCTGAAACAGGCTCATCTAAAATAAGTAATTTGGGACGATGAATGAGTGCCTGTGCCAATCCGAGGCGTTGCTTCATTCCACCAGAATAACCCCCTACTTTTCTTTTCTTCGCATTCGTTAGGCCCACGCGTTCAAGTAATTCTTCACTACTTTTTTCTGCTTCTTTACGATTCAGTTTTGCTAATTGTCCTGCGAAAACAAGAAACTCCTTTCCACTCATCCAATTATAGAAAGCAGGATATTGAGGTAAATACCCAATATACTGCCTTAAATCCTTTGCTTTTTCCCCTTTGATATCAATACGGCCTGAAGTCGGTTCCAACAATCCAGATAACATTTTTAATGTCGTTGTTTTTCCAGCTCCATTTGGTCCAAGTAATGACACGCACCTGCCTTCCTCAATATGAAAATTGATTCCTTTAACAGCATTCGTATTTCCAAACTTTTTTACTAAATCGCTTGCCTTTAATAATGCCATTAATCATTTCTCCTTCCTATAACAAAATAAAGCACTGGTCCTATTATGTGGATAAAGAGAATAATAGGGATCCACAACCATTTTGGTCCGTTCGTTTTTTCTTCTTTAATACAAGAAACCAATGCGATAATCATAAGAATTAATTGTAAGACAAGAATTGGCACAATCGCTCCCCATGGGATTTCATTTAACAGTTCATTCATTCTTTTCCCCTCCTACCCTTAATACGATTACATTCGTCTAATCGTTCACTCACGAAAAAAATAAATAAAAAAATCTCAGGAATTTGATCCTGAGACCTTTCTTTTAAATACTTTTCTTACGAAAATTAGATAGATAATAAGATGCGTTGGAAATTGAATAAGACCTAAAAATCCCCATAGCCAAGCATTGTGCCCCCTCTTCCGTGCATCCCAAAACATCCATGAGCCCTGGCAAATCAGAATGAATGCAATCAAGATCAATAACCAAAGCGGTGTGCTACTAAGTTTGTTTAAGTTCATTCATTACTGACCTTCTTTCTAGTGTTGTTAAGGGCGAAGGGCAATAAGATAATCCCCACAAGCTGAAAATAGAGAAAGAGAATTGGCTGACGATAAACGACCGTAATCACAACCGAAAGCACAAATATTGCAACAGAGATAAACGCGAAGAGCTCTTTCCGTAGTTTTTTACGTATCTTTTTTTTCTCCAATTCAACATTCTGTTGAAACCACTGTAAGTTTGGAGTGGATACTGGATTCCATTGATCCAGTTTTTCTAAACCATCTATTAATTGATGAGCCGTTAATTCATCTTCATCATCCAACATAGAATTACTATTTTTAGAATCATACTCGTTCAAGTTTAGCCAACTCCTTTCGTACCCATTTTAGACCATTTGAAACTCGAGATTTTACGGTTCCTTCTGCAATACCCATCATTTCCCCAATTTCTTTATATGAATATCCATAATAATGCTTTAAAACGATTGCCATACGTATTTCTTCATTAATTTGAGCAAGTACATCAAGTACATCGGGCCATTCTTCTTTCATATTGGCTACATTCCATTTCATTTTTCGGAGCGCTTGCGCTTGTTCCTGCTCTAGCCAGTTTTTTTCCCGCTTCTTTCTACGCTGTTGATCGATGAAAAGGTTCTTTGCGATTGTGATGAGCCATGAGGAAAACTTAGATTCACCATTGTACAGTTGGATTTTTTCAATACACTTCATCATCGTCTCTTGTGCTAAATCTTCCGCGATTTGTGGATGAAGGGTAACTTTCATTAAATACTTTACGAGGAACGAATAATTCTGTTGTAGCAGTTTCGAAAGCGCCAATGTATCTCCTTTTTTCGCCTGTCGAATTAAATCCTTTTCATCCATGGCATCTACTCCATAAAATAATAGTCTATATGTAATACGACTAACTGGTAAAAATCGTTCATTTAAGAGTAAAGAATCATATCAGTTTTCTTATCTTATAGACATAGCGAGCCGCATCACCAATCGTACGGGAAGTGCAGGCTTTGCCATTTGATTGACATCTCCCACAAAAAACAAATCCGATGCAGGATGATAAAACGCAAATGAACCTGTTGAACCTGAATGACCCAATAATTCACCTCTACCCATAAATAGTGTCACAAGACCACCCAAAGAAATTTTCATAAATCCGGCACCGTAATGAATGGGGGACATGGCGACTTGCAACTTGTTACTAATTTCCAATTCGTTAAAAACAGTTTTATTAAACAACCTTCCTCCAAAAAAAGCCTTGATAAATATCATTAATTCATGAGCCGTCGAAATACAACCGCCACTGGCGGGAATACTTCTAACCGTTTTCGGAAGATAAAAGGAGGTGTCCTTATAATAAACATTAGGAACAAAATCATCTTCATCTATCGGAAGATATGTATTTTTGAGTCCTAAAGGGTCGAAGATGAATTGCTTATAAACATCTCCTAATGTTGAATCAGTCACTATTTCAATTATTTTTCCTAGTATATCAAAATTTATATTTGCATAATGGGCTCTTTTGCCAATACCCGGTGCAAAGTGTGGTTTCAATTGTTTCGTTCTCATGATGGTTTCATCAATACTAATTTTCCTATCCTCGTTGATTGCACGTTTTTTTGCCTTATTACTGCCTTCTTCTATGGCATCCGACAATCCACTTGTATGAAATAATAAATGAGAGAGCGTAAGATCCATGGTATACTCTCGCCCCTTGTATATATGAAGGCTTCCCAACGTATCTTCTTCAAAGTAATTTGCTATTTTGTCGTCTAGTGACAGTTTTCCTTGTTCTTTCAAAATAAAAATACAAGTGCTCGTGAACAGCTTTGTAATGCTTGCCATTAGGATCGGTGTATCTGTCTTCTTACCTCCGTACCCAAGATGACATGAAAAATCTCCACTAAAGTTTTCTATAAGTAGCACTGATTCATATATTTGTTTGTTTTTAGTAATTTTTTCAAAGACTTTTTTGATTTTTTGTTTTTGAACCTCCATTATATACCCCCTATAAATAAAGGTTGGTACCGTTAGGAAAATGCGGGTTTACAACGCTAAGTCCCTTCCTGACGGTACACCTTTATGCGGTTTTAATTTATTCCCATTTATCAGTCTTTTGAAATCTTATTCTATCCTTATTTGTTGGAATCCCATTTTTTACTTTTTTCCATATGCCATTTTTAAATACTTCGTATTGTTCAAAAGCAACAGGCAATCCGTTTGCAATAGTTATGTCGCTACTATCCATAAGTTGAAAATGCAAATGCGGAGCAAAGGAATTACCTGAATGACCAACTCTACCAATAACTACACCTTTTTTCACACGCTGACCAACTGAAACCTGAATTGACCCTGTTTGAAGATGGACTAATCCAGCATATACATTGTCGGCATATTCTATAATGATGTAGTTTCCAGCAACTGATTGTATATCGTCTTTTTTCGGGTCGAAATACTGAGCGTTTTTATAAGCGTTAGACATATCTGAAAGCAATTTAGTTCTTGCCCGTTCTTTATAACCGTCCTTTGCTTGGACAATGATTCCGTCACAAGGAGCAAATACTTCTTCCCCCCAACAATAATATTCATCTAAAGGAACTCCAAAAAGTAAATATTGCGCCAAACTAGTGCGATAGGCGGGCCAGCCCTTTCTTTCCCAATCCACTTGAATAAAGTCATAAGCATATCTTGATCCTAATTGGTTTGTGCCGTGACTCGGAATTTTTGTCCCTGGCGTGTTAGGAGAGTACCATTCACCTCTCAAAGGAAACTCTACGATTATCGGCTCACGTGCGTCCATCATCTCATATCCCTCCTCTGTATTTTGAAAAAGACTAGTCCTACATGGGCAAGTCCTAGTACGATACTGATACGCGTTTAAGGTACCTGTGCAAGGTTGAATTATGACAATTCACGACTTCAAATAAAAATTCATTAGAATTTTGACAAAGTGTTATTTAGTCTGCACTCATTTCCCGTTTTATGCAATTGTAGTGAATTAATTGAATATTTCCTTGCACAGGTACCTAACAATCGTTACCTAACAATCGTTCTGGAAGTAGTTCCATTACTAAAGGGTGCATTAGTATAACTCCTTCATAAGAGCAGATAATATGGTGAGGTGATTAGAATATGCTAAAAACAAGGATCGGTTATATAATTTGTTTTTCAATCATTTTAATCTTAGTTGTTTACAGTATGTCCATACATAAAAAAGTGACGGAGTTAACTTTCTCGCAACCGAATAGCGATAAAGGTGAACATGAACGAATTCAGGAATTGGAACAACGTTTAGATAGCCTTGAACCACCTGAACCTACCACAATTCTTGATTCACCTTTTCCATTTGAAAAAGGAACAGAGGTGCATTTCCCTACCGATGTCATCCCTATTTCTGAAGTGTTAAAAGAAGGAACAAGAATCCCTTTTGAAGCAATAAAAAGCGAACCGGATTATATTCGGCCAATCTATGAAGAACACTGGCATAGCACGACTGGAAGATGGAGCTATATGCCTTCTCGAATATACTATTCTCTCCACCGAATATTCCCTTATTACGCCATTGGAATTTCAGCCGAATTAGACTTTACACAGAATGTAGGTATTGCTGCGAATACTGCAACAAATGAAACAGACCTTGACCTCTATATAGTTGTGTTTCAAACAAATATCACAGATGTTTATACAAAAGGAAATCAAGTTGTTGTTGTTGGAACACCTAAACGAACAGGAGTAGAGGTTATAAACATAAAAACAGCAGCTATACACCCGAGTAATAAGGAGAAGTTTTTGCTAATTCAGTTAGCAACTGATGGAGATGAACTTGATTATTCTTTAATTCATTATGAAGCTCCCGATTATTGGTTAAAGCAAAAACAAAGAAATGAAAGTGAAAAACCTGAAAAGTAGTGAGCCTCTGCCTTATCAAGGAAGTTGATCAACCAATAAATTTCCTTAATAGTTTGTTAAATTTATCACGTTCTTCCCAGAAAAGACCATGCCCGCTGTAATGAAACGGAACAAGCTGTGAATTTTTTATTTGCTGATTTAGTTCATGGGCTTGTGCAAATGGAATAACTTTGTCGTGGACACCATGAACGATTAGGGTAGGGACAAGTATTTTTGGCAAATCTGCATAAAGCTTCTCATCTCTTAGTGTAATGATGATTGCTGCCGTTGACCAACCTGCCGCTTGTAAGCCCATTTGAAGAAACCACTCAGAGAATGGGTCTGTAATATATTGAAAGAAAAAGTTCTCTGTCACTTCTCGCATCATCTTAGGACGGTCATTTAACGCCCCGGTAAGGAATCTAGTTGCAGTTTCTGTAGAAAATCCGATAGGAGCTGCGGCGTCAATTAGTACTAGGTTGGATACTCCGTAACCATTATGTCGAGACATATACCGAATCGCAATCGCCCCACCTGTAGAGTGACCTACAAGAGTGAAATTGTCTAATTGAAGTCCATCAACTACTGCACGTATATCATCAGCCAATCGGTCAAAATTGTATCCACTGATTGGCTTATCCGAATCTCCAAATCCTCTCCAGTCAATTCCGATACAGCGATAACCCATAAAAGGAAGAACATTAAATTGATATTCAAACTGTTTATGGCTTAAAGGCCAGCCATGTAAAAACACGATCGTCTTACTGCCCTCGGGATTTATATCTTCTACATATAATTTTACGCCTGGTTCTACAGTAACATAGTATCCCACACCGATTCCCCCTAAAAATAGCATTCCAAATAAGATATTCATCTAGGCAAATATAGGTGAATGCCTATTACTTATTAAGAGTTTTTGAAAACAATAATGTTATACTTGTAATATAGTTTTGATTAATTTCAACGGACAGGATTGATGAATAGAGCTGACGGGTTAGATAAGTAAAGTGAGGTAGTAAAATGACGAATTATTATTATTTAGCATCAGACCAGAAATTGGGATTAGGTAATGCTTCGCTTGATTTTGTAGAGACAGAACCGTGGATGATTCCAGGTTTCTATTATCCAGTTCAGAGAGAGATTTTTAATGGTGTTGAAAAAGCGTGGGAGCTACGTGAATTACTACAATATATTCGTAATTACACCGCAGCTCATAAAGTTTGTACAGTGCAAGTAGCTCATTTATTAAATTCGAATCTAGTTGAATTAAGAGTACAGAAAAAGTCTAACTTACAATTACACGAGATTGTTGATCCAAAGCAACTTTTACTGCAAGAAGGACATTTGTTGACTATCAATAAAGTACCGCTCTCTCAGTAGATGGGTTTTTATATTTTTCTGAAGTCGAATGTGATTTAGAATGGTTGGTATCCCAAGCTATAATACATGCCATGTTCCAGTTTTTTTAACCTCATATGTATTTTCAAACTTAATTTCTTTTACACTTTCATAATTTCGAGCAATATATAAAGCAAGTTGTTCTTGTTTGAGTAATGAGTTCGGATCCGATTTCATATGTACGCCTTCATTATTATCCATGTAAACTATCCCACCAATTCCGATCACGATTAATATGCCTATTCCAATAAACAACCCTATTATTTTCTTCATATATTAATCCTTCCTGTGATTCATATACGCGCTACAGAAAGCGTTATATTTCTTCTTCTTCTTTATTCGAATAAATGACTTGGACTTTATTTGTTGTGATACCTTCAACTTGTATCTTTTCGTCTTCCACTATATAGCCACCTGTTTCACTAGGCGATTCTTGTGAAAAACTGAACGAAAAATTTACAGTTTCATTTTTTTGATTTGTCATTGCAACAAACAATCTATATGAACCTGTCTTTTCGTTATATCCAGTCTTTTTAAATTCTACAGACCTTATATCTGCAAATGTATTTTTCAGCGCGACGACAGACATTCTCTCTGCTTCAATTTGATCACTTATTACTTCGCTATCCCTTTGTTTTTCGATAACCTCCCATCCCCCATAAAGTACTTTGACCTTATCTTTTAAAGCTAATAACTCTTTTCTATCAGTCAATTTTACTTCTCTTTCTTTAATTTCTTCTATTACAATCGATTCATCTCCATACATCTCATTCTCTATAAAGTAGTATGAAAATCCTTTAACACCATTTAATTCAAAGGCATAATGTGTCCCGCCAGTCATTTCATTTTCACCAACATCTACGAACTCTATCGTATCAATTTCTTTGTATGTAGCTAATACATCCATGACTATTTTTTCTTCGTTACTTTTATATTGAAAAATTGCTTCTTCACTTTTATCTGTTAGACCTTTATTATGTTTTTGTTCCTTCTGGTTATCCATTACCACATTCCAACCTATTCCAATCACTAGTAGTAAACTAACTACAAATAGCAGCCACACTATTTTCTTCATATATCTAATCCTTCCTGTGAATTATTTACTAGATAAGGAGCGTCATTATATTTCTTCCTCACTTCCGTTAGTGTAAACCACTTTTACTTTGCTATTGGTTTCGCCTCTTTTCTGAACTTTTTCTTTATCAATAACTCCCCAACCTTCAATTTCATGGGGCCTGTTCGTCGTGAATATATAATCAAATACAACAAAGTCTGCGTCAACGTTTGTCATTTTAACAATCATTGAATAATAACCGGTCCTTTTATTATATTGACTCTTTTCAAATTCCACAGATTTTATATCTGCAAAAGTATTCTTCAGTGCTACTACGGACATTCTTTCTGCTTCAATTAACGCTTCTTCTGCTTTTTGATTTCTTTGGTTGTCCACAAATGTTTTGCCGCCTATTCCGATCGCGATCAATAAACCGATTACAATAAACAGCCACACTTTATTCTTCATGCACTTAATCCTTTCTAGCGGTTTTAGTCAATTTCTCACCAGTAATAAATCGGCAACCCTACACCATCTAATTCCACATTTATATGCAAGTGAGGTTCAACATACTTTCAGAATACCCGACCTTTCCAAGTAATTGGCCTGTTGTTACTAGTTCACCGTTAAAAAAATCCCCAATTGACACATGAATTGGGGGCTTCGCCTTACCAATATACCAGCAATTAGGGATGTAAATCTTAATTTGTAAGTTAAAAACATATTAATGTAATTTGTTAACTTACAAATAAAAGGGTTTATTAATTAGATGCTATCAAATTTTTTATTCAACAATCGCACCCGTTAGCTTAATAATTAAACTTTTTTACCATTCGTACTTGTTTTAAGATATGTCCATCGAACTCTTTATCAAATTCTTTAACTATTTCAAACCCTTTAGCTTCATAAAAGTTCATGCCAATCTTATTATCTTTTTCGACGTTTATATAAATTTCTTTTATACCTTCTAATTCTTTAACCGCTTGTTGTATCAAAGCAGTACCAATCCCTCTACCCTGGAATTCTGGATAAAGATAAATAGCCGCCAATTCGACCTTTCCACCATCCCTTACTGTGGAATAGTTTGCAAAACCGACAACTTTCCCTCAACTTCTGCAACATAAACAATAGAACGTTCTATACGTTGTTTCATACTTTCATCACTGTAATTTAATTTTAAGAAATTTTTTTGTACTTCTAAGGGAATTATGCCCTCATATGTGGCATTCCAAGTTGTTTTCGCTATGCTTTGAACTTGTTTTGTATCATCGTAGTGCATCTTACGAATGGTAATATTCATCTAAAGCCCTCCTTTAATGCGTCTGTATAAAATAATTAGACTAAAAAGTATAAATTCCTTCTTCAACTAAACTGGCCCGATTCTAGTACACTGCTATGCTGCAAACGCGCCCGTTTGCTTAATTATTAATGCCTCCTGCTAGCATTGCAATGCTCCACATAATAAGAGTAAACGATATTGTAAGCCAAAAAGTATTGACTGTAGTTTTCTCTTCGTGTTTTACCTTTTTCAATATAGAAACCAAATTCAAACAAAATACAATGCACAAAACAGGCATTAAAAACGCCCCTGTGATTAGAAAGATATAATCCATATACTTGCTCCTTTGTAGTTATTTATCATTGTTCAGCTAAATGGCCCGTTAATGGCATAAAATTTGTACAACAATCGCACCCGATTACGGCATTATTTAATTGCTTCTTCTATTTTTTCAATCCTTTCTTTCAGTTTTTCATTCTCCTTTTTTATTTCAGAGGAATAGAGAAACGCTCCCCCAGAAAATAAAAGTGCAACAGATACCAATAACAAATCCATTTTAATCCCCCCAAATAATATATTATCTTCTTGTGCAAAATGGCCTGTTAATGGCATAAAATTTCTTCAACAATCGCACCCGATTGCAGATAAGTAATTCGGCTCCTATTAGCGATATAAAATTGCCGCAAAGATACTTCCAAAGCTGGCGGTAAATTTAATATCAATTACTTCGATTCCAGAATGAGAATCAAGAAAGTCGTTAACTTTACGATCTAAACTTTTGTTCGACATAGCAGTAAATGATATAAACTTCATAATAATCTATCCTCCCTTTTTCCTATTCTAAAAAAATTAGTCCTTGCTCTGCTAAATGCCCCGTTAATGGCATAAGTTTTGGGCAACAATCGCACCCGTTTAGTGAATATCAAGTGCTTCTAAATAGATTTGTTTTTCTTATAAAATCTACTGCTGATAAATCTTATTATCAAGTAAACTATAATTACATTAATTGCAAAAGTACCAGGATTTATTGCCAAACCTGTATTTCCATTGAAAAAATTATCGAAAAACCAGCCACTGTTTGGATTCTGCTGATATATCGTTACATATTCTAACGGAAGTCCATACACATAACTTTCCTTCCCATCGGTAGATAAAGAGCTCGGTATAAAAAGTGGTACTAAAAAACAAAGCAATAAACTCAAGACAATATGATTCTTGTTTATTTTATTCAAAGAATAGCCCCTCCTTAAATCAACATTCAACAATTTGTCCCTGTTAGTTTAAGTAATGATTCAATAAAATGGCCCGTTAATGGCATAAAACTTGTGCAACAATCGCACCCGATTATTGAAAGCCGTTAATAAAATAATGCTTACTCATTTAGCTTTTTAATAGATAAGAAAGTCATAATAATCATAATTAAAGAAGCTATCATTATTATTACAGATGAAACTAAAAAACTTTCAGTAAAAAAAGTAATACCATACCATTGAGTCAAAAACACGATTGCAAAAGGTATTGCCCAATCGACAATTGCATTTGTGATATAAACATACCCCGTAATAATGGCGGAAAGTAATGTTAATATCCAAAACATAGCATAAAACTTCATTACTTTATCATTTTTACTAGTCGAATTAATTTTAAAAATGAGTGTCCAAACGATTATATATATAAGTGTGACAATTAAATTCTTAATAGATGCAGGACTTCCCATTAAAAACTCTGGAAAATTCAATACTATGCCAAAAATAACAACAAGTATCGATGAAAGAATTAGTGTTTTTCTCAATAACATACCTCCTTTCAATTCATCACAAACTAATTTACTTATAAAGTATTGTTGCGTAAAATGGCCAGTTAATGGCATAAAGTTTGTACAACAATCGCGCCTAGTTTGCTGAATAAAGTAACTGTATATTATATAAATGGTATGTCACATGATAAAATTAAGATAATGCTCATTTTGCGAAAGATGTTCTTACTTCCATTTTTAATCGTAATGGGTTTCCCAAAGGAGCTTTCCATCAGCAGAGTAAATTTGCTCGTGATCTATTATTTCATCAGGAGAATTAGTACCTGCAACCCACTGCTCTACAATATAGTGATGTTCAAAGCCTATACTGTCGTTGGCTATTACTTTCATCGTATAAACCTGCCCATTACTGATAGGCGTTTCCTCTTCCAATTCGTAACCGTTCGAGAGTGCATAGTTTGGGATTGTCTCATCAGAAATCAATTCATCATCTACATCAATTACAAGGCGTATACTAGTGAACTTTAATTCTGCGACCACTTCATTGACGTCTGCAAAAAGACTTCCTTTTCTTCTAAACGTATCATCGCCATAACTCATTTCACCTCCGAAACTTGGTATGAGCGTTGGGAAAATTGTCTCTTTAATATTCCAAATACCGATTCGGTCGTCTTGTGTGATTTTTTTTAGACCACTATCATTAATTATAATTTTAGGCAATGCATCTTCAAAAACATCACGGGAAACAGTTGTGAGGAAGGTGTCACCATTTCTCTCCATAGGAAATGATTCACCATTAAAATCAAGCGTGACAGCAGTGCTTTTACTGACTTCTTTTGGTGTAAGCGTAAATGTAATAGGCACCGTAACTTCTTCGACATTAATTGCGCCTATATCGGTAGTAGCACTTTCAATAAGACTCACCTTTTGTTTTAACATCTCGTCAACATTTGCGTAAATTGTATCCACATTTTCATTTATACTGTACCTTAAGTCATTCATTTCAGCATGTGTGTTTTCTATTTGTCTTTGCAGGTTGTTAATTTTCAAAAATGATATCATATTGGATATGATAAGTATTGCAATTAAAATATGCACAATATTTTTCTTCATTTTATTCCCCTCCGATAGAAATGCTTAAAATCTTGGTTTAGACAAGAGCGTTTCAATTTCTTGGTTTTTATTAAATACCTTAGATCAGACCTATTATCATATGACAATTGAACATAGAAGTAATTTATAAATTCTAGGAAGGCAAAGAGCAATATAAACCCGCTTAGTAATAATCCCTTAACCGGTAAAAAAGGATAATGAATATAGAGATCGATTAAAAACATAATAATAGAAAAAATTATGATACTTATATTTATTGGTTTTAATTTCTTTAAGTGTTTAATAGTCCTTACAGGGGTTATTGACTTCTCCTCGGTGGTTAGACGCTTCCACTTGGAATACCAATAATACGTCCCCTGAATGAGTATAAATTCCAATAAGAAAAACGATGTCCAAAAAGAAAGCAGTGAATATAGCTGTAAATCAGGGTATGCATAAGGAATTAATAAAGCTGGTGGGATGAACATAATAATTGCAAATCTTTCACCTTTATATAAAAATTCAAGTCTTTTTTTCAATCTCTCTTTCATAGAAACAGCCTGCTTTCTAAAAACTTTTAAATTGATTCAATTCCATTCTTTAATTTATGCCTAACAATCTGGCCCTATTGCGGTATTGAGACGATTACTTGTGAAGCAATCGCACCCATTAAAGAATTAATCTTGAGCGTAATCTCTTTTAACTTTTTTATATAAAAGTATATACACTAGAGAAACTACTATCCCGATAATTCCTAATATGTTGACTGCCGTTGAAGAATAAGAGCTAACCATAATAATCGCGATAAACAATAGTACCAAGAGAACTTGGGTAGTTCTAAGTAAATTTTTCATTATCCGTCTCCCCCTCTTCTATCCAAATAAAATGGGTCGCTTGCGATACAAGTACGATCACTTATACAGCAATTGCTCCCCATGGTTTAAGATGGTCGTCTTTTTTTTTCTTGTCTTTGACAATAAGACCAGCAAAGAAAAAACATCCAACCCCTATAGATTTCATAATTATATACCCTACAATTCCCAAACCATCAATGGTTAATGAAAATAAAAAAGCCCCTAATATAATAAATGGTATAGCAAAGATCCATCTCAAATCATTAAGCCCCCCTCTATCGTCGAATGTTTCAGAGTCCAACAGTTCTATTTTACGTATAAACAGAAAAAGACCATACGATTAAAATGATGCTTACGATTCCCCAAAGAAAGGATCCCCATATCCACCGAATAATAGGTTTAGGTGAAATCTGTTCACTCTCCATACTTATCTCGTTTTCTTTTATTAAAGCAAGCTTCCTTTCCATACCTTTTTTCATAGAAAAGAGAGCAACAAATCCGATTACGATGAAACTAACAGTTATCCAGAGTAACGAATCCATTTTCACACCCCTTTTTATAAGTTAGAGTTCGACCCAACACAATATCAATAATTACTAAGGAGTCTTCCACCTCTGTTAAAATTGAAAGAGCACCCAGTATATTAGACTCCACTAATAATCGCCCTAATTTACTATTAGTTTTCTGAAGGAGCAGCTTGAATAAAATAATTAGGCGTTACAATCTCATTGTTATACGGTTTATGGAAAATGTCAGTTGATGCAGGTGATATCGGTGGAATAAGCCATACCCAATTACCTATAAGCGGTCGACCACTTTTCCTTTCATTTTCTTCAAAAGCTTTAAATTGTTTTGCAGCTGTATGATGGTCTACGAGCGTTACCTGAGCTTGTTGGTAAGAATGGATTACTGCGATATTTAATTCCACTAAAGCTTTGTCTATCCACAGTGAACTGTTTAATTTAGTATCTAATTCCATTATTTCAGCGACTTTCGGCAACAAATTATAGCGGTCTTGATCTGCTAATTTTCTCGCACCAATTTCAGTTCCCATATACCAACCATTAAATGGAGCCATCGGATACTCAATGCCACCTATTTCCAGAAGCATGTCTGAAATGATTGGAACAGCATACCATTTCACGCCAAGCTTATTTATTCAACAACTTCCCACGTTAATTTAATACTCTTCATTCCCTATTTAATACTAAATTCTATCCTTTGAAGACCGAAGTCATATTCATAGACCGCTGGGGATATAGTCATTTCATATTCACCTGCGGGATAACCACTTAAATGCAACCTATATTCAATTCGCTCATTTGGTTTTAATAATAACTTTCTAGCCTCTTCATTTTCTTCTTGCAAATCAATATGTTCTGTTGTTCCATTAAAAGTGTCTAAATCCTGGCCATTCAAATATTCCAATGAGTAATTATATTCTAGAGCGGTTAAGTATTGGAACTCAATTTCATTTTTGTCTACATTCTCAACACTAAAAATAAATTCTCTTTTTCCATCAACAAAACCATTATCCTGTAATTTAGACACTATTTCCGGTGATTCTTGAGGTTGTTTCTTAGGGTTGAAAATTAGAATGTAAATAAACCCAATAATAAAAAGTAGTGCTAGCACTATTAGTAACTTCCTCAATAGACACTCCCCTTTGCCACTTCAGTCTAATAAAATTGTTTTTCTTATGTATCATAAACCAGATTGTTATACGATTCCTTATTCGTTTAACGCACCCATTAGTTGCAATTTGACCTTCAGGATAGCCATCTAATTAAGCTTATAATTAACCTAGGAATGTAAAGCACAACGTTTAGCACTATCTCCACAGCTATATCTAAAACGACATGATTGTCTTTGCTTTTTCTTCTTTTTCCCATTTGTGAATTTCCCCCATATGGCCCGATTCTTGCACAACTTTTATTCAGCTAAAGCACCTGTTAGTTTAAATGTAATACAAAACCTCTATTTAACATCAAGATCAAATACCAAGGTTGTTTCACCATTTTTCCATTTTCCGACTACTTCAAATACATAATAGCCTTCTTCCTCGGGAACTGTTAATACATTATCTTCTAATAGAACTTCTTCAACTCCACCATTCTCATTCCATTTATGAACAGTTAAATTAGTTGTTTTATCTTCAAGTACAATTTCTATTTTACTATTTTTTGCAACTGCTAAAGTTTCGAATTCGTCTGCTGCTTCCATCGGGGAGAAAGGGTCTAATTTATTAATTTCTATTTTTTCATCTTTGTATGCATAATATCCGTGTATCAAATTATACTCTTTATCATCAACAATAATAATTCCATCTAAATACATTGAGCTCGCTTCATTCTTAGTAATTTGAGTACACCCAATAAGAATTATTGATGTTAAGAATAAAAGAAAAAATCTACTCATTAGAATCACCCTTTTTATTCCTCCTCACAAATTATTTCTCCATTCTCGATTTTTTACTGTATATCATTGGAAAGACTATTTGTCCTTATTGAAGAAAACTTCACCGTTAATCGAATAAAAAAAAGGGGCATAGCCTCTAATAGAAGTAAAGCACCCGATTCTGGTACAACACTGTACGATTAAAGTACCCTATCCTGATTTATTTAATTATCAATGAGAACATTTAAACCACCAGACACGCCAAATGGAATTTCGGTATCTCCTTTTTTAAAATAACCTTTCAATTTAACACTCGGGTTCTCAAAATCGAGTGAATTGGTATCAGAAAAAACCTCACTTATAGGAGCATATACTGAAAACGTTGTTGTTTCTCCTGATTTAAGGTTTACTGATTCTGCTGAATTATCTACTGTTCCTTCAACTACAAAAGGATTATCTTTTGAGCCATTTGACGTTTTTATTGGGTAACTTAAATTGAAACTAAGATGGGTTAAATCAAATCCAGTTGTGTTTGATATTTCTATCCTATAAGTTTGGAACTCATTGGTAGATTGAGTATCAACAACATTGAAAACAATATTTCCATCATTAAATTGTTCCTTTTTTGTTGAGCAACCAAATAGTATTAAGATTAACGTAATTGAACTAATTAAAATCAAATACTTTTTCTTCAACTTCTCTCCCCCAATTTGGCCCGATTGCTTTATAATTTTCATCCAAAGTTTCTATCCAAAAACAGCAGTAGAAAACTACCTGCACATAGGAAAAATGCAACTCTAGTTATGATGTAAATGGAGAGTTCAACTCTAGTTAATTTCCTGTTCTTCTTAATCTTCTTGAAATGAAAATAGTAGTAAATGCCACATATGAGCAGGACAACACCTGATAACTGATAAATGTTTTTTAACAACTCAATCAAGAAAATTCTCCTCTCCTAAATGGACCGATCGTGGCAAAACGGTATGCTATAATCGCAGCCGATAACTTGCCTTTGTTCACACTTTTTGTTTAGAACAATCTAACAAAGGATTTTGCTCTCGTTTTTCAAATATGCTTTAATTTCTACCATCCCTGCATATTGTGGCACTCTCATTTTTGCATATATTACTTCTACTGGTTGAACTTCACGATTACAATTAGAATAATACAACTTACGTTTAAACAATTACCTACCTCCTGTTGCTTTTAGCTCATTCCTATCGCCTTAAGGCGATCTATTTAATAATCGCGCACGTTAGTTTAAGACCCAATCGTCCAACGAATCTCCAATAATGTTTTCTGTGGTGGTAAATGGGAGTGTGTGATATTCCCAGTCCAGGAAACCGTTTTTCGAGGCTCTGGTTAAAAAAATCATTTCAAGTTTATCTTCAACATAGACTTGTGTTAAATAAATATTTTTTCCGGAGTATTGTGTATAAAAGTTAAGGTCAGTTATTTCTAACATACTTTGCCCTTTTCTATCTCTTTCAGCATTTATTTCACTGACGTAGTAATCTTCATTACTCACATTACTTTCTTGTAACTTTAGGTACAATGTATCTAAATTCACTAGAATAACAACGACTAATATTACAAGAACAAAAGTTATAATTATCTTTTTCATAAACTCACCCATAAATTAAGTCATCTTCTTCCTCTATACGCTACTGCCCCTTTAGCAGAAGAAGCTAAGTGATTCTTCAACTCATTAGCCTCGCATTATATTTGTGCAACAACCGCACCCGTTAATTGAGTATGAGCCAATCTTTATGCTAGATTTCAGATTTTCTATCAACTTTTATGCACCTACTAGTTGAAAATATGTTTCCTCACCATTTATATATATAATTTATATTTATCGTTTAAATCCTTAACATCAGAGGCTTCGGTCGAATGAATATTCAGTGAATTCCCATCAAGTTTCAGATTCAAATCTCCGAATTGTTTTTTACTCTCCAAAAAATCTTGGGTTAGGTACAGATAGCTAACTTTTGCCGAATCATTGAACATATAAATACCATTTCCTTCATCATCTTCAGTAGTTGCAATATACTCAGTAAATTCTTTTACATTTTTATTTGCTTTGTCTAAACTGACTTCTTTAAAAGATATTTCATTGTCACCACATCAATGAACCTTGTTCAAACATAATCCTTCTAATACAAAATGGCCTGTTAATAGCATATGATCTGTACAACAATCGCACCCGTTAGTTGAGTTATCCTAATGCACCTAACAATACGAAAAAAAGTGCTCCCCCACCACATATAGATGCAAGAATGGTGTAGATCATAAAATAATGTTTATGTTTTTCGTCAATAATCGCTCGTATTGCAAAAATAGTGAAGTAAATCATAAAAAATCCAAGAAATGAATATACGAAAAGCATTTCAATTTCCCCCTTCCAATACGGCTTTTTTTCTCATCCTATTTAATAAAAGCATCCGTTAGTGACTAAGCATATATAGGAGCAGTTACTCCGGCGAGAATTATTAAAAGGGATATGGAGGCAAAGATGGTATGTTTTAATGACATTTTATCATCTTTTACTAAGGAGTAAATCGCAAGAACCAATGAAATAACAAATACAAAAGGCCAGATAAACCAAGTTTCATAATATAAATAGCCTAATTCTTGCATCAAACTATGCAACATACAATCTCCCCCCTGCTTTATTGAGCCTACTTACTTATACTTACTCGTCTAATTCAATGGTCCATATTCTTGCACAACTTTTATTCAGCTAAAGTACCGGTTTCTTGAATAAATACCTACTACACATTATGTTCGAAATGTGCATCAAGTTTATCTTGTAAAAGCATAATAGATTACATAAAACCAACTAAAAAAACCATGAATACATGCCCATAAAATTGATTTGTGTAAACTCCAAGATATTGCGATTGCCAACGCTGAACCGAATGTAATACCCGTTTTAGCTACTGATTTACTTGTATCGTTCATTTTCTTTTTACCCCTTTCGTTACCGTCGCAATTTGTGTCAAATGCGACATAAAAGCCCCCATTTTATTCTTCAACTAAACGAAAATGGCCCGTAATGGCATGAAACTTGTGCAACAATCGCACCCGTTTGGTAAATTAACTAATCATTTCACTTTAAGTATATTCAAATGTTTCGTAGATGAAATCAAATCTATTTTTCTATTCCCTTTCGTATAATGAACTGAAGCACCTTCTCTTTCCCCCTCTTTCCATCCATTCGCTTTAATTGCCCATTTATATCCATATGGAATTCCGTGTTCTTCAGATGCTAAGGACCAATCATAACTTATACCATAAGAACTTTTTTGAATGAGTTCAGCGTTTTTCGGGATCGGGAATTCATATAACTCCTGCGAGGGTTCGTATTGAGAAACTGCTAAGAAATAATAAATTAGTCCCCCAATTAAAAGTACAATTAAGACAAGTGGCAAAAAAACCTTTTTATTCATTTTATACACCCCTTTTAGTTTTTTCACCTTGACTTTATACTTAATACACTCTGTTGCTTGAAGTGCAGGCGCCGACTCCGAGAGGATCAGCGTGAGCCTTGAGACCCTCGACGGAGCGCAGCGAAGGAAGCGCTCAAGCCACGCCCTCCGGAAAGCGTGCTCCGGAACGGAATGCAACAGTTATATGCAGCAAAGTGGCCATATTGCGGTATTGAGGCGATTACTTGTGAAGCAATCGCACCCCACTGTATTATATTTTTGTATTTTACGTTTCCGTATTCAACGCACCCGTTACCGGAAGTAAGACTTGCTTTTTGTTCAAATTATTTCCTTAATTACCCTAACTAAATATTTCGCTACATAGTAACATAATGGAATACCTAAAAACAAAACCAGATAACTCATAAAATAACTTTCGAAAAAATATTCATTTGACAAGTAAGCAGCTAGTTTAAAGTATTGAAGAAAAAGTATTATTACTATTACTGCAAAGCCTGCTTCTCTCATCATTAACTTTTTTTCGTTAAACTTCTTCTTGTTATTCCGATATTCTTCCTCCATATCTGAATCCACTACCTCCCCACTAAATCAGGTTGCGCTCCAAAATTTCCCCATTCCAGAATATACTTAGCGCTAAATTTAAACGTAAAAAGTTTAAACTATACACTTGGTGATGACCTATGAGATAGAAGCCCATCGGAAAATAGATATTAAATTATCAGCTCATGTAATGCCCCATTAATAAACATAATTAAGCCGATCAATGAAGGTATTATACCTACGTAAAAAGGCCAAGGATTATCTTCTTTTTCTTTATCAAAAGTAATATGGTCACTACGTAAAAAACGAGTGTTATAACGGAAATTAAGCCGTACTGCGGGCCAAAAGTGAAAGTAATTCCTCGTATTGCCATTCCACCTATAAACATCACCATAGTGTTGTAAAAACCAAGAACCCCGCGCCAAATCCACTTAGAAACGCCTGCAAATCATCCTTCTGCTATCTGGCTTTCTCCTAACATCTCTATTGCATAAAAAAGATCCAAATCCTCATCTATATGCTTAGGTGTCCAAGGGATATAATGATCAGGTCGGATCCCTTTTCCGTGCAACGGGTCGTTCAACGTCTTATGGATACGGCGAGACATCGGGTAGTAGAGTGCGTACGAGTCATCCCATTCTTTTATAATTAAATCGCTGTAGTCATTGACGCCCATTGTCGCGCGTCCGATTACGGTGGTTTTGGACGACTCCATGCAGATTGCCACAAAGTATTCGGCGGCACTTGCGCAATAGACATCCGTCATCACGATCACATTCTTAGGGAATACAGTACCTTCAAACTTTAAGGCTTCCGCCTCCATTTCATCTGAAAAGTCCATTGTCACAAAACCTTGACCGCGATACTTTTCACATTTCTCTTCAATCGAGTCAAAGAATTTCAGTGTCTCTTCATCAGTGATGTCTTTTCTTAGCTGCTGGCAGAGCTGGATTAACAGCTCCGAGTTTAGGTCGGTATAATTAAACTCCTTCAACTCACCGTCCGTACTCGGGTGTTCATCTGGCGGGAAAACGTACGGCAATAAGTTCGAAATAGATTTCCCGTTTCCTCCATGATTCCTGCGTACGTCGATGATCAGATTTGTACATACTTTCAGCTTCTCTTCATGTTTCTTCACAAAGTCCATAGTTACGTCAACGTTGACGAAGCTTGGTAAAGTGATCCTTAATGTCTCCTCATCAACTACTTCCATAGAGGGTGCTAACTTTTTGGAGGCGGGTTCGTATTCTTTCAAATCGAACGTTAACAGTTCTCCGTTCTCCTCTATTTTAATGGATGATGATTTATGGAGATGATGTGTCCAATCCTCGCGTTCTGCACTTGTCTCTCGCAAGAAGCTTCGATCCGAAGTGATGATTTTGCCGATTTCCTGTTCATCAATCGAAACGATCTTTGAGCCGGCTGGAAACCTGTCCTCCTCGCGAGTCTCCACGACATAGAGGTCATCCTCATATCTTCTTGTCCGGAAACCGCGAGTGCTTGCCTTTACGTCATCCGACCCTTTCAGATTGAAATACATATGCTCATCTTGAAAATCCATGAGATATTCGCTGATGAGGTCCGTAAAAACATGCGGTGTGATTTGCTGTGCGGATATCAATCTCTCAATTTCTTCAAGATAATGTGCAGGATCATCCCAGCCTCGTTTTTCATCATATCCTGCGTAGTCATGGTGTACGACATCGACAATCTCTTTAAATATTTCCACATAGCGAATCATTGACGCTCACCTTTTCCTTTCTATGGTTCGTTGATGGCAGAAAGTTTGTGTTCCAATTGCACCCGATTATTGCTTTAACTTACATTCGTTTAGCTATAAGTATTTGATAACTATTTTTTATAACAAAATAAATTAGTATCACAAATGTGAATATAAAAGGACCTATAAGCAGCTGTGTCATATTTCCTGAAGGCGCATCCAAGATCCAAGCAAGAATAAGGTTTACCGAATAAATAGATATTAAAAATGTTAGTTGTATGACAATATAGCTTTTTAAGAGTGGTTTATACTTGCCAGTAAATACTAAAGCGGCACTGACAATTGCTAAAATAATAAATATAACCTCAAAAGTTGAACTGTAATTAGACAAATTTACAAGTTCGGAATACTCAAGTTTGGTTATTTCAGGTTTACCTAATAACGGCTTACTGATTTTAGATTTATAAATTTCAATTGCCACATAAATCACATTTGAAATGGCCATCAATACAATAATTAATCGAAACATGCCACTCCGTTTAAAAATATTATTTTCAATGTTATTTTGCTCCATGCTATTACCACTCACTTCCTCACTATGGTCGGATTCTGGTACAGCGGTGTCCTAGAGTCGCACACGATTGCTTAAAATACTGTATTGTCAATGTTTGTATAAGCTAAGTATCAATAATGGCTAAAATTATTCTTCTTTTGATTTCCTCTTTGTGTAAAGTACATAAATAGCATTCACAATCGTTAAAATTATTGCTACGGTTAAAAATCCAAGTACTGAATATATATTATAATCAAATAAAAAGTACAAAATAGCTGTTGCAACAAACACTACCCAACCTCCGACGGCTAAACGCCAGGGGTGTTCGTTCAATTGCATAATGATTCCCCCCTTACTCGTGATACTATCTGGCCCTATTGCGATACAAGTACGATCACTAATGTAGCAATTGCACCCATTCGTATTGTTTAATAGTCTAATTGACTTAGATACAAAAGTAGATCCTTATCTTGCTTTTTAAGTGTATATTTTCGGATTCTACTGTCTATCTTCTTCTGTTGTTTAGTATCTTTACTAAGCCAGTTTATTAAATGAAATATAGGACTGCTTAACAGGTTTGCCTTACCACGCAAACCTAATTCGAATCCAATTTGCTCAGTTTCCGTCAAAGGTATTTGCGTGTTTTTTAAGAATTCATCTTTGAAATGTTTTGGAATCAATATATACGATTCCTTTTTCTCCCAAGGAAGAAAGTAATTCCGCCGCATTATTAACAACGTAGCAGTTATACGATTCATCTTTGTTCATTTTTTTACACCTCCTCCCTAGAATCTTACTTTTCAAGTTTCAGCAACCGAACCCATTTATATTAACTATTCTGTTTTTTTATTATCTTGTGCTACACATATTGAATGGGATACCCTTTCGTCTAATTTTTGAGCTTCAAGAATCGCTCCCAATTGGTGAATAACACTAATTGGATGCAATTTCCAATCACCATTCAAAACCACTCTTGCTTGTTGTTATTAAAAGCACAATTCTACTATGCAGTGCTCAATCAAGTGAAATTAGTTGACACGAATTATTTCCATACTGACGCATATTTCCTTTTGTATTTTGTATCCTCTTCTTTTTCAATCAAATCCAATGCAAGTTCCTTAACTTGCTCGTCTTTTATTTCATCATAAAGCTTCTTAAGGCTTTCAATAATATCAAAACGAATTAAAGTGTAGTTTTTTTCATCAGTTCCAGTTATGAATCTGTCTGTGAGATTGTTTAAAACCAACTTTTTTTGCTGAGAACCAGCTATGGCAATTTTCCAAATGGATTTCAGACTATGTCTTGCCGTTACAAATTTCTTGTCTTTTGTCACAGCCCAAACCGTTGAAAAATCCCTTAAAATTCTTTTTTCCGGATCGCTTTTCGCCAAATTGCAAAGGAATTGTGCAGCTCTTGATCTCTGATGGTTATCGCCTTCTGTTAAGTCCTTCAATAATTGATCCCAAACCTCATAAGCCCAGTTTACTTTCTCATTCGTAATATCCAACAAATTCATAAATGCTTCGTATTGTACGTCCTTATCATCATCTATAAGGTTTTCAAATAGTTTTTTTATTGTACTATCCATTGGACTGGCTCCTTTTTAATAATTTATATCCGAATTTGCTCCCACTACCAAATCTTCAACATATATCCTTAAACAAACTAGCCCGATTGTTGAATAGACACTTTATACTTAATACACTCCGTTGCTTGAAGTGCAGGCGCCGACTCCGGGAGGATCAGCGTGAGCCTTGAGACCCTGGACGGAGCGCAGCGAAGGAATATAAAGGCTGCCTTAATTTCTGCAAAACCACAGAAATACGGCAAAGCGAACACTTCGCTGTTCACTTGGCTCAAGCCACGCCCTCCGGAAAGCGTGCGCCGGAATGGAAAGCAACAGTTTATATGCAGCAAAATGGCCCGTTCGTATAATGGCACTAAATTTGTGCAACAATCGCACCCGATTGCTGAGAGTTGTTGTATTATTTCAACCTGACTCATACCCAATTAGTTTGGTAGTATTTAATCACTTGTTTTAATTTGAGACGAGTAAACCAATACATTATCAACAAAGACTTTACAGTGGATACTAAAAAATCCTCCTAGAGTCACTTTTATGCTCTTTGATTCATTTTCTTTTTTCCTAATACGCCCATTTAAAGTCCCTCTAAATGCTAAGCCTAAATTTTCATCTTGCAATTCTCCATCTACATACAACTTCTCGCCTGTAAACCATCTATTCTCAACTTGTATTCGATGACCGTTATAGATAGCTTCAAATACCTTCTTCATTCCGTCACTCCTTTATCAGTCTTTGTCCGGTTATAGAAAAATGGCTTATTCTACGATTACATCCAATAACTATATTACTTTGCTTTTTCACCCTTAAATTTTATACAGATAAATGCCCTATAGGTTTCATTCAATTAAATGGCCCGTTAATGGCTTAAAATTTGTGCAACAATCGCACCCGATTCTAGCAAAGCATTGTACGATTAATCGGTACGTCATTTGATCAGCAAGTTATAATTTCGAACTGCACCAAGGACAGAATTCAATCGCTATGGTTGATGAACCACCATCATGAATTATCAACCCATAGTCATTATATTTATTGTCAAAAATTAAGATTTTATCAGGACATTCAAATGGGTCACTATGCATATCACATTTGAAATTTGCATGGTAATCCATATCTTCACAGCAGTGTCTCTTCATATTTTCTCCTTCTAAAAAAATTGGCCTATTACTGAAAAAGGGCACCATTCTTCTTGAAGAATCGTACCCTCATATTGCGAACATCATTATTCTTTCACTGAATCAACAATTTCTTTTGCGTCTATTAGAGATAAACCATACTTTTCTCTTAACGATTTAATAGTCTTTATTTCTGGATTGTTCTTTAATATCTCCTTCGCGTCAGCTTTCATATCTTCATATTCACCAGTCTTTCTCAAAAGTCTAGTATTTTCTTTTTTTAGACGACTATTTTCACGCATTAAACTGATGGTCCAACCTAATAGTAGAAGCATAATCAATATTGAACTTATTTCTGTCAATTGAATTTTAACCACATCCCTTTATTTGATTTGGGCAAATTATTATTCCTTAATTTTGTCGGTTTCAGGATCAGTTCATTTTCCAAAACTGCACCCAAGTCCAGTACAATGTATTATTTCATACGAAATACAAAGATAAGGCTCACTATAAAATAATATAGAGCTAGGATTGATAAAGAATCTGTTAATACAATCCATAGATCATTACTCCGAATGATAAATCGCCATAAGAAAGAGCTAATTACGAAAGTTGTTGGGAATACTAGAAAATATCCTAGAAAATACAGCTTTGCTTTTGACACTATACTTCACTCCTCGTGCTATAAAAACGAACGATTATCCTTATTTTATAGGCATCGTGTAAGTCACATAAACACCGTTACTTTCTTCAATCTTCTTGAAAATTTCCCCAAGGATTTCTAATGCTCTTTCCTTAGATTCATATTTTCCCAATGTTTTTTTCCATTGATCTAAAAAACTGTTTTCAATAAAACCTTCTATACTTTTCCCTTTTACAGTAACATCTTTTACGTTCATTAGACTCTGCTTATCCTGTGACATTACCCACAACATTGAAAATCCATCCTCCTTCCCAATCAAAAACATCTGCAATAAAGTCCGATTCTAACATAACTACCTTTAAACGATCGCACCCGATAATAGAATAAAGTAAAAAGGTAAGGGAATTACCCCTCAATAAATATAGCTATTAAATTGTATTTATACAGGCAACTTTTTTGTCATTAATACATGTGGAATACCATCTTCCATAAAAACAGGTGATGAAGTCGTATAGCCCAGCTTTGTATAGAAGCCTTCAGCCTGTGTTTGACCATGTAGCTTGACATAGGTGAATTCTTTTTCTATTGTTGTTTCTTCAAGTGTGTTTATAATTACTTTTCCAAGACCGAATGAACGGAAAGGCTTTAAAACACAAATTCGCTCTAACTTTCCAAAATTATCAACCCAACGTACTCGACCAGTTCCAGCTGGTTGATTATTGTAATAAACTAAAATGTGCTCGCTAAGCCCATCTAGTGTGTCAAATTCGTCAAACTCATCCTCCAAAGGGATCTCCTGTTCCTCGACAAATACTTCTTTTCGAATCGCAAATGCCTTTTTCAAGTCTTCTTCCACTGTAATTACTTTCGTTAACATCATAAAAACCCCTCTTTTTCTTCAGCAAAATGGACCGTTATTAGCATAAAACTTGTGCAACAAATGGCACCCGATTGTTTAATCGAATTTCTAAAGCAATACCCGCTATAATTGAGCAGAATTCCTATTTTTAATTATTAAATCCGAAACTACAAATGATATTACGGGAACTAATGGCAACAAAATTATCCAATTTCTGAAACCAAAATAAAGTAAGGGCGCAATAAAAGCAATAGCGCCAAAAAATATAGTTAATCTGGACTTTCTCTTTAGCCCGAGAAACAGAAAAATAAGTGATATGAAAATTATTAATCCCAAGAAAACATTTAACAAAACATACATCCCTTTCGCCTTTAAATGTCCCTTTACGTACTTATTCCAACTGAACTTCTTCTGCCCTTAACACATACCAGTGGTAAAATCGGCTCGCTTCCTCGACAGTCACATCGGGCAAACTTTCATGTCGTACAGGTTGCGCGCGGTTGACGAGCCCGATTGTCGCGAGTCCTGTCCATTGCTGCAATTTCGTCCGTTTAACGGACACTTCGATGATCTTATCGCGACGCGTCAAGTATGTGGTCTTTCCTAACGTACCTTCACTTACTTGGATGAAACGGTCCGTTATTGCATAAGATGTGTTCCAATAGTTTACGATACGTGCAAGGACGAGCGCTGCGAGAAAACTAATCGAAATGATCCACCATAGATTTGGTTTTTCAAATAGGTCATTCCGGAAATACGTAAGCGCTGCGGTTACAATGAGCCAGAACCAATACGGCTTCACGATTCTCACAAATAATGATTTGCGTGGAAGTTGTTTTATATCAGTACTCACTTCGTAGTCCGGCAGCATTTCCTCAATCATTGAATACGCACGTTTTACCGGCAGGAAAGGATAGAGTGTACTCACTTCATCTTCGTCACTCCCAAGACTACCAGCGCTGATCAGTTTCACTTCCGCTAACCCAAGTAGCCGTTTCATAAACGACTGTGAGATTTCAATCCCTTGAACACGTTTCTTCAGTATCGAAAAAGCGGACTCATCCAAAACACCTTTGGAAATGTAAATCCGTGTATCATCCGAGGCGATTTCATACTTACCATATGTGATGAATGTCCGGATATAGCCGATTGTGAAAGACAAGATGATTAAAACCGTTGCAATACCAGCAATGATCCACCCAGAGGTCAATAAGGATAAGACCCATCCCTCTACAGCTTCTTCAACGTCAAATAATGCGCTAATTTTAGAAAAGGCAGATGCGACAATGACAATCAGGAACAAAAAACTGAGGGAAGTGAAAGACGCTTTAACGACATCTATACGTGTAGGTGTGAAATGGATGACTCTTTGCACTTCTTCTTTATCCACTTCCACTATATGAGCATCCGTATCTGGAACTTCAATTGGTTTAGAACCTGCTTCTTTTACTAACAATTCCAATCGATCAGCTTCTTGTTGTGTCACTGCTTTAAATTCAACTTTAGCATCCACCCCGGTTGCACCAGTCTGGAAAGAAATCGATGTCATACGGAAAATCTTATGTAAAAACGATGTGCGTCGTTGGACATTTTGAACCTTTTCATAATAAACGATGCGTTCCGTCTTTTGGAAAATGCCCGCTTTCAAATGAAATGCCTGTTCATCCGCAGCATATCGGTTAGAGAACCATTTCATCAGTAATGAAACAAGCGTCAAAATGGCCCCGAATAAGAAAGCCCAGCGTCCAATACGGATTAGCATTGATTCCGAACCATAATTAAAAACGAATAATATCAATGCGAAAAAAGCCACGTTTTTGACAAATCCGTATATGTCAAAAAGGATTGTCAATGGATGATAACGTTTAAATTCCATTATTCATCCACCTCCCGAATTTTCGCCAGATGTGCAATCTGGTTTCTTACGTCAATCGCTACTTGTTTGGGCAACCCTGCAATGGCGTGAGAGGATCCCATCGTTTCGATAGCAATCGAATATAAGTTAAATCTCCGTAAAATGGGGCCTTGATGCGTTGAAACCGCCTGGATCTTCGTCATCGGAACCAGCTCATAAACTTCGTGGAATGCGCCCGATTTTAATTGCAAAAATTCTTCACTCACTTCATAACGCGTGTTTTTAAACACAAAAAACGGTCGTAATCCAATCGACCAAATAGCGCCGGCTACAATTACGACAGCCACAAATAGGAGAATCCAGTTGACCCAGTCCGGCCATGCAAAATAGATACTGACTCCATATAGAATCCCTGCGATGACAAATTCGACGGCAACGCTGATCAAAGCGCCCCATCTCATCGAAGGAATGATTTCTTTCGATAACCGTTTTGATGGTTCTTCAATAGGTGTATACATAAAATGACCCTCCTCGAGTAAAACTCTCTACCTTTATTACGGTTGGAATGAGAAAAAGATTCAATGAATGGGAAGGAGGATGAAAAAATACTCTTGCATCCGTTAATGGAATAGTCTTAAAAAATCACACCCATTTGTAGAAGTCCAAAGATAGTTTATTAAATATTAAGAAGTCATTTCCACACTACGTTTATTTGATTTTATAGCGAAATAAGTAGCAGCAAAAAACAATACGGCTCCACCTATCAAACCTATTGATGGTGAGTAAGTAACAATATTTTTCAACATCATACCAGTCGCAATTAGAAATGCTCCTAAAAATCCACTTATCATTGCATAACCACGATATTTATTCATTATTAATCCCTCCTTTTTTAAAAATTCACTACTTCGAGAGTTAAATCTAAACAAAATGGCCCGATTGCGATATAGACGCAATCGCACCCATTTGTTTAATAGTTTAATTGTAAAACTTTATTTTCTTTTTAGTAGCAAGTATAAAACCACCGCATGCTCCTCCACAGATTATAAAAATAATCATAGGAATTACATTATCAAATATCACTATACCAACCACTATCCACACAAAAAGATATGATAAAAACAAAGTCCAATTTATCTTCATAAGTTATCTACTCCTTTACATACATTATTAAATAATTTATCCCGTTAATGGCATTAAATTTGTGCAACAATCTATCACCCGTTTATCCAAGAATGCCTTCCAGAGGTGATTGCAATTATGCTCTGAAACTAGATTTCCTCCAGGAAGTAGTTCTGCAATCCATTCTTTAATTTTTAAATTAAAGAATCCATTTTGTGAATTGGTACACGCCGAAAAATGTAAAGAAAAGGGTTATAGTAATAACCAATATAATTCCCAACAGTTCCAATTTACCTACCCACGTCTCTTCATATACCTCAGCTTCTTCAAACAAATCTATTTCGGATTTGTTTTGTATCTGCAATATTAATAGACGTAACTCCTGATCTTTGATGACTTCACAATCACCTTTAAATTTCAGGGCTCTAGCTATTCTTATTGGATCGTTCCCCATAGATTTTTCAAAATCAATGCATGCTAACCTCATTTCTGGTGTCTTGTTCTGTTCTAAATACCAGTACAATCCAGCCCTTGAAGGATATCTTAACGCTGAATAAATATCTCCTAATCTTTTCCGAAGTTCTAATTCATTGGGTTAGGTTAATATTAACCCGTGTAGTCTATCTCTCGCTTTCCCCAAGTCATTTTGTGAAATATCCTTCTCTATTTTCTTCAAAGTCTTTTCAGATACTTCTCCTATAGCTAACACCCCAATATATTTTTTGTTCATTTGTTCAACATCCTCAATAATTTGGACTTTATTTGAATACCACGAACACACTTAATTCACTGATAGTATACTTTTTAACGCACTATACTATTTCTCACAAGAAATTTCCCTTCAAAGGTAATGGGTACCCCTACACCATCCAATTCCGCATGGATATGTAAATGAGGTTCTGACGTGTTTCCTGAATTCCCGATTTTACCAAGTAATTGACCGGTTGTTACTTCTTCCCCTTCAGTTACAGAAACACTTTCTTGTTGCATATGCATTAGATAAATGATTGCCTCGTGACCATTACAGGTTAAAGCGACATAATTACCCATCGTATTTTCTGGATCCATTTCAGGTGGCGTTAAGTCAGGTATGTCATTTCTGGTTTCAATAACAATTCCATTACATGGGCTATACAGATTATTTTCGTATATTTCATATTTATCGAGGTCCTTTGGATATAGACCGGTTGCACGTGTTCCGAGTTTATTCAATCCGAGAATATCTAATGCGTATTTTTGCGGTGGATGTGCTTGATGATAATTCATATGCACATGGTTTCCACCATGACCCACATAATAAGTTCCATCTTTGAGAGGAAAGGCCAAGTCTATTGCTTGATCTTTAACTGAATAACTTGTAAGAACAAATCCGTTAAATACAGTAAACACTAGAATAAGCAAAATATTTATACCGATTGACACTTTTTGACTGCCTGTATATTTGATTCGAAAAGGTAGGTCGCGCACTCTTCTCCAAGAAGTTACGATTGCGATGACAAGTAATACGATCCAAATGTAACGCCAATATGAACCAATCGAACTCCAATTTGCTGTTTGAAAGATACAGGCGATTAATACCGTTGTTGCTAATACATCTAGCAGCCATTCCAATTTACTTTTAAAAGCTGACTTCCATATACCAACCAGTAGTCCTGCCGGTAAAACAATTAAAATCCCCAACGAAAGAAGCATTGGAAATATCACTTATACAACCCCCTTATTTTTCACTCTTATTTTAATTACGAAGAGTCCGTACAAGTAGTTTCACTTTTCGCACAATTCGTAGTCGCGACCGTCTGAAAATATGTTGCGCTTGAGACAAAAAACAAGGGGATATCGACAAAGTGTTATATAGTCGATATCCCCCTTCTTTACTTTTGCCATTGTAGTTAATTAACTGAATAGCCCTTCGAACACTTATTTCAATGAATACAACAATAATACTATTGATGAACCGCTATTTTGATATGTATTCATGTCTTAGGATAAACAATTCCATTTAATATGGGAGCGTTTAATCCTGTCCGGTTTTGAAGTCTTAAAACAGCCAATGTCATCAATATCCTATTTGATCTAGTGCGATTACCATAATAATCATAACCACATCAATAATAACCAAGACCCCAGAGACTTTCCCAGCTGTAGCCCCAAACCATATGGTAAAAACAGATGTAAAAATGGCAATAACACCGATAATAATTAAGAGAATACCTACTCTGTTCCCTAGTCTTTCTTTATTAACCGGTTCCCACGACTCCCTGAAACCCGCTAGAAAGGCAAGTGCCTGTTTTGTCCGAACAATATAGCCAGCCCAAATTAACAATACACCGATAACTAGACCGATTATCATATCAATTCCCATTTCATTTGCCCTCCTATTACTTGGCAATTATGACTGTACAACTTATAGTTATTACTTTTTCAAGAATGGTAAATAAAGAGCAAGACTCAAAAACACAATTAAACCGAATATCAAAAAGTAAAATAAAAGCCCCATCTTATCTCCTCCCCTAAATTATTTATTAACTCTAGTATTCCCTGAAATGATAAAGCGCAAATCTCCTATACATAATGGTCCGTTTCAGGCATAAAGATTAAGCAACAGCTGCACCCTTTTTCCGAACAACAACCAAGAAACCGATTTATCTTTTTTTAGTATCCTTTTTCTTTTTTGTTCCTGAAATTGCACTGACAATGCCAATGATTGCACCAGAGAAAATTATAAACATTGCTGCAACATTCATTTTAATTATATCCCTCCATTTATTTAATTAGTGAAAGGTACCTGAATATAGGTATCAAGTAAAGATAATATCCACAAATAAACCAGTCAGTATTAGTAAGACTCCGAATGTATTCAAACCTAATTTTTCAAACAACATGAAAATAAGAACAATCCCCCTATATATCCCCAATGAAATAAACAATAGAAATATCACTGATCCATCCCTCTTATTTGGTTTACGAAGTGCCTGCGTAAATAGTTTCACTTTTCATACAAAAGGAGGTCCCTTTATACATTTTCTTAAACACAAATGACTGATTGTCTAAGATGCGTAGACAATCAGTCATAAAAAAATCCCTATCAGCCAGTATTAATACCCTAGTTCATTCTAATTCTGGACTTGCGCAATTTCCTAACTGCAACAACAAGTAATATAATTGCGCCAAACGCGAAAATGAAACTACCGGAAAATAGTCCTAGCCATGCATAAGTTACTATCCCACCTCCCGCAATCGCAATGCGGTGTATATCTCCCCAACCAATCCGACGTGACCAACGAAATACAATTATGAAAAATACCACAACTGTTATTACACAGACAGCGAAACCATCCCAACCATAGGATGAATCGGCGAGCATGAAAACGCTTGAAGCAACTAAAGAAAATATACCTAAAAACCACGGTTTCGGTGCTGTCGTTGTAGAAGTACTCGTATGACTACCAAAATTAAATGAGAGAATTATAAGTAGTATTACGGCTATAGTAGTACCAAGCAGTTGAAGCGTGGAAGCGAAAAATTGCTTTTCTATATAGGTATCATAACTAAGATATACAGATCCTAAAATAAAAATTGAAGTAACTATTCCTAACCCAGATTTACTAAGCCAAGGTTTAATTCCTTGTTTAGGGAAGAGCGCTTCGACAATGATAATTGGTATACAGGTACTCCATATCGCATGCATTGCTAGTACGTAAACAGTTAGCCGACCATCAATTCCCAGAAAAGGGATAAAAGACTTCCATTGATCTTGATCAGAAAGATAAAAACGATTGAATAACATTTGGTCGATCAAGCCTTCCTCAATCAGTCCGTAGGCGATTCCAAGTACTAACATGGTTATTATTCCGCGACTGGTTCTGCGGGTAACCTCTCGTATAAGTAGGGCGCCACCCCCATACATGGGAGCCAGAAAAAGTATATATCCAATCTCTGTTATTGATAAAATGCCAATTAAATATTCTGCGAAAAACATTTGTGGTTAACGTATTACCATTATAATAAACCGAGTATTATACTAACTCAGTAATTTTATTTGCGTAATACCATTTCAAATAATACATGATTCCAGACTTGTCCACCCAACTGAAATCTATTAACTCTTGCTCTAGTGAATTGTGTAGCTCATCTACAGATATCCACTTTATATCTTCGGTCTCGTCGCCTTCTTCAACTAATTACCAGCGGCTTGACATCGAAAATAAACGCCTAATGAATCTACTGGACCGGTTGTCGTTTGATAAACGGCAAAAGGCTTTATAGCTTCAACATTCGAATCCACGGTATACGTTTCAATTCTAGTTTCTTCCCCAAAAAATTTTGTAATAAGAAGTCCCGTTTCTTCGTGTACTTCTCTTTTAAGTCCTTCTAGAAATGACTCGAATACTTCTAACCTTCCCCCAGGTAGCTCATAAGGTGTTTTGTTTTCATTAGATTTAACCCTTTTTTGTATAACGATTTCAGTTCCATCCGGCCCATTTCTTTCAATTATTGCTCTAACATTTACATAGATCATGCAAATCCCCCCACTTGTATTCGATAAACCTTATCTTGTAAAAATCCAGATTAATACAAGTACAATAGCGATTACAGCCCAAATAATGGCTTGTCTATTTTTTTTCATTTACAAATCCCCCTTTGAAATAATAAATAGTTTATTTGCTTCATTATACTGCCAATATTTCCAACTTTCTACAAATACACATATTTCCTGTCACTTTTGTTATCCATAATCGCAGTAGATTCTTGAATAGGCTTATATCTAAGTTTGAGCGTAAGAATTCTGCCTTCGTTTCACAACTGTTATAATAGTTCATGTAATCATGATAGCTATCAGAATGGGTAAAGGAGTCATGTATTGTATGAAAAAATTTATTAATGCGAATATCTATGGGGCGCCAGAGTCCCGTGAATTTTTAGTGGGAAACGGTCAGTTTACAGCCATAGGTAATGATTTAGAGAACGCAGATGAAGTAATTGATTTAGAAGGACGTTTAGTATTACCCCCTTATGTTGACCCTCATTTACACTTAGATTATATCTTTTCAGGGCTAGGCGAAGGCAATGCGAATGTATCCGGAACGTTATTTGAAGGGATCCAGCGTTGGAGTGATAATAAAAAATCACTGACGGAAGAAATGGTACGTGAGCGCGCGATTAAAGGCATTCAGAAAGAATTGAGCAAAGGTGTTCAATTTATTCGCACGCATGTAGATATTACGGATCCTAACTTAACCGGGATGAAAGCATTAATAAAACTGCGCGAAGAATTGAAGGATATCGTCACGCTCCAACTTGTTGCATTTCCTCAGGAAGGTTTCTTCCGGTATAAAGGTGCAGAAGCTTTAATGGAAGAAGCACTTAAAATGGGTGCTGACGTGGCTGGTGGGATTCCTCACTTTGAAATTTCTTATGAACATGGTGTTGAATCTCTGAAACGTATTGTGAACATGGCGATAAAATATAACGTGATGATTGATATTCACTGTGATGAAAACGATGATCCAAATAGCCGATTTTTAGAAGTGTTAAATGCGCTTGTTATGGAAGAAAACTATGGTCCCTATACAACTGCAAGTCATACAACTAGCTTTGGATCTGTAGAAAATAGTTATGCCAATAAGATGCTAGGTCTATTTAAAGAATCAAAAATCAACTTTATTTCTTGTCCAACTGAAAACGCACATTTACAAGGACGTGGCGATAGTTATCCGAAACGCCGCGGCTTAACGCGCGTAAAAGAGTTGTTGGAAAATGGAAATACTGTGGCATTTGCACAAGATTCTATTGCGGATTACTGGTATCCACTCGGTAACGGAAATATGATGAACATTTTAGACAACGGTATACATCTAGCGCACTATACACACATCGATGAGATCAATAAAGCGTTGGACCTAATTACATACCACGGTGCAAACCTTATGAGAGTTAACGATGAGTATGGTATTGAAGCAGGAAAACCAGCTAACTTTATCGTTTTGGATGCACAAGATCCTTACGAAGCCATTCGTGAGCGTGCAGAAGTACTAATGTCAGTTAGACAGGGTAATTATTTATTTAAACGTGAACCACGGAAAAATGAAGTTGAAATTGACTTCTTAAAACAATTATAGGTTCTACTGAAAGCACGTTTCATTCAAACAATGGATGAAGCGTGTTTTTTTGTGTTTTTAGGCATATAAATTGTACTGATAAAGTAAATCGCTTAAGATTGAATCGTACACGATATAAAAAACAGAAAAGAGGCGTTTTGAAATGAAACCACTTTACGAAACGACAATTATCAATACAGGCGGACGAGATGGATCTGTTTATTCACCGGACAATATATTCAATCTGGACGTTGCAAAACCTGCAGCGCTTGGCGGTGAAGTAACGACTGCATCAAATCCTGAGCAATTGTTTGCTGCAGGATATAGCGCATGTTTCAACAGCGCACTCGAACTTCAATTAGACAAAGACAAAGTTGAGTATACAAGTAGTGAAGTGATCGCAACCGTGGCACTGTATCCAGATAAAAAAGATGGTGGCGTTAAACTGGGCGTCAAGCTCGAAGTGACAATTGCTGGTGTAGATCAGGCAGTCGCAGATGAATATGTACATAAGGCACATAATTACTGCCCGTATTCTAAAGCAATCAATGGCAATGTTGAAGTCGAGATTACTGTAAAATAAAAGGAGGAATTCGTTTGGTATCCGTTTATGATTTTGAAGTGAACAAACCGAATGGTGACAAGTTGTCTTTGGAAGCGTATAAAGGGAAGCCTTTAATCATCGTAAACACGGCAAGTAAATGCGGCTTCGCGCCGCAGTTTGGTGGACTGCAATCGCTATATGAACAATACAAAGATGACGGCCTGATGATTCTTGGTTTTCCTTGCGATCAGTTCAATGATCAGGAATTCGATAATATTGATGAAACGACTGAATTCTGCCAATTGAATTACGGCGTGACGTTCCCGATGATGGCGAAAGTCGATGTCAATGGTGATGATGCAGAACCGTTATTCAATCACTTAACGTCAGAACAAAAAGGGCTGTTGTCGAAGAAAATCAAATGGAACTTCACAAAGTTCCTAGTAGACGGCAACGGACAAGTCATTAAGCGCTATGCACCGCAAACAGCTCCCGAAAAACTCGCAGAAGACGTGGAAAAGCTGTTATGATGAAAGACTTTCTGACGCTTGATAAACAGCTATGTTTCGCTGTTTATGAAACTGGAGCGGCGTTCACCAAGCTTTATACAAGTGTGCTGAAACCATTCGGGCTTACGTATCCCCAATACCTGGTGCTACTAGCCTTATGGGAGCGTGACGGAATCACAATGAAAGAACTGGGCGAACAAGTCGATCTCGGTACGGGTACACTAACGCCGATGATTGCCCGCATGCAGGAAAACGGTTGGCTACGCAAAGACCGGTCAACAGAAGACCAACGTAGAGTATATGTCATGTTGCAAGAGAAGGCGTACGTCGAACGAAGCAACATCACGCAGCAAGTCATGCAAGAGATTCAACTGTGCCAGATCAGCTTGACTGAGTATGATGAGCTGATGGCAAGACTGGATGAACTAAACAAGAAATTGAAAGAGCGGACGAACCTTTCTACCGTCTAAACGTAAATCACAAAAAATCAGAGACCCAGCTGACGGGTCTCTTTTTTTAGCCTGTGCATCCAGGAAAGCTTCCAGTGAAAGGTAAAGGTACCGTACCTTCAAAAAGTATTCGATGCCGAAACTTTTTCACCTTATCTCTTCTATATTCATAGAGTACAACACTAATTTAAAAAGGAGATACAGTTTTTGCTATCTATCAGTACTTTTGTGCTGGCGATGATACCGCTTTATATCATGGCGATTATTGGCTTCACTGCGCGCAAATTACGCGTATTCAGTGAACATGCGAATCAGGTCTTTACACAGCTTATGCTGTATATTACTTTACCTGCGTTGATCTTGTTCTCGCTACAAACGACTTTTTCCATTGAATTGCTTGTCGATTTTGTTTGGCTTGTCGCCATGTCTATTTTCGTACTTACTGTATCTGTATTTATTGCGGCTATTCTGCGAAAAAAAGCTGCACTTCCTGATGAGCAAAAAAGTGTGTTTGAGAGCTTAATTGTTTTTGGCAATCAAGGGTTTATTGGATTTGCTGTTATTTATATTTTGATGGCCGAGCAAGGGGTTATCTACTTGACGATATTTAACATCTTTTACTTAATATTAATCTGGACGTATGGCATTTATCTGTTTACAAAGCATGACCAAAGCATAAATTGGCGTGTGTTATTTTTCAATCCGGGGATATTGGCAACACTGGTTGGCGTATGTATGCTATTCCTTCCGTTTAGTTGGCCGGACATGATTTTAACGACATTTGAAGGCATCGGTAAAATGACGATTCCTTTATCCATGATTCTGATTGGTAGCTTTCTTGCTGACATTCAGCGAAAGGACTTTCTACAGTACGGAAAGAATCTCTATATTTGGATTGCCGCCATGTTTAAATTAATACTTCTTCCGTTAAGCTTACTTGTTTTTATATTTCTACCTGTTCCACCTTCGCTCATCATCGTTGCCGTGGTGACAGCTGCAATGCCAAGTGCTTCGACGACCTCTGTTTATGCGCAAAAATTTGGTGCAGACGCTTCCTTTGCATCGGTTGGTGTTATGCTGACGACAACCCTTTGCATCCTAACCATCCCGATCATTTACAACATTCTACAGTGGGTACAATTAGTAATAAACTAGTTAATGTGCAAAAGAATTAACGTATCTTTAGTACTGTCCTTGGCAGTGCTTTTTCTATTGAATTTCTAACGCAATAAAAAAAGGACCCTATTAAGATCCATTCGTGATATTAATTTATTAACAAGCGCACCCAATAAGAGAATATGCTAATCCCAACAATTAAAAATAACTTCTCCGTTTGTATTCGGTCTCCAATGTTTCTCATTTTTTATTTCAGTCTCTGACAAGTCATGAGAATTGGGATCAAAGGGTTTGTTTAGAAATGCCTTTTCTAAAACTGTATAGTATGGTTTTAATTCGTTTCTTAGATTTTCAGAATCTATATAATGGATTTGAAGTTCATCTTCATATAAAGCGATGGCAACATAAGGGAAATATTCATGAAGTAAAATGGACATTATATTTTCACCTATTTTTATATCTAGGCGAAAATATTTTAACGGATACCTGGGCGAATTATAACCAATTACTTCACCATGAAATTTCCTGGAAATTTCGTATCCTAACTTTTTAAATAAGTATCCATCCATCCTCTTTAAATCAATATTGTGATTTGCTATACCTGTAATATACATTGGTAACCGCATTTAATTCACCTCATCTCCACAAGCATTTTACTTCTATAATCTATAATTTAAATTAGAATATTTCACAACAACCTGGCCCGTTGCAGGAACCTCACCTTACTGTAAAGTCTCAAACCTTTTCGTTTTCGCATTGTATTTTATTATTTCAGGTTGTTATTCTTCTCCTGAAGGGTGATTAGAGCGTAGCATTTGAAGGATTTCCCTCTTCGTCAATCTGGTACAGCGCCCCACCGAAATACCATCCTCTTTCTTCAATAAATTCAATAAAAGCATTCGAAAACTCTTCTTCACTTAAATCTTCTCCACTAGTTGCATAAACACAACCATCGAGTCTTATTCCAAATGGTCTTTTCAACATCTGATACCTCCACAGTAAAAACTCTTTTTAGTTTATATCCAACAACCATGGCCCGATAAGACATAAAAGAGATCGTCAATGACGATCTCCTGTTGTTTAATTAATACAAGAACGTCAACTGGTTTCTGTTCATAGACATCTAATTCAGCACAATAATTCCCGATTTCTTCTTCAATAAGTTGGAATGTTTCAGAGGTAAGCGGTCAATACTGAATAGGGCGTCGCCTCATCATGTGAATAATGAGGCGACTGATTCGGTTCTTCTGCCAAATTCGTCGTTCGACTGCCAAGCAATTTATCTCGGTCATTTTCGCGCATAACAATTCCACCTCTGACTAAATTCCTTGTTTCTTTACCTGTTCCACTTCCAATGATAATAAAATATTGTAATTAATACGATAAACTCTGATGTTGGAATAGCTAACCAAACGCCCGTCAATCCTAATATCTTCGGTAGAATTGCAAGCAGGATGAGCAAAAAGACAATTTCCCTAGAAGCTGTAATCCAGGTTGCCATCCTGATTTGTCCGATAGATTGGTAGTAAGTCATCATGACAAAGTTCATGCCCATGAAAAGATAAGCGATAAAGAATAGTTTAATTCCTGGAATAGCCAGGGCCATCACTTCCTCTGGGAAATCTCCGAACAAACCTACAATTGGTCCGGACGCAAAGAGACCGATAAAGAAAAAGAGGATACCTGCTCCTACCGATGTCCCAATCGCCATTCGTAATGTTTTTTTCATTTTCTCCTCGTTCTTTGCCCCGTAATAATAGCTAATTAACGGTTGAATCGCTGCACCCATCCCTAAAAAGAGGAGGAGCATAACGCTGTGGACATAATTCAATATTGTAAATGCAGATACACCTGCGGTTCCTGCAAGGCGTTCAAATGTGTTGTTATGCGAAATTGTAAAGACCGAAAATCCGACCTCAGCAAGAAAACTAGGGAATCCTATGATCAATACGATTAAGAATAACTTTTGGTCGAATTTGAAGCGAACGAAACGTAAGTTGCTTTTCTTTTTGAAAAAATGGGTACTCAATATGATCATGCCAACAGCCGCACCGATTACCGTTGCCGCCGCAGCTCCCCTTACCCCATAATCGAGTACGAAAAGGAATACATAATTCAATCCTATATTAACAAGTGAGGTTGAGACAAGTGCAATCATTGACAGATTTGGTCCCCCGTCATTTCTCACCAATATGCTAAATGCATTTTCTACCGTAAAAACGAAACCGAACAATAACATGATACTCATATAGTCTGCTACATAGGGGAAGGTATCAGTATTCGCACCTAATAAATACGCAAGTTTTGCCCTATTCAAATAGGCAAGTAGCCCAATAATTATCGTTAAAATAAAGATAGAGATAATCGCATGTGAAAAAATAACGCGCGCTTTATCTGGCCGTTTAGCGCCCATCTCTGCTGAATAACGGGTTGCAGCACCAATTCCTATCCAAAGGGACATCGCTACGAATATCGTATACACAGGAACGGCAATGCCCACTCCAGCGAGCGCAACCGGGCCTAAACGATTGCCTACCATAATTCCGTCAACCACAATATTAATAGCCATCAATATCATTCCAACTGTGGAAGGAATCAAATACCTCATAAATGACTTTCCAACGGATTCCGTGTCTAAGCGGTTTAATAACTGTTGTTCTCCCATACATGTCCACTTCCTTAGCTACTATCTTTCCTTAAAACGTGGAAGCTATCTTAGATTTATCTCAAACTAAAATGGATGGCAAGTCCCATGTCATTTTTCTCTAATAATACCCGTTAATAACATATCCACAATCGTTTCAACCGCTTCGGTTACTGATATACTATGTTCTAAAAAAAACTGGCGATCGAATGTAGTGTTCATAGCCTCGATAATAATTTTCATTAGCAAATCAATATTACGATCCTTAATGACACCAGTTCTAATACCTTCTTCGAGCAGCCCTTTCAAGTCATCCCACATATATAATTCACGATTCACTCGTTCCCATTGTTCCGGATAAAAGCGTTTCAATTGCTCTAAAATACGCGTGTCGTAAAACTCATTATGCTTCGGCATGACCACAATGGCTTTTCGGATTTTCTCCACCAACGTAAATTTAGGGTTCTCAATTATATTGCGTGTCTGGTCGTCGAACTCTTCAAGCGTCATATCAATAATTGAATCCAATATATTCACTTTCGATGGAAAATGCTCATATAGCGTACGCTTACTAATTCCAAGTCGTCTTGCTAAATCATCCATCGTGAACTTAACACCATTATCTACAGACTCTTCAATAAATCCATTTATGATTCGACTCTTCAAATTTCAACCTCCTCAGATAAAACTATTGAAACGATTTTAGTTTTCTTAGTTTCATCATAAAATATGAACTGCTTTTCTGCAACTTTTATGGGACCGCTCGTAGAACTCACAAAAGAAGGGCTCGTTAGATTCTTACCAACTGTTTCTTCCATATTCACCAATTTAGAGCTAAAAAAAGCCTAATTCCTGCGTATTTTTGGCAAGGAATTAGGCTCTTGATGTTCATTTTTATGGATATAGGTCAATTTAAATTGGTTAACCCTCCACAAGCCCGTAGTATTTATATAGCTATTTCTCTAATTCTACAAGTAAAATTGGCCCTCCAACTTTTCCCGATTCTTAAGCCGAAAAGATTTTTGCACCAACAGGCAATTTGTTCGACATATCATCTTCAAAGTTTGTATTTGTTCACGTAATACCTCCTTTTATTGTTATACGTATAAAGGTTAAGAGAACCCGTTATGAATTAATAGCGTCTATTTAATAAATCTATTCAATCTCTAAAGAAAAGACATAACTTGCTGTTCCTTGTTCCCAGTGTGCGAGCACTTCGTAAATAACTTTTCCTTTACTAGAAAGAACCACTTTATCTGAGGCGCTTACAACATTGTCGCCATCCCATATCCTCACGCTATAACGATCTGGTTGTATTTCAAAGTTCAGTTCAACGTTCGTGTCTATTGTTACTTGCAATGAATTATTGTCGTTCATCATTTCTGGTGGCGCCAACGAATCTGACTCTATTACAGTTTCTGTCCCGTCTTCATTGTCAATACGCCAACTATAAGTGCCCAGAGCAGGATTTATAGTCTCTTCCCCAACTTTAATCGTTAAAATTGGCGGTTCCAGGATTGTATGTTTGGAAGTCCCGCCACTCCCACTTTCAACAATTGGTCGATCACTAACCCTGGAACACCCCATTATTGATAACAGGCATGTAAGCATTAAAATGAAAAGCAATAATTTGGATTTCACCTAATCCCCCCCCTAAGGACTTAGACGGTAAATGGATAAGATAGTTACACTCGGGTTTCATTCGCTACCTTTTTACTGTGCAAAGAAGGATTATTCGACTTATAACCGAATAGAAAAAAGTAAAGGAGTCCAATTCGCAGATGAATTGGACTCCCTAGATTTGCTTATATAAAAAACTTTCGGATACAAATAACGATTGTTTTATAGCATACTAAGTTTTCAGGATTCGGGCGAAATTCGATGATTCCCGCAGAAAAGCACCACCTGCAGAGAAAAACCCACGCCAGAATACATCAAATAGATTTCGTCTCCAGTTCTTCCCTATCTTCAACATGTTCAACAAACATACTCTCCACAACAGCCTTCAAAGCAAACGGCGTGTGCACAAATGCACTCTTCTTATGCAACCGCTCCGTCAACTTATGCGCATCTTTCCCAAATGGCCCAATGTTCAACACAGGTGCCTGCAACTGCTGCATTTCCTCGAAAGGTATACTGTATACATCTCCCCATAAAGGTGTATTATTTTTATATGCTTTCCAACCTGTATCATTTTCATCATAATTAACATAACTCAGATCCGAAATCCCATTGAAATAATGAACTTGTTTTGCGTTAACATCAAACTTTTCTTTCAAGATTCGTTGCGTCAGCTCAATCTTTTCTGTAACCAGTTCATTGTCAGACGAGTTAATCGCCGGATAGTAAGGCGGTGCATAAAATAGGATCGTTGCTGGTGCTAATTCTTGACAATTTAACATGAGTTGATCGCTGATTTGGATGGACATATCGCGTTCATCGAGTGTTTCATCTGCCATCACGACGTTTTTTATTTCCACGACTTTTGCGATGCCTAGTTTTTCTTCTGCATACGCCAATAAATCGCAGTATTCCATTACTTTAATTTTACCGATTGGATTGACGCCTTCGCGTTTACAAATCGCGTTGTAATCTATTTCACATTCAGCCATCGCAGCCACAGCTGTTTTATTGAACGTATTCATAATGTCCGTTGCATTTTGTTTCATTAGAAAAACGTTGTATAACGCTGCACTATGATGTGAGGTCTGTGTTGAATAATTTACTTTCAAGTCACTGATTTTTAAACAGATTGGTAATGGTGTTTTTTCATGGTACACTTCTTCGACGAAGTCTGCGTTGAACTCCATCGCCTTTGTTAAATAAGTGGCCATATAATGCCCGGTAATCCCATTTAACGGTTCGCCTGCATGCGTTTCCCTTCCGTAAAATAAAGCAGAAGGCATGATTTTCCCGATTGTTCCTGAGTAAATATAATAATTTTCATCTTGTGGTCTTTGTGAAAATGAAGGTTCACTGTTTAAAAATAATTCATATTCTAGCCCATACTCTTCTCGTATATCGATTAATCCACTGACAGCCGCCCTCATTCCCGATGAGTTCACTTCTTCATCAGGTACGGTTAATAAAATCAAGTTGATTGGCCATTTCTCAGTGGTTGCCAATTCCAGCAAGTGCAGATGCAACACTAGGCCCATTTTCATGTCCATCGTTCCCCGGCCAAATAAATACGCATCCGATTCAACATCTGGTTGGACATCCTTAGGTAAATCATCAATTTTTGTTTTGAGTTCCTCCGTTAACGCTTTCGGTTGGAATGCAAGCGCTTCCAAGTTACCGAATTCTTCTATATGGACCGTATCGAAATGACTGATCAGCACAATCGTTTTAGCTGTCACCCCACTATTATAAAAGCCTGTCACTGCGTTTCGGCCTTTCCCTGCATCATGAAATTGGATCTGCCAACGATTTTCTTCAAAATACTTCAGTTCCAGCAATTTGTCTTTTATTTTACTTGAAAACTCCATTTCGCCGGCTGTCCCGGTTCTGCTGTCCCAACTAACGACCTCGCATAATAATTCTTCTAGTTGTTCGGGTGTATTCCATTTCATGGCTTGCCCCTACCTTTCCTTTAATTCTTAGCGTAATAGCCTAAAAACCGTTTTTCCACATTATCTAAATGAACAATGATTTTATTTCTAGCCAATCGGATATCTTTTTTCCTTAACGCCTCGACGATATCTACATGCTCTTCATAAGCACCTTTTGCACTCGTTGGCAACGTGCTCGATAAGATTAAAAACGCACGATTGACGCCTGTATTTACGCGGTGAATCATATTCCTAAACTCGCTGTTTTTATTTGGCGACGCCAATAATAAATGAAATTCACGGTCTAATTCAATGAAATCATGGTAATGATCCCGTTCAATCGCATCTAATTGATTGGCAAGATTTTCTTCCAATAAAAGCAAAAATGATGCGTCTATTTTTGAGATGATTTTTTCAATATTATTCACTTCTAACAAGGTTCGTAACTCCATGAATTCCAAGGAATTTTCTTTCGTAAAACTAGCTACAACCGCAGGACGACCTTTTTTATGTATGACCAGTCCTTCAGCTGCAAGCCGATTAAGCGCGTCGCGTAAAGGCGTCCGACTAATTCCCAAGTCAGCAGCAATCTTCTCCTCCGGCAACGACTCATCGCCTTTTAACTTCCCCATTATAATTGCTTTCTTTAGTAAGTCATACGCCTGATCAGCCAACGTCTCGCTTTGTTTAATCTTCTTCATAAGCATCACCTCACTTGCTTTATATGTAAACTTTGTTTCATACCCAATCACCAAGTTCCGAACTTGCTTGCAGCTCCAAGCGATTTGCTTGCACTTGTAGCTAGTTTGCTTGCAGTTCGGACTAGTTTCCTTGCACTGATTTAACATTTGCTTGCACATAAATGATTTTGCTTGCAAGTCGGGACTATTCACCCACCAACATCTTCCACGCTCTATTTGAACCATTCCTAATAAATGTCTTAGTAAACAACCGCAATCATCTCTAATTCTTGATCAGTAAGATTCTCCAATCCATGACTCTGCCCTTTTTTAATAAGACATAAATCGCCCGCTTTTACAGGAACCCGCGCTTCGTTGTGATCAAGGAAAATCCCTTCGCCTTTCAACAAATAATAAGCTTCCGCATCGTCCGTATGCTGATGATAGCCGATTGTCGAGTGGGGGCTTACCACTACTTTGGCAAATAACGATAACCCCTCCACCTGATCTTCCTTCGTGATCTTTTTATGGATTTCAATCTTTCCTATCCCACCGTGCGCATTTTCAATGACCGTTTTTTCTTGTGTATTTCTAATCATGAACAGCACCCCTTACTCAAATAGATTTGGCAAAAAGGTTGAAATCGCTGGGAAAAATATAATGAGTAAAACGACAACAGCTACAATTCCAATGATGTGCAATACATACGGGAATGTGTCCTCAATCCCCATTTCCTTATCCGTAATACTACATCCCGCAATCAACGATAGGCCTACTGGCGGTGTAATATTCGCTAATGCAAAGTTCATAATCAGCACCATTCCGAAATGGATTGGATCGATTCCGTATTGCATAGCGATTGGCATGAAGATTGGGCTTAATAAAATGATTAACGACGTAACCTCGGTTAACGTACCAAGGATAAATAAGATCACCGATACGACTAAGAGGAACTGTAATGGCGTACTTGCAAACTGCAAAAAGAATTTGGATATCATTTCAGGGATGCGATTCGCTGTTAGCACGTAAGTAAATGCGCTCGCAACTGAAATAATAATTAAAATAATTGCAGAAGTCGATGCAGAGTTAATCATAATTTCTTTAAACTTTTTAAACGTTAATTCCTTATAAAAAATCGATAAGATGAAACCGTACACGACCGCAATGACCGCTGCTTCCGTCGCTGTGACGAGTCCACTGAAAATACCGCCTAAAATAAAGATGGGTGCCATTAATGGGAAAAATGCCTGCAAAGCAATTTTCAAAAACTCTTTCCCTGATGGATTCGATTGTTCGACGACACCGAAACCTTTTTTCTTCGACATGAAGGCCACATATATACAGAGCACGACTGTTAGTAGAATACCAGGTAAAAATCCAGCGATGAATAGTTTTCCAATTGATATATTTGCTGTGATTCCTAATATAACCATTGTTATACTCGGCGGGATGATTAATCCTAGTACGCCCGCAGGACCAATGATGCTGGCGATAAAGGAGTTGCTGTACTTTTGTTCTTTCATTCTTGGGACAACGACAGATCCAACAGCATATGTGGTAGCTACAGTTGAGCCTGATACTGCTCCAAAGAAAGCACTTGTGACCACTGCCGTCATGCCTAATCCACCTGAAAACCTTCCGACCAATGCATCTGCGAGCGCTATTAATCTTCGAGTAAGCCCGCCTTCACCCATAATATTTCCAGCCAGTATAAATAGCGGAAGTGCTAGATAAGAGAAGTTGTTAACCCCAGCAAACATTCTTTGGACCATTATTTCTAATGAAATGTCACTAAAAATCAATACGCCTGCCGAGACAATTCCGATAGTAAACGCGATGGGCATTCCTAAAAAAAGTAATGTGAAAAACGCGATTAAAATGGCGATAATCATAAGGTCGCCTCCCTGCCCTTAGCGCCACGGCTAGTAGGATTAAACATATTATTTAGGATGAAGTAAATCGAAAATATCGAGCTGATTGGAATGACACCATAAAATAACCCCATTGGTAATTGCAGTGTCGAAGAAGTTGTTGCCATAGTCGACCATGTTAATTTGAATCCATAAATCATTAAAATACCAAAGAATACAATCATAATAATATGTATAACGAAGTCTATTACTCTTTGTTTATTTTTACTAACCAAACCTACAAAATACCTTACCCCGAGATGCATTTTTTGATGAATGGCTAAACTTGTTCCTAGGAATGTCAGCCAAACAATTAGCAATCTCGCTAACTCTTCAGTTCCAGGCATCGATAACTTGATAAATCGTGAAAAGACTTGCACAAATACGATAACTGTCAATCCCGTAATTGCGATTACACATAATATCGAAAGGACTTTCACTATATTGTCGGTCAATTTCGGCAACATGATTTTCCTCCTTTAACTTAAAAAGAATTTTCCTTGTTTAAATGAATTCATCTAAACAAGGAAACCTTTACTAGATTACCAACCGGAAGCTTCACGATAAATATCCATTAACTCTTCTCCAAAAACATCTTTTTCCCACTTATCATACACAGGAAGCATTTTTTCACGGAAAGCGTCTGAATCTACATCTTCATTCACCGTCATGCCTCTACTTTTAAGTTCTTCAACATAGCCTTTTTCTGCTTCATCATTCTTCACTTGAACTTCTTTTGAAATTCTAGCAGACTCATCTAAAATAACTTTTTGATCATCTTCAGAAATTTTGTCCCAAGTATCGTTTTCAACGACCATCATAATTGTGTTGTAAAAATGGCCAGTTAAAGATAGATAATCTTGAACTTCATCAAATTTCGGTGCGACAATATTAGCTAAAGGATTTTCTTGGGCATCTAATGCGCCTGTTTGTAAAGCACCATAAACTTCACTGAACGCCATCGCTGTCGGCATTGCATTTAATTCTTCAAATGCATCAATGCGAAGTTTAGATTGCGCAACACGAATTTTTAATCCGTTCATATCTTCAGGTGTTACGATTGGTTTTTTGTTATTTGTGATATGTCTAAAACCCCATTCGACATAACCAATTTTTTTCATGCCTTGTTCATCCATTACATCTGCTAGATAGTCCCCAAATTTACCGTCATATGCGGCTCGCGCATGATCGATGTCTTTCCACATATAAGGTAAGTCTTCGATTGCCATACGCATGTCGAGAGATTGCATGGATCCTATCATAATTGCTGCTGATTCCATCGTTCCCATTTTAACTTGCTCCAACATTTCAGTTTCTGATCCCAGTTGACTGTTCGGGAATACATCAATTTCGACACGACCATCTGTTTTCTCTGCGATATTTTCAGCCATCTCATTGATTAAATCGGATGCTGGTGTTCCTTCTGATAATGCATGTCCTAGTTGTAACTTCACTTTCTCTCCACCGTCTTCTGAACACCCCGCTAGGATAATCATCAGTACGATTGAAAATGCAATCTTCTTCAACATTTTATTTCCCCCTTTATTCTATAAATCTTTTTGGTGAAACAACTACATGTAAAGCGCTTACATTCATTTTTTTAGTTTTCAAATTAACGCCTGTATACCGTGTACAGGGTTTAGATAAAGATACAATATGTTAAATAAAATGTCAATTCAATATTTTCCGCAATCCTATACCGCTATCCCCCCTGCTATGAAGCGGTATGAACACCATTTATTAACTCTCAATTTAATTAATTCCAAACATTACTAATAAAATTCATTTACAAATAACAATCCTTAAATTAAGATAGGTGTATACAGTACACAGTTGCGTGATAAGGAGTGTTATGATGATAAATCGAGTGAATGATCGTGTAAAGGATCTGGAAGTTCCCGGTATTCGGGTATTCTCAAATGAAGTCGCCCAATATGGCGATGGGGTTAATCTAACGATTGGCGAACCCGACTTTCCAACACCTGATCGAGTGAAACAAGCAGGAATTGAAGCGATTCAGAATAACTTAACGGGTTATTCACATAATGCGGGTTTACTAGAATTACGCGAGAAGGTTTCATTATTTTTTGAGGAAAAATATAAAATTTTATATGATCCAGTAACGGAAATAGTCATCACAACCGGAGCTAGCGAAGGAATCGACTCGATCTTAAGAACGATTTTAAATGAAGGCGACGAAGTAATCATGCCGGCTCCGATTTATTCGGGGTATGAACCTATTGTTCATTTAAGCGGTGCTAACGTAGTTTATTTGGATACGATGAAAACTGAACTTGTCCCATGTCCTGAAGCGTTAGCGGCTTTGATCACCGAGAAAACGAAAGCAATTATATTAAATTATCCATCGAATCCTACTGGAATGACTTTAACAAAAGAGCAGATGGACGGTATCGTGAATGTGTTGGAAAAACACGACATCTTTATCATCTCGGATGAAATTTATAGCGAGAATTCATTCAATGAAGAGCATGTATCTTTTGCTTCTTATCCTCAAATTAGACATAAACTCTTTTTAATCCACGGCCTCTCCAAGTCACATGCGATGACAGGTTGGCGATTGGGGTTTGTATTGGGTCCACAAGATTTAATGGATCATGTTTTAAAGGTGCATCTGTATAATTCCATTTGTGCCGCCCTGCCCAGTCAATATGCAGGTATCGAAGCGTTAACGCATAGTCGTAACACACCATTAGCGATGAACACCGCTTATTTGGAACGAAGAGATTATGTGTATGAAAGACTTACTTCAATGGGATTAAGCGTGATTAAACCGACTGGCGCATTTTATATTTTTCCATCGATTGAGATTACGGGATTAACATCATGGGAGTTTGCAACGAAGTTATTGGCCAGCGAACATGTTGCCGTTGTTCCTGGAAGTGCTTTTACTATATATGGTGAAGGATTTATAAGGATCTCCTATGCAAATTCCATGGAGACATTGGTGGAAGGCATGAATCGGATTGAACGTTTTATCAGTGGTTAATCGCTAGAAAAAAAACGACCTTTGCCAAAGGTCGTTTTTTTGTTCATACACAAATGGTCAATCTATTTCCAATACGTTGCGCTCATTAAGGATTGGATGTACTTTTCTTATATTTATCTTCTAGTGTCTGAATCGCTTCTTTAAAGTTACTATCATTTAATGCTTTTAAATCCTCTCTTAACTTGTCGTATTCTTCTTCAATCCATGAATGATATGAAATATTTTTCTCCTGTAAATAATCATGACTTTCACCTGTCATCATTTCTTTTTCTTGCAATAGGTAAGTCAAAACTAAGCTGACTTGTTGTCTTTCATTTACCCATTTTACAAATTCATCCGTATGATACACAAACACATCTAGATTTTTTTGTATTTTATCCACTTCCAAACTAGCTTCTTTTGAAGCCTTCCACTGTTCCCAGCTCTCTGCGATTTTATGGGCTTGGTCTAATTCATCTTGAAGACCTTGCGCATCTCGAACATCTTGATAAGAACCTTCTGCTGCTTCTGCAATTTCCTTTAATTGTTTTTGTGCTGCATCATCAACATTAAAACCAATTACATTAACGATTGGTGTTATATCCGATTCATATAGCTTTTTTGCCGCAGCCGCTGGGTCATCGTCACATGTAGAAATCCCATCTCCGACCAAATAGACGATATTCGTATTTTTATCTCCTTTGAATTCAGCTAAATCTTTTTCTGCTTCACTCAAAGCAAACTCGGTTGGCGTCCACCCTGCTGGGTGAACCTTATCTAAAATAGCATTAAATGAATTAGCGTCATACTTGTCAATCGGGTACACGATGTCACTGCTATTACACGACATTTCTTTATCGGCACGAGAACCAGTTCCTTTATGACCATATATGCGCAGCCCAACATTTGCTTCTTTGGGCAAACCTTGAACAAAGTTCTTTATCGCTAATTTTGCCGCTTCCATCTGCGTTTGATCATTAATATAATTTGCCATACTACCCGAGGCATCCAAAATGACCATGACATTCAGATTTTCCTTGAATTGCATTCGTGGATCTTCGACGTCCGGGTTACCAATCGAATCGAATTTCATTTTATTAATAATATCTTCCGGTCCATTAAAGTCTTGTTGGAAGAGAGATAACAGGGCTTCATAGTACTTATCCAATTCTTCGTTCGTTGGATTCTCTTTTATGTTGGGTAACCTGGCCGTCAGTTCATCAATTTTAGGCAGGTCTCCTTCGGTTTCCAAAGTGCTTAAGTAATTTGTTTCTCCTGGAAGTAGTCCTTCTAATTCTGTCAACGAAGTTGGTAAGGAGGCACCTGTTATGACATCCTCCACGACTACTTTTTCGGAATCATCATCGTCATCTATTGCAGTTTCCTCATCCAGCGTTTCGTCAGTAGACTTATCAGTTTCGATGTTTTCCGCGGTAGGCTCATCTTTAACAGTTGGTTCACCATCTTTACTGCATCCTACTAATACAAGCAATACCATAATTGGAATGTACAGTAATTTTATTCTCATTGCGTTTCCATCCTTTCGACGAGCTTCTCACGCCACCATTCTAGGCGATTATTAAGTGTGTAATGATACTTATAAATAATTCTCACAAACATTTCTAAGTTTGTCAAAAGTCTACAAGTCTTACCTATTCCAGTGCAGGTAGTTAGTCTAAATTTCAAAAAAGTTATAACTACTTTACCTGTCAATTTCAATATTTCTTCACCTAACAATTCAATTTACGTATCAATACGCTTCTATATTTAGGTAATTTGAACCCTTTTCAGCAAAAGCGCGCGTTTATCCTAGAATTTAACACGTTATTTATTAAAGGGTTGAATTTGCAGAAAAAAACGACCTATGCGTGTGCCAAAAGGTCGTTTTGTATTTGAATGGCTTATTGGGGATGATTCGTAGGCTTATATTGTGATCTGTAACCCAGTACTGTTCCAACTATTGAATAGTTGATTTTATGATACTTACAACATTTTCTACCGGCATATTTAACACGTCCGCGATTTCCTCAATCGGGTATTGTTTTCGATGCATACTTAAGATTACTTTTGTTATATTTTCTTCTTTGCCTTCTTCTTTTGCATCTAGTTCCCTTTGAATTTGATCTTTCAAATGAATTTCACGTGCGATGGCTGCTTTACGCATTTCCGTATCATCGCTTAAACGTTGGATCTCACTAAATGCATCTCTAATGGTTAAACTTTCCATCGCTAACGCCTCCTTTGTTTCTTTATCGCCCTTCATAAAAATTAACCATTGTTCAAGTTTGGTCGCGTTTTTAAGTTTTAATCCCTTCACTTTTGATAATTCAAGCACATGTATTTCCATATGAGATGAAAATAGAGCGCCATTCTCAGGGTCAATTAATTGAAACATGCTGTGGTAATGTGGTTTTTCAAGCAAGTTGAAATTGGTGATAACGATTTGAATCGCTTTATTGGTTCGACATATGGGCTCGTCAACTCTACAATAAAACCACGGCCTCATCTCAATTCTTTACGTCTATTATAAAACAAATGTTCTTACAAAACAATCCTGTAGTCTGAATAGTCTTTAAATATTATTGGATGGGAATAACCCGGCACGACACTCAAAATGGGAAACCTCCAACAACAAAAAAAACGCTTCCCATAACCGGGAAACGTCTAGAACATAGTTGTCTACAAGTCCGTTACTTCACTCTACCACCCGATAACTATTCAACGTAGCTATACAATCCCTTATGATTCTCCCCCTTTATGATATGTTCATTCAAAATTAAAAATGCCTGGCACCCACGTTGCGTAGGTGTCAGGCACTCTATTTTATTTACCGAAAAATTCAGCAGGTACATTATGCAAATCAAGTCCCCACGCAATTGGCATTAGGAAGTAAATAACCAATACGATTAAAAACAGGGCGAATAAGTTGACCAAGAAACCGACGCGAACCATTTCAACGATTCTTAATTTCCCGGTTCCAAAGATGATTGCGTTTGGTGGAGTTCCTACTGGCAACATGAACGCGCAGTTTGCAGCCATTGCCGCTGGTACCATCAATGCGAACGGGTGGATTTGCAGGGCTAGCGCTAGTGATGCCAATACTGGAAGAATCATCGTCGCAGTTGCCGTATTTGATGTAATCTCCGTTAATCCAAGAACGAGTAACGTTGAAAGTGTGATGATGATAATAATGTTAAAACCATCTAATACAGTGAGTTGCGCACCAATCCATTCAGACAGACCTGTTTGACGGAAGCCGGCAGCGATTGCAAGACCGCCTCCGAATAGGAGTAGAATGCCCCACGGGATTTCCTTGGAATCTTTCCATTCAAGAATGCGCGCGCCATACTTTTTAGATGTCGGGATTGCAAATAAAAGACCCGTTGCCAACACAGCAATCATGCCATCTTTTAAATCAGGTACGATTCCCAACCAAAGAAATTCTCTTGTAATCCACATGAAAGCTGCAAAAACAAATACAGCGGCAACTACTTTTTCTTCAAAAATCATTTTTCCAAGTGCTTTACGTTCATCTTGAATCACTTCTTTTCCACCAGGAAGGCCTTTAATACTCATTTTAAAAGCAAATCTTCCCAAGTAGATCCAAGTTGTAATCGTGAGTATCACGACAATTGGAACTGCAATGAGCATCCAACCTGCAAATGAAATCTCTACACCGAATAATTCTTTCACTTGTGCGGCAAGAATGATATTCGGCGGCGTACCGATAAGCGTACCGAGTCCACCGATTGTTCCCGCATAGCCAATTCCAAAGATTAACGCTTTCTCAAACTTCGGTAATTCTTTTTCCTCGGGTCGCCCTTTTAAAGCGGATGCGACTTGTGCAGTGATGGCTAACCCCATTGGGATCATCATCATAACTGCAGCGGTGTTAGACACCCACATCGATAGAAACGCTGTGGCTACCATAAATCCAAGTAAGATTCGTTGCGTGCTCGTCCCGATGAATGCGATGATCGCCAATGCCATTCTCTTATGGAGATTCCATTTTTCCATCGCTAGCGCAATAAAGAACCCACCTAAGAATAGATAAATAATGTCATTACCGTATGCAGCTGTTACGGTTCCGCTATCTAACGCGCCCGTTACCGGCAATAAGAATATCGGTAGTAGCGAAGTGACTGGAATCGGAATCGCTTCCGTAATCCACCATGTTGCAATCCATAATGTTACAGCCAGAACTGCTCTCGCTTCTGGAGACAATCCTTCAGGCGAAAAGAATAACAGCGTTAAAATGAATAATAAGGGGCCAAGTATCAAACCTACAATTTGTGCCGTTGTATAGGATTTTTTATTGTATTCATTATCCGGCTCCTGTAAAGGTCCCCCGGTATTTGTTGCTTGTTTCGATTGTTCATTTTTATTCTTTGCTTTTTCTATATCCTTCTTATACGAAAAAAAGTTTAGTAGATTTTTGGTCTGGTCATGCGAACGCCAAAGTCCTTGCCAGACAGTAGATACCATTGCTTTCAAGAATAATCCCTCCCAATGTAAACGCTTACTATTTGAAAGCTAACTATATAGGCAAATTTATCGTAAATATACATTACGTAACTAAGCAAAGACTTTTGTAACTAAAAAAAGAAAGCCACAATTGAACAAATTGTGACTTTCTTTTTGGTTATTCGCGGATTAATGCTTCGAGAATATCGATTTTTTCAGGTTTTACAATGAAGCGATTTAATGGACGACCCGTTTCTTGATACACGATGTCGACGGTTAACATGTCAGTTTCCACTAAATGATTTAAATATTTTCGAACGGAGACGCGTGAAATCCCCGTTTCCTTCGCCAAATCAGCGGCCGAAAATGCACCTTTTGGACGCTTCATCATTTGCCGGACAATCGTTGTAAAGGTTCGAACCGTGAGCCCTTTAGGAAGATCGAGAACAGTCGCTTGCGATTTTTCTGATCGAAGCAAAAATGTATCGATTGCTTCTTGACTTACGTGTTCCGTATCTTTCATCACCTGATGCTTCTGTTCATATTGGAGAAGCGCTTCTTGGAATCGTTCGAAGGTAAAAGGCTTTATGAGATAATCAACCGCCCCGTAACGGAGCGCTGTTTGGACGGATTGTTTATCGTTTGCCGCCGAAATGATGATGACATCCACTGGGTCATCCGCTTTTCGAAAATCGCGTAGCAGTTCAAGGCCAGTTTTTTTCCCCATATGTACGTCAAGTAAGATGAGATCGACTTTATTTGATTGGTAAAATGTCCATCCTGCTTCGGCAGTTTCAGCGATTCCAGCAAGGGTAAACCCCGGGATGCTTTCCAGATAAATCCCATTGAATTTTGCAACCATTGGATCGTCTTCAATAATTAATACGTTAATCATTCGTATCCCCCTCATAAGGAATCTTCACATGAAATCGAGTACCCGCTCCTTTCTCCGAAGAAATATCTAGCTTGCCGCCCAGTTCAGTGAGGGCTTTATTGACCAAATAAAGACCGTACCCACGATTTTCACCTTTTGTCGATAAGCCAATCTGCGAAGTTTGTTCAAAATCCGCTTCGCCAATACCCGGACCGTTATCATGTATATCAAAATAGAAGTGCTTGTTCTTATAATTTATAGCAATTTCAATTTGACCGTTCTCTTGATCTCGTACGGCTTCGCTCGCATTATCGAACAGGTTGCCTAGAATTGTAATGATTTTGTCCATATGCTCAATCTTCTTCAATCCGGGGAGTGGGTTGTCCCCTGCTAGTTCGACATGAATGCCGGTTTCACGTGCTTTGCTTAACTTATTAACCAAATAGCCCGATATGACGGGATCCTTGATGAGTCGAGAAACTGCGCCCACTTCTTTTTGATAAGCATCTGATAAATAGGTGGTGTATTCTTTTAGCTCGTCATACGATTTTGTGTGCACCATCGCTGTGATGACGTGTAGTTTATTCATAAATTCATGTGTTTGCGTTCTTAGGGTTTCCGCAAAAGCTTTCGCACCCGATAGTTGTTCTACTAAAGAAGTTAGTTCGGTTTTATCTCTAAATGTCGCGAGTGCGCCCACGATTTCACCGTTTAAAATGACCGGGACTCGGTTGACGACGATATCGATGCCATTCAGTTGTTGTTCTTGGTTGAAGGCTGGTTCTCCGGAGATTAGGACTTGTTGTAAACGTGAGCCCGGTAAATAGGCATCGGCTGTTTTGCCGATTGGGTTTTCCAGTAGACCCGCTTGGTGAAATAGTTGACTTGCGGCTTGATTGGCCACAATGATTTCGCCTTTATCGTTGATTGCAATAATTCCTTCTTTGACGGATTCCAGCATCGCATCGCGTTCGCCAAGAAGTTTAGCGATTTCCTCCGGTTCCAAACCGTATAGGGTTTTCTTAACTTGTCTTGCTAAAAGAAAGGCCCCAATGATGCCGATAAGTAATCCAAAGCCAATGCCTATGTAACTTGTGCGTAGGCTTTGAAATACGGCGGCTTGTATGTTTTTCGACAAAATACCTACGGAGACGACACCGACTATCTCATTTTCAGCATATATCGGCACAAAAGCCCTTAATGATTCACCGAGCGTCCCTTGGGCTAAAGATGTGTAGCTTTCCCCTTCGTACGCAAGGTCCTCGTCGCCCCCGACAAAATATTCACCAATTCGTTCTTCTACTGGGTGCGACTGGCGAATATGATCCTTGTTTAACACGACGATATACTGCACACTTGTACTTTTTTGAACTTCGCTTGTGAAAGATTGAATAGCTTCCACGGGTCCGTCTCCGGTTAACCCGTCTTTGATCAGCTTTGTATGACTGATAGTGGTCGCGATATCCATTACTTTATTTTCGTGAAAAGCCCTTGAATTTTCAACGGCTTTGCTGCCAATCAAATAGGCTGTTACTGATAATGAAACGAGGACTACTGTACAGACTAATATCGTTAATTTTGTTTGGAGTCGAATTTTACTTTTAGTAAACAATTTACATTTGGCCTCTATTCAACAATGTCTGATAAAAGTTTCATAAATTTTGAACTTGCATATACTACTTAATAAAGAATTATACAGTAAAAGGATGATGATTTGGAATTCAATAACCAATTTAATGGACATGGATTTCAAAACAATAGCAATTCCCAAGATATCGGTCCGAAAATTGCTTTGTGGGGCACTGTGCTATCAGCGCTTGGCGATACAATACAAGTCATTGGAGGAGCAATTTCAATAGAGGAAAGCAATATTGCCGATCAACAGCAACAACAGGCAATGGCAAAACTTCAAAGTCAGATTGATGATTTACAAAAACAGCAATCTCAAAATAACGGGATGAGTATAGATGTTGATACGTTTAATAATGTATTGGAGAAAATACTTGATAAACTGGAGACCATCGATAATGCTCAGATGGAAAATAAACCAAAGAATGAATACAAGAATTAAACTTCAGTTATATTTAATGATACACTATTCATATCAATATATATGTCAAAGGTTGTGTTCTTTATGAAATGGTTCGGAGGAATTTTGATTAACGCACTGGTATTACTATTTCTTTCGTGGTTGATTCCTAGTTTTATAGTCGAGAGTATTGGCACTGCAATTTTGGCAAGTATCGTCTTAGCGATTATCAATATGCTCGTTCGACCGATTTTAATATTGTTTACGCTACCAGCGACAATTGTCACGCTCGGGTTGTTTTTATTTGTTGTGAACGCGCTGATGCTTCTATTGACCAATAAAATAATGGGCGATGGATTTATTATTGAGAGTTTTGGCACGGCTTTGTTGATTGCGGTATTGATGTCGATATTAAATCTCTTTCTTAATCCTGCGAAGAAGAAGATAAAATAAAAACTCAGCCACTATTATGTGGCTGAATTTTTTATTTCTATTCTTTTAGTTCTCATTTTCACGTTTCTTTTTTATCCTACGGTTCTTTTCTTCTCGACGATTAATATGAATCATCGGGGAGTCATAATCTTTTGACGCTAAAATATCTTCACTCGAAGCCTTCATAAATGACCAAGCAAGTAAAAACAATATAAATACAACAGGAAAACCTGCAACGATACTCGCTGTTTGGAGCGTCTCAAGTCCCCCAATAAACATCAACACGAGCGGAAGCAGCGTTAACGTGAATGCCCAGAATAACCGATTCCATCTTAGTGGATCTGAATCCACTTCTTTCTGCACAACCGCTGCCAAAATAAAGGACGCCGAATCGAAAGTCGTCGAAAGGAAAATAATTGCTAGGATCGTGAACAAGGGCACAATAATTTTTGCGATTGGAAGCTGATGAAAAATGGCAATGATTGTCGCGGGCGCACCTGCTTCATTCATGAACCCAATTACATCAAAAGTACCGCTCAATTGCAGATAAAGTCCAAAGTTGCCAAGTATTCCAAAGAACAACATACTCCCGACAGTTCCGTAAATCATCGTACCGAGAATCATTTCCTGGATCGTTCTACCACGGGATATGCGCGCAACAAATAAACCGACGAATGGTGCGTACACTACCCACCAGGCCCAATAAAAAATAGTCCATTTCTGAGGAAAACTTGTTTTTTCAAACCCATCTAAATTCCCGAATGGCTCAAGCCATGTCGCCATTTTAAAGAAATTATCAATGATAATACCGAAACTTGTAAACGCTGTATTACTAATGAATAATGTCGGTCCAACTATAAAAACAAATGCCAGAATAAAAACCGCTAACCAAAGATTGATGTCACTAAGTAGTTTAATTCCTTTTTTGAGGCCGAAATAAGAACTCGTTGCAAAAATAACTGTACAAAGCATCATAATGACAACCTGCATACCGAGGGTAACAGGAATGCCTGTTATGTCTGAAACGCCGGCTGCAATCATCGGTGTCCCAAGTGCCAGCGTCGTGCCCGCCCCGCCCATTAAACCGAACATAAATAGAACGTCGATAATAACGCCGATTGGTGTGTCAACGAGTTTTCCGAGAACGGGTCTTACCGCCTCACTAATTTTCAATACGCGCTTTTTTCGAACGTAGTAAAAATAAGCAATTGGAAGAGCCGGTAAAGTATAAATTGCCCAAGCTATGGGTCCCCAGTGGAAAATACCATAGGCGGTAGCCCATGATATTGCCTCATTGGATTCTGGTGCAAGGCCGAATGGCGGTGCTTGATAATAATAAGCCCACTCGATCATCGCCCAATAGAGAATACTCGAACCTATTCCTGCCGAGAACATCATTGCTGCCCAGGAAAATGTATTGAACTCTTTTCGTTCTCCTCTATCGCCCAGCTTTACTTTTCCATTTTTACTAAAAGCAACATACATAAGAAATACAAATGCTGCTAAACCAACAAATAAATAAACGACGCCGAATGTTTCCGTCATAAATTCATTTGCCATATTGACAACTACTTCACCGGTTTCAGGAAATAGCATCAGCGGAATTGACACCGCCAGTAATAATATTAAAGCGCCTATGAAAGTAGGCCAATCAATAATTTTCATCGTAAGTAATCCTTTCAACAAATATTTTGATTTAATTATATACTAAGAATAAGGAATTGTAACTTTTGCTAGCAAATAACGTCTATCGCGAAATTTATAATATCGGTGCATTCGGTATGTATTTCCGCATGAAACGACATTATTTCCGTGCATTATAGAAATATATCCGTACCAATCTTTGCTGTATCAGCACATTTATCAATTATATCAGCAAACCGGGACTTTACATCTTTCCAATTGGATCATTCCTATAGCCCCTCAAAAATTCTAGTTACTAAAACTTTTGTTTTGGTACGTATGGACTACATTTTAACTTATGTATTCTGTTTAATCCTGTATTCGTGAATTTATTGATTTATTAATAAAAAGTCTCTGTTAAAGTTTAATGTTGTTTTATTTTTAAAAAACAGATCCTCCAATAAATGGAGGGCCTGTTGATTTTGGATTAACAGAGCTTTCCTCAACAATCGCCCCCGATTGCTGATAGCTTAATTTGGCTCAAATTTACTTTCAAAACATTCCCTACAGTAAATTACTCCATCAGTTTCTTTAACCCACTTTTTGATAATTGAATCTGTCCTGCCAACATATTCCTTTGTGGGATATTCCGCCAATACCGCCATAAATTCTCCTGGTTTAATCTCTCCACCGCAGGAATCACAGTTTAATTTATTCATATAATCACTCCCAACTTTTTATAATAATTCTTTTAATTTTATTCTGTTAAATTGCCCGTTTGTTGAATAAAAAATAATTCTATATTGTGAATTTACTTAAACTTAGTGTACCATATGTTTCTGTATCTTGAAGAATCACGTCTTTTATAGTGACTTTATTGTTTTGATGTGGATACCCTCTAATACTCGTTCTAAAAGTGCAATTATCAACAACAAGAATTAACAGAGCTAATAAAAAAAAGACCATCGTTTGATGATCTTTTAACTGCTAAACTAAAATCAACAGTCTCGCCTTTTATTCGTTCGGATAAAGATTCTGATATGTTTCCATAGTATATTTTATTAAAGCCTATCAAATATTGGTATCGATATCAGCTAATTTATTAACATAAATACAAGCCTTACTCAACGCTACGCTTCTCGCATCCGTATAGTAACTGCTCAACTTGATTCCTTTTTAAATCGATTGCCCAAGTTAGAATATATTAAACTAAAAATAAGAATAGCTAAAAATAAGATCAAACCAATAACGAATAGTACATTGTTTTGTAGTATGTCGCTGAACAACCAAAATACCATGCTTGCTGATAAAGCTAGAATTGTTTTTCCGTAGAATTTACTAAAAGCCAGTTTATCGTATTTTGCTTTTTCCTCTTTAGGTAACGTGTTAAATCCTGCAATAAGAAACGTTCCTTTTCCATTCAACAGAAATACACCTATAACAGTAAATATTAATATAGTAATAATTAATAGCATGTTAACACCTCCGTAAAGTAGCATTCTTACTAAGACATACGCATGCTGGCTAATAAAGTTTCAGAATGAGTAAAAGTTAATCAGTAAACTTCCTATTTCCTTATTCATTGCGGATTATATTCTTCCCAAGGTGGTCATTTTATTATATCCGCGCATTCAGGACGGATATCCAAAGAAGTCCACACTATATCCGTACATTTGGAACACATATCATCAATAATTCAACTTATATCCGCAAAACAAGACTTTACGCCTAGCCGGAAAAAACATTTATTCATAAAAAAAGGAAGTACATGATGTACTTCCCCGAATTGCTTTATGGAATGAGCACCAATTTCCCCATAGTCTTTCTTCCCTGAAGGTCTTGATGTGCTTCGGCTGCATCTTCTAATTTATACGTGCCACCGATTGTCAGTTCAAGTTCGCCGCTTTCAATATAACGAAGCAATTCTTTGAAACTCTTCAAGTACAATTCTGGTTTACTCACGATTTGTGGTAAGAAGAAACCTATCACTGATTGATTTTTACGCATGAGTTGCGCTGGATAAAGATGTGCTTGTTCCCCGCTGGCAGCACCGAATATGACTAATCTGCCGAATGGTGCTAGACATGCCAATGTTTTATCGAAGATGTCTCCGCCGACCATTTCGAGGGCAACGTCGACCCCTTTTCCATCTGTCAGCTCAAGAACTTGTTGTTCCCAATCTTCTTCTGTGTAGTTGACGAGATGATCTGCGCCTAGTTTTTTGGCATGTGCCAGTTTTTCATCACTACTGGCTGTCGCGATCACTTTGCCTGCACCGAATAATTTTGCGAGTTGTACGGAAATTGCTCCGACGCCGCCCGCTGCTGCATGAACGAGAACAGTTTCACCTTTTTCCAGTCTGCCCATAGTCGTTAAGATATGGTAGGCAGTCTGTCCTTGTAGCGGAAGTGCAACTGCATCGGAGAAATCTACGCCATTTGGAATCGGCGCCAATGCCACTTCATGTGCTTTCGCAAATTCCGCATACGCATCCGATTCAATTAACGAGACGACCCGCATCCCCGGCTTGTACTGTGTGACATTTTTACCTACAGCGACAATTTCACCGGCAATTTCTGCGCCTGGAATAAACGGTAATGGCGTTGGCACGACATACTTCCCTTCGCGTCGTGCGATATCTGCATAGTTCACACCAATCGCTTTAACGTTAACCAAGACTTCACGGTCACCTAATTCAGGAATATCAACATCCATATACTTTAAAACTTCCGATCCACCGTATTCTTCAAATTGAATTGCTTTCATTTTAGTCATTTAATTTCCTCCTCTTGATTTTACAAACCAACCGAGATATATTTTACTTCTAAATACTCGTCCATTCCTTGCTGCCCGCCTTCTCTTCCTAGGCCGCTCTGCTTGAATCCGCCGAATGGTGCTTGCGGTGTGGACGGAATGCCGTCGTTCAATCCGACAATGCCGTATTCTAGTTGTTCGGATATATGGATTCCTTTTGTGATATTTTCCGTGAATACATATGCTGCAAGTCCGTAAATGGAGTCGTTCGCTCGCTCGATTGCCTCGTCTTCAGTTTTGAATGTTGTAATCGGCGTGACTGGACCGAATGTTTCGTCTGTCATACAAATCATGTCGTCCGTGACACCGGTTAGGATTGTCGGTTCGAAGAAGAGCCCATCTTTTACGTTTCCACCAAGTTCGACTGTCGCGCCTTTTTCTTTTGCATCGTCAACATGTTGCCCCACTTTTTCAATGGCCGATTCGTCAATTAGGGGTCCGATATCGGTGCCCTCTTCCAAACCATTCCCCACTTTTAAAGCACTCGCTTTTTCTACGAGTTTCTTGGTAAAAGCATCGGCAATTGATTCATGAACGTAGACGCGGTTAACACAGACGCAAGTTTGTCCAGCGTTGCGGAATTTTGCAGCGAGTACGCCTGCTGCCGCTTTGTCTAAATCAGCATCTTCCAAAACAATTGCCGGTGCATGGCCACCAAGTTCGAGTGAAATTTTCTTGACCGTGTCCGCCGCGCCTTTCATAAGTTCCTTTCCAACTTCGGTGGATCCTGTGAATGTCAGTTTTCGCACACGCGTATCTGCGAGCCATGTTTCACCAATCACTTTTGAATCGCCGGTTACAACATTGATAACGCCTTTTGGAATGCCGGCTTGCTTCGCGAGTTGAACGAGTTTAATCGCCGTTATCGGGGTTAAATTGGCTGGTTTAATGACAACTGTGCAACCTGCCGCCAGCGCCGGACCAACTTTTCTCGTGATCATCGCTGCCGGGAAATTCCACGGCGTGATAACCGCGGTTACACCGACGGGTTGTTTATGGACAAATAGTCGTTTGTTTTGTCCGGTTGCTGGAATCGATTCGCCGTAAATTCGCTTTCCTTCTTCCGCATACCAAGAGATGAATCCATTCGCATAATTAATTTCACCGCGTGCTTCTGGTAACGGCTTTCCTTGTTCTTCAGTCATCGTTCTTGCTAAATCTTCTGTGTTTTCCTTTATCAAATCATACCAATCGCGTATTAACTCGCTTCGCTCATAAGCCGAAAGCTTAGACCACTCTTTGAATGCTTCATAAGCTGCATCGACTGCTAAAGCTGCTTCGTCCGCGCCGCCTTTTGGCACAGTCGCAATCACTTCACCTGTTGCGGGATTATTGACTTCAACTACTGGTAAATTTTCACCCTGGTTTTCACCATTAATCATCATTTGATAAGTTTTCATGATTTAGCCTCCTACTTTTAGTAGTGTGTTCTTATTATCGTATCTTCAATAAAATGCCAAATCAAGTAATGACGTTCAGGGAACTCAGCTTGCTAGAATCGATTCTGATATAATGATCCTATAAGGGATTAATTTGAAAGACCGGAGGATATTATTACATGAAGAAAAAATTAATCGCGACGCTTTATTTATTAATAGGTGCGGCGCTTTTATGTGCGGGATGTATGAATAGTAATGCGACATCGCCACCCGCAGCTGAAATTGAAGACAATATCAAGCTATCAAACATGATTGCCCATTTTATCGATGTTGGCCAAGCGGATGCGACACTGCTCGAGTTTAGTGACGGAACGGATAGTTATACGATGCTCATCGATACGGGGAATTGGAATGCAACCGACGTTGTCTCTTATCTTCACGATGAAAAAATCAAATCTATTGATATCATCGCGATTACCCATCCCCATGCCGATCATATCGGCCAGTTGGATAAAATCATCGATGCATTTAATGTCCACGAAGTGTGGATGAACGGTCAATCGGCGGAATCGGATGTATTTCTACGGGCATTGGATGCGATTGAAGTGAATGGGGTAGATTATTACGAACCGGAAGTCGGAGAAGTTTTTGATGTGGGTCCTCTTGAAATTACGATCTTGCATCCGAGTTCTTTGACTGGATCGACGAATAATAATTCACTGTCCATGCGAATGACATACGGGGATGTCGCATTCTTGTTCACAGGCGACGCCGAGGTACAAGCAGAGCGCGACATGTTAACGAGCGGCGCCAATTTAAACGCTGATATCTTGCATGTTGGACACCATGGATCGAATACGTCGACAACAGAAGATTTTCTAAATGCGGTCAATCCCGAAATCGCAATCTACTCCGCAGGGAATGAAAATCAGTACGAACATCCACATGAGGAAGTCGTCACTCGACTTCAAGCACATCAGGTGTTATTGTACGGCACGAATACGCACGGAACGGTTCGTGTTGAAACAGATGGTGCGACTTACTCGGTTCAAACGAATAAAGACGGCACCATTCCGCGAGATTCACCGGATGCAACAACAGCTGAAGGCTCTTGTATCAATATTAATGAAGCGACCGATGCAGACATTCAACAAATTGTACATATCGGTGCTGAACGCGTGGCTTTATTAATCAAAGGTAGACCGTACAAATCACTCGATGATTTGAAACGGATTCACGGCATCGGCCCTGCTAGAATCAATGATATTAAAGAACAAAACATCGCATGTATTGGAGGCTAATTTATGTATTCAGCATATCTTGACCGATTCACCGATAATCAACAAGCGCTCATTCTCGTAGAGCGTTTGCAAAAAGAATACCACGTCCCCACTTCTTCACTCCCTACTGGAAGTAAGGAAGGGTCATGGTTACTTGCTACTATTCAAGGAGATGCAGTTATTTCGCTACAATTGGACGAAAAGAAAACGAGCGACATGAGGCGGGATACACAAAATCGATTGGAACGATTGAAATCGAAAAAATCGAGTCGCTTCAAACGCGGTTGATAAAAAGGAGGCCTATAGGTCTTCTTTTTTTTATGAACAGATACTTATGATTGGGTACGAATATGATAGTATAGAATTATCAGAACTATTAATCACTAGGGGGATACTAATTGAAACGGAATTGTATGCGATTGCTCGTTTCCTTGTTTTTTATTGTCCTAATCGCTGGTTGCGGCACACCTTATGGAGATGACGTGATCCTGATAGATACTGACGATTTAGCCCCGAAGTTCGTACTTGAGGACTTGGATGGGAATCCGGTTTCGTTGGAGGATATCGGGCAAAAAGTTTACGTTAAGTACTGGACTTCCTGGTGTTCAATTTGTTTGGCGGGTCTAGAAGAACTAGATTCATTATCGGCAACTGAAACCGAATTTCGTGTGATTAGTATTGTGAATCCTAATTATAAAGGAGAAATGTCTCCCGAAAAGTTTAAAGAATGGTATGCATCGCTCCCCTACGAAAACATTACAGTCTTGCTTGATGAAGACGGTGTTTGGGCAAAAGAATTTGATGTCATTGGTTATCCGAGTTCTTATTTTATTAGTCGATTCGGGGAACTCGAGGAAACGATTGTCGGACATACTTCTAATAAAGAGCTATCGAAAATTATGAAACGACTCAGATAGGAGGATAGCGATGAAACGATTATTTAGCGGATTCTTATTTTTTAGCCTACTGCTGGTTATTTCGGCATGTGCAGTTCAGACAAAGACGGTGGATGAGGTCGATACGAAAACAAAACCAGTTAATTCGGCTTCTTCTGAGGCTAAAGATGAGCGTCAACTCGAAGTTATTTATTTCGCAGGTGGTTGCTTTTGGGGAGTCGAAGCATTCTTTTCTAAAATGCCCGGGGTTCATGAAGTAACCTCAGGCTACGCAAATGGCTTAGGCGAAAACCCGACATATGAAGAAGTGATTAGCGGAAAGATGGGATTTGTTGAGGCTGTGGAAGTTCAATATGATCCCGATGACGTGGAACTATCCACGCTTATCGAGTATTATTTTAAAGCTATCGATCCCACTACACTCAATCAACAAGGCAACGATGTCGGTATTCAATACCGTACGGGAATTTATTATTTAAATGAAGACGATGCTTATATCATTGATAAATTATTGACTGCGGAGCGGAAAAGACATGATAAAGCTGTCGTTACGGAAGTGTTGCCTTTAACGAATTATTTCTTAGCCGAAGAGGAACATCAAGACTTTTTAGTGAAAAACCCAAACGCCTATTGCCATATCGACATGAGTATTTTAGATGATTTGGATTCATTAGTAGATCCGGCACTTTATTCACGACCGAGCGATAAGGAGATTAAAAAGAAATTAACAGATGAACAATACAAAGTCGCGGTTCTGGACGACACCGAAACCGCTTATTCAAACGAGTATTGGGACTTGTATGAACCTGGAATTTATGTGGATATCGTCACAGGTGAACCCCTGTTTTCAAGCGTCGATAAATATGATTCCTATTGCGGCTGGCCAAGTTTCACCAAACCTATCGACCCGAATGTCGTGACATATACAGTCGATACGAGTTTTAATATGGTACGAACGGAAGTCCGCAGCCGCGTCGGTGATATTCATCTCGGGCATGTGTTTGACGATGGACCGGTGGACCGGGGCGGGAAAAGGTATTGTATTAATAGCGCGTCCATCTTATTTGTTTCGATGGAAGATATGGAGCAAGCGGGTTATGGATATTTGGTAGAATTGGTGAAGTAACGTTTATAAGTAATACCGGCAATGCGCTACTTAATCCGAAGAGCACCGAATACTGCAGTAGTAAAGTCCCGTTTTGCGGATATACGTGTAAAAGGTGCTGATATGTGACTCCGAGTGTCGGATATGCTTCCCAAATCGTCGCATATAAACGCCAATCTGTCGGATATCCGCTCCAAACCTGCGGCGACGCCCGCTTTACGCTCCGGGTCCTGTTCAATCCACACCCTTTTCACCGCAATGTCCCTGTATTCACGACTTTCATATTCACATTTACTTCATAATCCAACGACGCGATTACTTTCTGCGTCATTTCCTCTGTCCATTTTCCTTTATAATGCATTCTGAAAGATTCACTTAAGCCTACCGGGTCCAATTCTAACTCTTGTAGCTTTTTAAGAATATCTTCAATTTCTTTTTCCAAGTGTTTGTTAATTTCTTTCTCTAGCTTCTTATATTCGCCTATCTTACTTAAATCTCGATTACCTTTATATTCAACTAGCACCGCTTTAATGTTAAGGTCAATATTCACTTTCGGTGATTCAATATTCTTATTGCTTTTTATCTTAGCTCTGTTTTCTATTTGCTCTAAGAAGAGTTGGTTATCCTTCTCATTGTCTTTAAATTTCACGGCGAGCGGCGAAAGTTTTTTCAGTCCAACCAACGCCTGTACTAACAACGATTGCTCAGTCGTGATGGTATCCACCATTCGTTCACTATTAAATAATGCAACTTTAGTAACCTCAAGTGAATCGCCCTTCTTCTCCAAATATGGAACCATCGTATGATAAACCGGACTTGTTTGAGTGTTTATATAATCATGTATGGATGTAAACGGACTAAATGAAGTATGAAGTTTCGGCTCGAACAATTCATTCAAATAAGCGTCCATATGTTGATTTTCCGGATAATCTGCTTTCAGAACATCCTCAACTTGATCTTTGACAATGACGATGCGAACTTTGTTTCCCACTGTAGAATCCCGATAAAAATGTTCCACTACCCCTGTTACTTTTCCACTCTTCGCGAATGCTTCGCTAAATAAGAACGTACGCAATTGATTTAAAACAATCATTTTATCTGCTTTTGAAGATAGCTTAACGAGCCCTTCCTGTACCATTTCCGTGTTAATTGAATAAGCTTCGGTCAGTACAGGTGATTCTCCAGCAGGTTGTGGAATACCGACTGTCATCCTCATTTCTTGATTATCTACTAAATCGAAACCGATGCTACTAACGAGCGAGAGCTCCTCTACAGATGCGCGTTGCTCCGATTCAGTACATCCAGCCATTAAAGCAAAACCTGATACGAAAATAAATAATATGGATTTTTTCACTTCGATCCCTCGTTCTTTTTTGGTTTCATCATGTGGATTAAACATAATAGTATGGGCCAAAGAAAAAATGCATACATTACGTAAAATACACGTTCAAACAATAGCTTTTGAAACGCTTCCATATAAGGGGCTCTTACAAGTATAAAAACAATCGCTGCAACAAAATACAAGTGACTTTTTTTGGTCGAGGAGAGAACGGAATCGAATCCCTTCTTTGCCACCCATATATAAGCGGCCGTTGTAGATAAAATTAAATAAACCCACATCGTGATTCCTAGTACATCGAGTCTTTCAAGATAAGATAGCTGAACTTCCTGGAACAAGTTTAAAACAGGATACAACAAATTTTCAAGTTGCCATTCTGAAAAAAACATGACACTTACAAACGTAAAAGCAAATGTGAATACCATGCTCATCCATAAACCGAGGGATGCATGTTTGAAAGCTTTTTTCTGATATATGATATATGGAAAATAAAATAAAATTAATTCAAAACCGCCGATTGTCATTAACCCTTTTTTCGAAGCAGTGAATAATTCCTGGGGCGTGAAATTGAAAAATGGCATTATATGACGGATGTCCCCGTCCGCAACACCCCACTTCAAAAAGTAAAGCAGTCCGAACGTCAAGAAAAAGCTAATGATACAAAACCGCGCAACTGATTTAATTCCTCCGTGGGCAATATAAATTGCTATGATTAAGAAAATAATCAAGGGGGCTGTGATTTTTTGATCTACAAGCGCGACGATTTGAATTAATCGTATATAACTTGAACATACAGCCGCTATTACAATGATGAAATAGACAAGAAGAATTGCATTAATTGTTTTTCCTGCCCATTTGCCGAATAGTTTTTCATGAATGACAAATAACGTATCATTTGGGTATTTTCTTACGAGCCATATCATTGGTATGAGTAGTAAGTTTGCGACCACGCCAAATAACAATGGCATCCACCACAAGCTGTAACCCATGGAACTTAACCGGTTTGGCAGTGATAAAAGCGAGGTTCCTATGATCACATTTTGAATGAGAAACACGACGTGATAGTGATTCAACACTTTTAATTTATTGTCGACCAAGTTCATTCCTCCTTGTCTACTGGAGGCGTTTTTTTAGTTTGGGCCCTTGTAATCCCAGGTTTGTATTTTAAAAACTTGGTCGGCATTCGGACGACGGAGTCAAAAACGTCCGTCCACTTTCTGGGAATTAAAGGCGTCAAATAAGGCGTGTTTAGTGAAGTCAAGCTCAGTAAATGGTGAAACAGCCATGCAAATGCAATCATTTGGCCATACAGCCCGAACATACCTGCTCCAAAAATAAACAAGTAACGAACGAAGCGACTCGAGTTACTCATGATAAAGTTTGGGGGTAGAAATGATAGAAGTGCGGAAACAGCAACAATTACGATTAATGTATTACTAACAAGACTCGCTTCAACTGCTGCAGTTCCAATAACGATACCGCCGACAATACCAATCGTTTGACCAATCTTAGTCGGCATTCGCGAACCGGCTTCTCTCAAAACTTCAATAACAAGTTCCATAAATAACACTTCCATGAAAGGTGAAAAAGGAACCTTTCCCCGTGATTCCTGTAGATTCAACAGAACTTCGAATGGCAACATTTCAGGATGATAGGTTAAGACTGAAATATATGTCGGCGTTAGTATGATTGTCAAGAAAAACCCAAAGAAACGAAGAAATCGGAGAAGTGATGCTGTCGTCCACCGATTATAGTAATCCTCCGGAGAAATAAATAACTCGAAGAAGGAGATTGGACAAATGATGATACCTTTACCATTCTCCATGGCTATAACAATGCGTCCGTCTAATAGACCTGACACTGCGATATCTGGTCTTACCGTTTCATGGTATTGCGGAAACGGGGAAAACGGATGATCATCCATTAACTGTTGCAAAATTGAAATATCGTTAAATCCAGGGTGATCTATTTTTTTTATTTTATTAATGACGATGTCCAGATTTTCTTTATTGACAATATCGTCCATATACAGAACGGAAACTTTCGTATTGGTTTCAGATCCGATAACGAAATTTCGGATTTTTAAATTCGTGTTTTGGATTCTTCTCTTTACTAGTGATAAATTTGTTTCAAGTGATTCAGTAAATGCATTTTGTGGCCCGATAACACTAGATTCAGTGTCAGTATCGGATATCGCGGCAGTTGGCGCACTGAATGTATTTATACTTAAGTAAAGCCCTTCCGCATGGAAATAGAGGACAGTATTTCCTTCCGTAATTGTGGAAATGACGTTTGCAATATCGATTGCTTCGATAACTTCCGAGGTCTGCAACACATCTGCTTTCGATTGCAATAATGGCGCGATGACAGTCTGGTGCAATATTTTATTGTCGATTAGTGAACTAAAATAAATTAGTGTGATTCGTTCTTTATCTACATATATATCTTTAAATACGGCATCCTCAATTCCATCTAATTTCGTTTTAAGCGTTTCGATTGGAATGCCTCCTTTAGTGAATCGGTATAAGATTATTGTTTCCCTGTGGAAGAGGGTTTATTCAATATGGGGAAAGGCTTAGCGGCATAATAAAAACTGCAGAAACAATCATTTTACTGATTGCTCCTGCAGTTATTTTTATTTCGGACGATGATTCAGGAAGTTTTGATAGGCAAATCCTTTTACTTCCTCTTCGCTATAATGTTTTAGAAGCTCATTAAGTAAATTTGGATGCATGGACGCATCTTCTAGATGGATGATTTTTGATTCGATTCCGTCAAAGTCGGAACCCAATCCAATTTGTTTTACCCCACCTAGCGAACAAAAATGATCGATATGTTTAATAAGATCTGGGATTGTCACTTCCCCTTCTTCCTTCACAAACGGCGGACAATAGACGACGTGTATGAGTCCATTTTTGGCAAACATGGCTTTCGCTTGTTCATCTGTTAGATTGCGAACATGATCGCATATTGCTCTTGCATTGGAGTGGCTTGCAATCGGGTAAGTCGCTTCGTCCATGACATCCCAAAACGCTTTTTCGCATAAATGGGAGACATCCGTCAATATTTTATGACGGTTGTTAAATTGAACAATTTCTCTTCCGAACGTTGTCAGGCCAGCACCGCGTGATTCCCCTGCTCCGTCTGCCGCCAAATTCGCGTTATTCCAAGTGAGTCCAATTGAACGAACGCCTAGTTCATAAAGAATGCTCAACTTCTGAAGATCATTCCCAATGGCGTCTACCCCTTCAAGTGTTAAAAATGCGCCGATTTCTCCGTCTTTCAGTTGGTCGAAGTCGCTCCATTCTTTAATTTGTTTCATATTCGGATTATTCGCTAGGACATCTGTATAAAAATAATGAATTTGATCTAAAGCCGCTTGAAATTTCTCGTCTGATTTCATGTCAGGTTCGATGAAAATTGCAAACGCTTGGACGCGTACGCCGCCTTTTTTCAATTTTTCATAACTCGTATCGAGTTCTGGCGCGTCTTTAAATTTCAATTTTCCGTTTGATTCGTAAAGTCTTAAAAGAACGTCGCAATGTAAGTCGATAATAGCCATTTTTTTAGGACCTGCTTTCTTTGCATTTTTCTACGAATGTATTGAAAAGCCGAAGCGACACGGCTTCTCCGTATTCCGCTAATGCTTCCGGATGCCACTGCACGCCGACTACGAAGTCGTGTGCGGTGCTTTCTACGGCTTCTATGATGTCATCGCTTGCCGTTCCGCTGATTTTGAGTGGTTCCGGAACGTCTTTTACTGCTTGATGATGGAATGAGTTTACTTTAATCGTAGGTGTTTCTGTTATTGATTCGAGAATGGACGCTTTTTCTACTTGCACGAAGTGAGATGTATGGCTCCTAGGTGCTTTTTGCGAATGTTGCAAGATTGTGTTTTCACACTGCGAATGAATGTCTTGAATAACTGCCCCGCCCAGTGCAACATTTAAAATTTGAAGCCCTCTGCAAATACCTAAAATCGGTTTATTGACTTGAAGCATTTCTTTCGCAATTTTTATTTCGAGCGCATCGCGAGTTGGCGTCACTTCGCCTAGCAGCGCATGAGGTTCTTCATCGAATAAAGTTGGGTCAATGTCCCCGCCGCCAGTGAGTATGATGCCGTCGAGCATATGGGCTATTTGCTTGGCGTCACCTTCAACACCGATTGGTAAAATGAACGGCAATCCGCCTGCACGTGTGATTGCAGTTACATAATTTGTGTTCAATTGATGCTTTCTATCCCCATCGATATCTGTTGTTATGCCGATAACTGGTTTCATTAATTATATTCCCCCTAATTGATCGTGTAGTGCCAAACCCCGTTTTGCATTTCCCTTTGACAATTTCCTTTATGTCGCAGATATTCTAGATGCGCCAACGTTTCGCCTACTGCAAAACGAACTTCGTGAATGGTTAATTCGAATTGGAATAGTCGATTGAAAACCTCATAGACTGTAGCACCTTGGCCTATTGCTTTCATCGTTTCTGCAAGCCGTGTATCATGGTGCTTTATAATTTCATCGATTCGCTGATTTGCGCCGTGAAATGGTTTGCCGTGGGATGGCACGACAAAATCGATATCAAGTTTTTTTATTTTCTCCAATGATGTCAAGTAGGATTTCAGCGGGTTGTCATTTCCATGGAACCAGTACGAAATATTCGGCGTGATTCTCGGTAGGATATGATCTGCTGAAAGGAGCACATTTTTTTCCGCATTGTAAAAACAAACCATACCGTCCGAATGTCCCGGCGCAAAAATCACTTCATAGTCGAAACGGCCAATCGGCACTTTCTCGCCTTCGATAAAATAATGGTCAATTTTCGGATGCGGCGTAACGAGCGGTATAAATTCAACGGTATTTTGCACCATTTGCGTGCCGATTTCTTCAGGAATTCCCGATGCCTGATAATAACTATGTATACTTCCTAGAAATTCATCAGTCCACGCATTATACCCAGCATCCGCATCAATCTTTGACATGGAAACCCGTGCGCCGGTTTTCTGTTGCAGTGTCCCAGAATGCCCGAAATGGTCTGGATGATAATGCGTTAGATAGAGGTCTGTGACAGTTTTCCCTTGTAGTTTTTCGTCCCATAATTGAGTCGTATATGGATTATTTAATCCCGAATCAATCACCGTCCAGCCATTTTCGCCTTCCGCCATAAAACAATTGACGTGATTCAATCGAAATGGCAATTCTACTCTAATCGGTGTAATTCCTAGCTCTTTAAGCAAATGAACTCCTCCTTTGATGATGAATATTCCTATGTAACTATCATACACGTTTTCGGAGTTTTTTGTGAAGTGTGAATTTGAGGATCACTAACTTGGTGTAGAGCGTTGCGTTCTCATAATAATCATCTCGCACCACCGTCGAAATAATTCACAAAAAAAGCCGCATACGATTGAATTTGACATTCAATCGCACGCAGCCATTCTTTACTTCTCGGCAACTAAATTGAGGTAGTTGCTTAAGAAGTGTTGGACTTTATTTTTATACTCAGCCTTCTGCATGGCAAAAGATTCACCGTGATTCGCCCCATCGACCAGATAGAGTTCTGCTTCACTCGATGTATGTTGATACAATTCTTTGGCCATTGCTACTGGAACAAAAGTGTCGTCGTTTCCATGTACATACAGAATCGGGACATTCGTTTTTCCGACTTCTCGTAATGCGCTCGCTTCTTTAAATAAATAGCCTGCCCGAATCTTTGTTAATAGACTCGTACTATCCAACAAAGGAAATGCGGGTAGGTGAAACATGCGATCCATTTGATAAGCAAATAATTGGTAAACAGACTTATACGGACTGTCCGCGACGATGGCCTTGACCTGACGTGGCAATCCTTCTTCCCCGCTAGCCATTAAAACAGTTGCAGCACCCATCGATAATCCATGGTAAACGACTTCGGTGTCAGCGCCTAGTTTATCCACCAGCTTTTCAGTCCAATCAATCAAGTCCAGTCGATCCGGCCAACCGAACCCATAATAATCGCCTTCGCTCTTTCCATGTCCTCTTGCATCAGCCATGAAAATATTAAAACCTAACTCCTCATGGTAATACTGACCGAATAGCCCCATTTGTTTCGCGTTCCCTAAATAACCGTGCGTCAAAATGACAAGCTTATTCGTCGGCATGGAAGCACTTAAATAGTACCCGGATAGTTCCATGCCGTCTCGAGAAACTATATTCATTGGTTCAAAGTCTTGACTGGCCACCCAGTCTTTCCATTGCCCCTTCGTATATAACGCCATTGTTTCCGCAGACACTTCTAAATCTGCATTCTTCTGCAAGTATTCTTTCTCTCCCCTTTTGATTGCTAACTCATAAAAAAAGAAACTACCTGCAACTTGAATCACCAGAAAAACGACCGGGACGAGCAGCAAAATCATTTTCCAATTTATTTTTATCTTTCTCATTCCTTCTCTAGTAGACTATGACTTTCAGTTCACAATACAACTACTATTATACTACAAAAGCCATAGAAATAGATTGTTATTTTTTGTGAAAGAATGCTATGTGGGCGAATTGCGCGCATTTCGCGACCGATAGAGAGGAGTTCAGTAATTGCACGGACTTCACAGCGAATTCCGCGGACTTAGGCGGCGCTGGAGAGGACTTCGAGTGGACGAGAGAGGACTAGAAAGATTGCGCTGACTTCGCGACCGGTTGAGAGGACTTTGAAAGCTCTAGTGAGGACTTCAAGATCAATTACGCGCAATCAAAAAAGAGGTTTTTTCTTATGAAATCAAGATTAAGAAACTTTCACAACTAATCTTGTGATTGCTTTTGTTATATTTTCGCCTCTTCTGTCCCATACTGAATATCATTCTCGTTTAGTAGGAGGTCAAATTGAAAACCAATACACTCTTCCCTTTACAAATGAATGAATTGGAAGTCATTATTAAGAGTAAATTCGAGAATCATTCGGATGAAGATTTACTCTTTTCCGTATACGAACATAAAGGCAAAAAAGTTGCCGTGTTTGGAATTACTTATCTAATAGATACAAATAAGTTGGAAAGTTCTTTATTGACCCCTTTATTAAGTCATGAAGAGGCATGGACAAGTCGTGGCATAATAAACGAAATTCCACTGGGTAATGTAACGACAACAAACTCTTTAAAAGAAGTATTCAACAAGATTATCCTCGGTGAGGTTTTTATATATATTGAAGAGGAAAAAGAAATCGTTTCTTATTCCTTAGCCGATGAAGTAAAACGTAGTTTGGAGAAACCCGAGACCGAATCAGTTGTCATCGGCCCCCAGCTAGCTTTCACGGAGTCGTTATCTACAAATTTAAATGTAATTCGGCAAATTATCCCATCCACTGATCTTGTCATGGAGAAATTTACCGTCGGTCATTCAATCCCTCGCGAAGTCCGACTCGTTTATATGAAATCGGTTGCGAATGACGCGGATGTCAATACGATGCGTCAACGAATTCAAGATTTAGATGTCGCTGAAATAGAAGATAGTACTGCGTTAAAGCAATATATTGAAGATTCGTCGAAGACCATATTTCCACAGTTTTATATAACGGAGTTACCTACCCGTCTTGCCTATACCATCAAGGAAGGTAAAATCGGCGTTTTAGTTGAAAATAGTCCGAACTGTTTCATAGGTCCTACTAACTTTTTCAGTTTTTTCGAATCGATGGAAGATGTTTATATGCGATGGATCCCAGCATCTACGCTTCGACTTATTCGGATGTTTGCAACATTTGCTGCACTTATACTCACACCCTTTTATATCGCTGTCGTTACCTATCACTATGAACTTATTCCAACGGCATTGATTGTTTCCATTGGGCAATCTAGGGCAGCTGTTCCATTTCCACCCATTTTGGAAGCATTACTGATTGAACTCATGATTGAGTTATTACGGGAAGCCGGTGCCAGACTTCCGACAAAGGTCGGACAAACAATGGGGATTGTCGGCGGAATCGTTATTGGACAAGCAGCCGTTGCAGCCGGGCTGACGAGCAACATTTTAATTATTGTTGTCGCGATGAGTGCACTCGCCTCTTTTACGACACCCAGCTATTTGATTGGGACTTCTGTTCGAGTCCTTCGTTTTCCGATGATGGTATTAGCGGGCTTCTATGGTCTAATCGGTATCATGTTCGGAATTAGTTTATTAATCATTCATCTGCTCAGACTAAAATCTATCGGGCGTCCTTATTTGACACCTCTCTATCCACTAAAACTGAAAGATTTCAATAAAGTGTTCTTTCGCTCGCCACCCGATCAAAAGAGCAAACGCGCCACAATGTATCGTCCAAAAGATCATGCGCGATATTCCAAAGAAGAAGCCGTTAAAAAACGTGATATTGAGAAGTAGGTGATGTGATTGAAAGTCAATTTGACGATAAAACCAGGGCAAAGTATACGTGCTTTTTATTTGATCTTTATCATCGTCGGTATTCAAGTTGGTGTCGGTATCTTAGGCGTGCCGCGCTATATTTTTGCAGTGGCTCATCAAGATGCTTGGGTTTCGATCATTATTGCTTTTGCTTACATGCTCATTGTTACATGGGCGATGTTTATCATTTTAAATAAATATGAAAACGCCGATATTTTCGGCATTCAAGTCGATATCTTTGGTAGATGGATTGGAAAATTGCTTGGTACTATTTATCTTCTTTTCTTTATGGTGGAGTTTCTCTCAGTATTGCTAAATTATATTGAAATCGTTCAAGTATTTATCTTTCCAACGATTACTACTTTCATTATGGGCTTATTGTTACTTTTACTCGTTATCTATAGTGTTCAAGGCGGGATTCGTGTCGTGGTTGGCACTGTCTTTATTTTCAGTTTGCTGTCACCATGGATTTTCCTCTTGCTATATGATCCAATCTCGCGAATGGAAGTCACGCACTTTTTTCCAATGTTCGACGCCTCTTTTACGGAATTGCTAAAAGGTGCCCGATCAACTATTTATACTTTTCTCGGATTGGAAATTATATTTGTGATTTATCCTTTTATTGACAACAAAAAAGATGCAAAACTACCGAGTTATATTGGGATATCGATTTCCGCTTTACTCGTTCTGAGTACAACGATTATTTCCCTCGGCTATTTTAGCCCAAATGATTTCAATTTGATTACCTGGCCAGTTTTATCTTTATTTAAATCTGTCTCTTTTTCATTTATGGAACGCTTTGACTATTTCATCATCGCAGAATGGATGATGGTTACCATTCCAACGATGGTGCTTCTAATGTGGATGATTACACACGGGGCGAAACGTCTATATGCCATACCGGAAAACACCACATTATATGTCGTTTCAATTTTATCTTTAATCGTTTGTACAGTGCTCAATAGAGATTTCGAAATTCGAAAAGTTAGCGACATCGTTAATGTGATGGGATTTTGGATTGTATTTATCTATCCGTTACTGCTTCTTCCAATCGTCTTGTTCAAAAAGCGACGTCAGAAAACTAAAGGAAGTACAAAATGAAAAATTTCAAGAAAATAATAATCCTATCCCTTTCCAGTTTTTTACTTGCAAGTTGTGTGGAAACCCAAGCAATCGAAAAAATAGGGATTATTAACGCGCGTGGACTTGACATCACGGATGAGGACTTACTCGAAACTACTTTAGTCACTTTTCAATTTACCCCAGACTCAACAGAGATGACTAAGATATTATCAGGTAAGGCGAAAACAGTTAAAGGTGCAACAGAGAATGCCGGAGATGCCTTTTTATACAAACTTGCCCCTGGTAAGTTAAAACTCTCAGTAATTGGAAGAGATTTAGCGGAAAAAGGAATTTTACCACTATTGGACACTTCTGCACGCGATGCACGAATTCCGGATTTAATGTATTTGTCCGTGAGTGATACGACTGCAAAAGAATTATTATCGATTGATGAAGAAAATATTGCGACAGATATTGGACAGTATTTACATGGACTGATTGCTAACCGTTCAAACGATCATAATATTCCTCGAAAGACGTTACAAGACTTTTTGACGACTTACTATGATGTTGGACAAGATAATGTACTACCGATTTTTGAAATAGAAGAAGACATGCCTAAACTGAGTAAACTTGCATTATTTAAAGGCGATCAAATGATTGGCGAATTAACTAGCGATGAAGCAACGCTCATAAACTTAATGGAGCGAACTGTAAAAGAACACCATTTAGAGGTTACATTACCGCTTGCTCCGTTTAAAGACCACCTTGAAGAACGAGAAAAGAGGCCGCAGGAAACAGAAGTTCAGATGATATTTGTAATAGATAAAGGGCATAGTAAAACAAAAGTATTGGATGAAGATCAATTAGTTTTTCAAACAGACACAACGCTGAGATTACGCTTATTAGAGCAGTCAGCAGGAATCGTATTGAAAAAGTCACAAGTCGGTAAATTGATAGAAAATGAAGTGAAAAAGTACATGGAAGATCATTTTGATAAGCTCTTGGCTAAACTTCAAAAGCTTGAGTCTGACCCTTTTGGTTATGGTCGTATTTATAAAAGCAGCCAAAAAGGGAAGAATTTAACAGTAGAAGAGTGGCGTGAAAGTTTTCCTACAATTGAGGTTAAGTATAATGTCGATGTTGAATTTATCCAGCACGGCGTTATCGATTGAACATGGCGACAGTGTCTAAGACACTGTCGTTTTTTCATTTATTTGAATGGTAACCTTTATACTTATAATTCGTTATAATTAGTACATTGAAAACGATTGGAGGTGCATTGTTTGAAGTCAAAACCAATTTACGTTGAAGTTCCGATTCACTCTAAACTTGATGCCTTATGGGAAGCTTCTCAAAATCCACACTTACATGAACAATGGGATCTTCGTTTTTCCTCCATAACCTACTTGACGAAAAAAGAAAACGAAGCCCAGCAGTTTACCTATACAAGGACAGTCGGCCCTTTTTATAAAGTCGAAGGATGGGGGAAAAGTATTGGCTCGTTTCAAAACGATAACCAAAGAACTTCTTCACTTCATTTTGGTACCCCGCAAAAACTTTCCCCTATTCGTGAAGGTCGCGGGTATTGGAAATATGAACAACTGGATGACTCAGTGAAATTTCTAACGCAATACGATTATGACGTCAATTTCGGTCGAGTCGGTAAAATAGTAGACAAGTTTGTTTTCCGTCCATTGATTGGCTGGGCAACCGCGTTAAGCTTTGACGTGTTGAAAAGATGGCTTGAAAAAGGTGAAACCCCCTCCTCCCAGTACGTCCGTTTTTTCAGTACCTATATGATGACATACGCATTTGCTTTTATATGGATGTATCAAGGGTTGATTCCTAAAATTATCGGCATGCATCCGGCGGAACTTTCGATGATTGGCAATGTCTTTTCGGATAGACATGCATTGTTAGTAGTCATGATAATTGGCTTGTTGGAGGTCTTTTTTGGTCTGTTTTGGCTTTTCTACCGTCGGAAAGATCATTTGTTTCTAGTGCAAATGATTTTGTTTCCATTATTAACAATTACAGCGGTCATTTCTCTTCCTGAAACAGCAATTCATCCATTCAACCCCGTGACGTTCAATCTTTCGCTCATTATTCTTTCCGTGATTGGATTCATGTTATCGAGGGATGTTCCGTCTGCCAAAAGTTGTCTAAGAAAACGACGAGGTGTGTAAAATGATTTTTAAAAAAGTAATGGGTGATGATTTTTCTCGACTGCATCCGATGCTTCAAAAACGGTACGACTTGCCGGCAGGCACTGTTTTCAAAGCCTCTGGAATTATGGATGAAATAAAGGGCGGTCCCAAGTGGCTCTCTCCCTTTTTCCGTATTGGTACAAAGTGGAAACTACTCTTTCCAGAACGCGGAAAATCGATTCCCTTTTCAATCACGAATACGGCTTATTTGACGGATTACGATAAAAGCCATGTTCATTGGGAGCGCATATTTTATTTTGGCAATAAAAAAAGATATTTCAATGCGTTGATGAGTCTTGATGAAGAGCGGCTCGTGATTAAAGATTATTTAGGGGAACCACATAAGGTGTATGCTGATTTAACATTTACAGTGACTCCGGAGGGAGATTTAAAGATTGCCTCGTTGAATCAAAAGCTCGTTCTCGGTAAGTTTGAAATTCCCCTACCGAAATTATTTCAAGGCCTGGCGACTGTGACGGAGAAATATGTGGATGAACTCGAATGCTATCAAATCATTGTTCAAGTGGAGAATCTATTGATTGGAATGGTTTTTTCATATGAAGGGACGTTTTCTGCAGATGAAGATGCGTAACTTTGTACTTATACATAGTTTGCTATTTTTTATTTATATGCTCATCGGTACTGATCATTGGCCATTTCTACTTTTGACAGTTGCGCAATTGGTGTATGTTCCGATTGCTTTACGGCTCGTGATGGTTCCAGGGGATTGGTTGTCGAGGTATTATTGGTATTTTGCAGTGCCTGCATATGTTTCAGTGGTGGTAATTCAATGGGTGCCCTCCCAATGGGATAGCTTTTTAGCTGATGTTTATTTAGTTTTTACCGTTATTATTGCGTGCTACGGGTTATCGCGTTTTATTGACAGAGGGTTTACAAATATTGAAGAGTTTGCGATTGATAGCGGACTTGTTTACCTAGCGCTTGGCGGTGGATGGTATTTTGCCTATGTCGCAGGAATCGACACTGGTTTTACACCATTAATCACGTGGTTGACAGGCATCCATTTTCATTACTCCGCGTTTTTATTGCCAATTTTCGTAGGGTTTTTAGGAAGGCTTTATAAAAATAAATTTTACCGATTCATTTGCTTGGTTATTATCGTATCGCCTATGGTTGTCGCCATTGGCATTACGTTTTCGCGGTGGATTGAACTTTTCTCTGTCATCCTTTACATATTTGGTATCTATGGGCTACTTTATCTCACTTGGAAGACACCTTTTGTTAGTCGCATTCAAAAATGGTTCGTTCGCGTTTCTTTTGCTGCACTTGGGCTTACTATTGTATTTTCTTTGTTTTACGCACTAGGAAATGGGTTCGGAATTGTTTCTGTTTCTATCGATTTCATGTTGCGTTTTCATGGACTGTTGAATTGTGTTTTATTTGCAATGATTGGCCTTATCGGTTGGTCGCTATCTGTTCCAAAAACAACTTTTTCTCCGCGGACATTTCCTGTTAGCAAGATTCGCGGCAAATTTTTAAGTGAAGAGCAATCCGAAATATCAGGACTTGTTGATCGTATGAAAGTATTCGAACCTCAACTCGATTGCCATACACTCTCGCCCAAGGTCATTGATTTCTATGAAAACACAGTGGATTACCGCTTATTTGCCTCTGTAAAGTGGCATGCTTGGTTTATGCCTTTCGCGGTTGTTTACAAGGCAATTAGTCGGAAATTGAAGCAAATCAATTTGCCTTTGCACCGAAGAGAAATTGAAATGACGGGTGTGATTCTTTCAGTAGATGAAGAACTGGATGGTCGTGCAAGTGTTCGTGCGTGGGTTCGAAATGTAAATGGAGAGACTGCTTTTGTCGCGCTTTATTCCATTCATGAAAATGAAGAGCGTACCTATATGAATATCGCATTACCATTGCCTTTTTCAACCATGATTGGTGTGTTGGATTTGATGCAAGATGGACGAGACTTGCGCCTTACAAGTCAAAATCTTAACGCTCCTACTCCAGATGCCGGTATTTATTTGGCTGTGAAGAAAAAGATATTAAAATTGCCGATTGAAGAAGATTTTATCGTTCGGGAAAATAAGGATGGATCGCTTATCGCTACCCATAAAATGTGGATCTTCTCCATTCCATTTCTAACAATAAATTATTCGATTCATCACAATTCAATTGAACGTCCGTTCTAGAAAAACTATGATAGGATAGACTACGGAAGAATAAGGAGTGAAGTTACATGTTGAAAAAACAATTGGAACAATATATAGCAGACCAATTACTAAATGATCCCCAAAAAATCGAATTACATAAAGTAGAAAAAGATTATGCAGAAACGCATCAACTCCTCCCTACTGGCGTTGAAGTCGTTCTAAAAGATGCCACTTCAAATTTTTCAGATGCTTATTTGGAGCGTTGTGAAAAAGAAACAGTGGCGCTTATCATCGTTGAAACACCTCGTTTTTTAGAAGAAAAGATTGATCATCTGAAAACGCATATAAAAGAATTTTTATACGTCGAATCAAAATCATTCGATCTCGTCGGCGTCGATGCTGTTTCTTTAGAAGTCGATGATGTATTCGAAACTTATACAGCGATGTTTGGATTGAAAATGAAAAAGAAATATGAAGCAGCAATTAAAGAATACCTTGATACAAATTTATCTGGTGATGTAGGAAAATATAGTGTAGCTTTCTCTGGCAATGATGGTTTATTTGATATGAATTTCGCCTTGAATTATGCGACTGGCTTTACTGAAGAAATGACATTGCTAGAAGCTTATGACCTCATCTACTCATTTATCTTTTCTATGGTTGCGGAAATCGAGGATGCTGAATGACCAGTTCTAAATTCGTTTATACTTATGTCCGACATGGGGATGAATACGACTTATGCCAATTGGAAATGCGTTCTTTTTTTGGGTTTGATACGCAGTCGAATGTGTTGTTAAGCGATAAGAAGATCAATCCGAGTCGCAGTCCGTTTATGAAAGAGCGACTTGAAGTGTTATACGATGCGGATAGTTGGGAAAGTCTGGTCCAACAAGTTGCGCAACTAGATGTTTCAGGAACAACTTTTAAAGTTGTTTGTATGAATACAATGGTATTAGACGGAACGGAAAAGATGGAACATGCGGATCGACGCAAAATCGAGCGTGAAATTGGCTTACAGATTAACGGTGAACCGGATTTGTTTCACCCTGAAAGCGTTTATGGATTTTTGGTACTGGATAAACACTGGTATTTCGGGAAGTACGTTGAGAGCGAATCGGTTTGGTTTCGTCACCAGAAAAAACCGCATAGCTATTCCACCGCTTTGAGTACGCGTGTCGCTAGAGCTGTAGCAAATATTGCGGTTCCAAATCCTGATGGGTTAAAAGTGATTGACCCATGTTGCGGAATTGGAAATGTGCTTGTTGAGGCGCTTTCAATGGGAATCGACATTATCGGACGGGATATTAACCCGCTTGTAATTAAGCCTGCGAAAGAGAACATTGCATACTTTGGCCTTTCTGGTGATGTGGAACACGGTGCGATTGCAGATGTTATGGACAAGTATGATGTCGCGATTATCGATATGCCGTACAATATTTTTTCAGAAGCGACACCTGAAGATCAACTGGATATCTTGCGTCAGGCGCGACGGATTGCCGATAGGGTTATTGTTGTGACGATTGACACGATCGATCATATGATTGAAGAAGTCGGATTTACGATTTCAGACCGCTGTGAAGCGAAAAAAGGATTATTTGTAAGGCAAGTGCTTGTTTGTGAGTGAATTGTTGGACCGCGCTGGTTGATGGCGCGGTTTTTTTTGTTGGGTTTGGTTGGATTGGTGTGTTGTTTAGTCGTTTAAGATGGGTTTTGGTCGTTTTGATGGCGTTATGGTCGTTTCGTTCGCGCTTTAGTCGTTTACGACGGGGTTATGGTCTTTTCGTGGGCGGCTTTAGTCGTTTCATCAAGTATCCGATGTATTTTCAATCTAAAAAAGTGCTCAGTCATCCAGACTGAGCACTCCCCTAATTATTTCGAAACAAATGTTGTAAAGTCAGCTAATAGTCTTGCACCATATCCTGTTGCAGATTTTGCATAGTAGCCAGATGCTTTGCTTTTGTCCATGACGCCCGCCATGTCGACGTGCAGCCATTTGCTTTCTTTCGGTACGAAGCGGCGGAGGAATAGACCTGCTGTAATGGAACCTGCCATGTTTAATGAACTGATGTTGTTCATATCTGCATAATCGCTATCTAGTGAACTTTCATAAGCTTCAACTAATGGCATTGGCCAGATAAAGTCACCGTTTTGATCGCCAATTTTCTTCATTTCAGCAGATAGTTCCTCATCTCCGAAGACGCCGCCTAATTCAGTTCCAAGTGCATTCCCAATTGCACCTGTTAGTGTTGCGATATTCACGATATACTCCGCATTTAATTCGCCTGCACGGATCAAGGCATCTGCTAAGATGAGACGACCTTCTGCATCAGTGTTTCCGACTTGAACTGTCAAACCATTTTTATAAGTGATGACTTCGCCCGGAAGAACTGATGTATTATCTGGCATGTTTTCAACCATTGGAATTAAAACAACGACGTTCGCTTTCGCTTTTGTTTTCGCAAGCAAGGTCATCGCGCCTGCAACCGCTGCAGCGCCGCCCATGTCCATACGCATATCGCTTAAGTCTTTACCACTCTTCAAGCTGATGCCGCCTGTATCGAAAGTGACGCCTTTTCCGACCAATGCTACGAGTGGTTTCGATGCGTCGCCTTTATAAACGAGTTCTACGAATGCTGGTTTATATGTACTTCCGCGACCGACAGTCAGTACACCGTTCATTTCCATTTCTTCAAGTTTCTCTTTATCTAACACATTCACTTCAACGTCTGTGTCTTCAAATTGCTTCTTCAAAACTTCTGGAAAAGTTTCTGGATTTAAGACGTTAGAGACTTCATTCATCAAATCGCGTGAGAATGCAGTTGCTTCTGCGCGAATCTTCCCTGTCGTAACGGCTGATTGGACTGACTCGTCCCCTTCAACTTCTAGCGCTGTATTGAATGCTGTGACACTTGGTTTGTACGTGACAAATTGATAAGCGCCGAGTTCCCAACCTTCGACAAATGCAGTTAGAACAGCTTCTTTCTCCAATTCTGCAAAGCCAGCTGCAATATCATCAGCTACTGCAACCGCAGTTTCAACTTTCCGGCTGCCTAAGTCACGTGAAATATTTCCAGCAGTTGCCCGAACCTTTTCCAAACTTACAGGTGTTTTCTCATCGTTTTTTACGACCACATAATGTTCATCATTCAGTAATACAGAACAATGTCCAGCTGGACTGTTTTTCACGAAATTCTTTACTGTTTCATTTTCAGCAATTGCTGAATTGCTTTCGAAAATAACTTTTACTACATTCGACATTCATAAATTCCCCCATAATCGTGTTGACAAATTCTATCTGAAAATTGCCTACACTTATTATAACACTAGCAGACGGTTTCATCTATTAGCTTAGTGTATTAAAACAAAAAAACTGACTAATAGACCAACGGGTTCTCTTGAGATGTATACGCGCCTGTAGTTCAATTAAAAAATACTTAATCATTTTAATTTATATAATTTAGTATACTTGTGTAGTATTTTCTAACTTCGACAGACTCGTGATTTTTAATTTTTTCGGCTAATGAAACTAACGAATCCTTATTACTGATTTTTTGTTCCGTGTTGGCAATCTTCTTCATCATGTAAGCCATCACTTCCGGTGCTATGAATTCATCTGGATTGTCCATAACAATAAGGGCTTGTGACACTAACCAATCAAAATCACAATCAGCTACAGAATAATATAAAAAACTGTCTGTGATCAAGAATGGATCATCACCCTGTTCAACCACTCTCTCAAGTTGCCCCGTTGTATAAGAGCTTTCTGAAATTAATTCAAACTCATTCACTTTACCATCTCGAAAAAGTTTATCTATAAACCCTTTGAAATTATTCGCTACTATTATTTCAAAATTTTCTTCTGTATCTATGAAGGTAACACAAGGATCCTCTTTTTTTTGCCGGTAATCTAGAAAAAACCAACTATGTCCATCTCCACTAATTAAGACAATATCGTTAGGCAAACCCCATTCTTTAATCATATAAGGAGTAATAAGGATCCCTTCATTTTTCCTACTACCAATACCTAGAAGATGATCCGCAATCACATTCTTCTTATTAATCTTGAAAGAGTTTTTAAATAATCGTCCACCATTTTGAGTTCTCATTAATTCAACATAAAAATCTGGTAGTATTACTTTTAAACTTTTTTCTGCTTTTATTAATAAATTCTGGGTCAATTCTTCTAATTCATATTCGTCGAATGGTTCGTGCTCCCAAAGTCTATCACCCATAACAAAATCACCTTTTTCCTTCATTAAAAAAAGAACTGCCATAAAGCAGACGGATCTAACCAATTTGATCCGAATGCAAGGCAACACTTATTCAAGTATTGCACCCGTTAACCTAACAAACTATCCCTCTTCTTAATACCAATAGCCATTAAAGTAACCCCTATCCAAAGGACAATAAAACCTGGTATAAAAAACCCCTCTACTAAGTACAAACCTATGAAAAACAAGCAAAAGCTTATAAAAAATAAAGCTAGACCAATCTCAATATACCTCACTTAAATCACTCTCCTTCTTGTGCAATCTTTATTAGGCAATTGTGGCCTGTTTATAGAAGAACCAAATTTCATTCCTTGGACTCTGTGAACGAAACCTTCGAGTTATTTAATAGCGGTATTAACACATACATTAGCAGACCTACAATAGAAATTGAAATCCTGCTATAGGCTTATCAATAGAGCGTCTAAATTAGGTGTGTTGAATTCATAAATGTTGATACACTGGCAAAAAGAAAGAGTCCAATTCGTATGCGAATTCGGACTCTAATTGTGTGTTAAATTTATGTTTTGTATCACTCAACTGAACGGGTTACCATTGCAGTTTTGTGTCTCTTTACATAAGTTGTTTTGCTCGTTGTTAATTTATTTTTTCTTTGTGAGTCTTCCTAGTATAAACGCACCCGCAGCAAGACCAATCATCGTATTCGTTTTCTTTGTGAAGACTTGTTTCACGACAAGGTTCAAGTTTTGTGGGCGTTCCGCAAGTCGTCTCATGAAGTAGCCGTACCAATCATCTCCAAATGGTACGTAAACGCAGAAGTTATACCCTTCCTGCGCCAACTCCTGTTGCATATCTGTTCTAAAACCATACAGCATTTGGAATTCAAATTTATCGTTTGAAATGTTGTGTTCTTTAACAAATTGTTTTACATGATTAATGACATGATGATCATGTGTTGCAATCGATGTAAACTTACCATTCAATAGATGCCACTCGATTAACTCGATGTAATTTTCATCAATCACGGATTTTTCTTGGTAAGCGATTTCAGCCGGCTCCTTATAAGCACCTTTTACGATTCGCAAACGGAAATCCTTATATTTTTCGATATCTTCTTTGGCTCTAAAGAAATAGGCTTGAATAACAGTTCCGATATTGTTAAAGTCCTTTGATAACGTTTCCAAAATATCAAAAGAAGGTTGAAGACGTTCGTGATCTTCCATATCGAAGTTTACGAAAATATTATATTGATTCGCTTTTTCGACAATTTCTCTTAAGTTTTCATAACAAAAGTTATAATCGATATCAAGGCCTAGTTGTGATGGCTTTAATGAAATATGTGCATCCACGCTATGCGTATGAATCGCTTCAATTACATCAAGAATGCTATTTTTCGCCTCGGTTGCTTCTTCTCTTTCATAGACAAATTCGCCTAAATTATCGACAGTACAAGAAATTCCTGCCGCATTCAGCTTCTTAATACTTTCAATTGTTTCTTCGATATTTGTCCCCGCGACAACGTTCTGAGCACCCATTTTAAGTCCATACTTTTTAGCAGCACTATTCAAAAGTTGGTTTTGGGATAACTCCATAAAGAAATTTCTTACTAAAGCCATTGTCATACCCCTTACTTTATAAGTAATTGTAATATATTTTTTCCTACTCTTAATAATATAGCTTCGACTCGATATTTCAAACCTTTTTGTCCCATTGATCATAGGATATACATATGAATCGTAAGTCTTCAAATGATGATGAAAGAGGCCGCCATTTTGACTAATGGCGGCCTAACGTATTTCGGATTAATATATTTTATTACTCAGCTAACACTTTTTCGAGCTTGTTCGCCATACTTGTCCAGCCATATTTAGCTCCTTCAATGGCTCCTTCGGTTGCTTTTGTCGCATCACTAAATCCAGATTGATCAAGATGCAGATGAACAGTTCCATCCGAATCCTCTTTCAATGTCCATGTAACAGTAGTCGTTTCTCCGGCACTTGCCCATGTGTATGATAATCGATGAGGCTCGTCTACTACAAGCACTTCGCCGTCTACAATACCGTCCCACCATTCGGAAGGCTCCGCTCGAAACTGAAATTTATGTCCAACAACCGGTTTAAAATCATTATCCCAAATCCATTCCGCAAGCATATCCGATTCCGTTAATGCCTTCCATACTTGCTCGATTGAACTTGTAAATTGAAAATCTAATGATACATCTGGTTTCATTTCTTTTCCTCCAATAATTGATGTAATTTGGTCATTCTTGCTTTCCAAAAATCTTCATAAAATGCTACCCAATCTTGAATCTCTTGCAACGGCGCGGCATTTAACCGATACCTCGTTTCTCTACCGACCTTTCGAACACTGACAAGATGGGCATCCCTAAGGATGGTTAAGTGTTTAGATACTGCCGTGCGACCCATTTGAAAATGAGGGGTTAATTCGTGGAGGGGTAATTCCTCAACATCTGACAGTATTTGAATTAACTTTCGTCTTGTCGGATCCGCAACAGCCTCATAAACATCTCTTTTTGGTCCTGTCCTGTTCACAATCACTCCCCCCTGACTTGCATAACCAACATGCGACACTGAACGGTGTCGTATCTTGGTTTTATAATACGACACTAAATGGTGTCTCGTCAAGTGGAGGAATTATAACGAAAGAAAAAGCCTGGATTGGTTTGGAACTAACCCGTTCAATTCACTGGTATAAAAGTTAAAATAACAAGCGAAATAACAACGAATTAAAACAACTATTAGCATCGCAATTAGCGGTGCTATTTCATTTTAAAAAGGGTTTTTGTGGTAATTCCGGTATAATGGCAGTAGGATTAAGTATATATTCAGTATTCAACAATCGGGCCAGTTTATGGGGAATGTTTATGAAAAAATTCGACATTTATAGGCTGATTAATTTGTAAAGGGAGGGCGTAATGGTATTTTCAACAATGATTTTTGGTTGGATAGGAATTTTAATATTTTTAACGATTATTTTTAGGTTCCAAAAGATGATTAAAAGTAATGAGTATGCTTTTATACATTTATTAATGGCAATAATGTATGCAGTTTGGCTACCATTACCATTTGTACTATTTCAATTGCTAGATTCAGATGTTCTGTTAGTAGGAACTGTGTTTGGTTCAGTATATTTAATTATGTTAGTGATTGGTATGGTTCTGCAAACTGGTCATTTAGCATTTATAACAAAGCATAACGAAAATGGTGCAATTACTGATAGCCAAGGAAATCATATGATGGCGACATTATCCCATCCATATGAAAGTTTAGTGAATGTTTTTAAATGTATATGGGCTATATTTTTAGGTATAACCTTTTGGCAAAATGAAGAAATATTAATGGCAGGTTTGATGTTTTTATTTGGATTATTCATTTTTTATTATCTATTTATCATTCTAGATGCGAGTTTAATAAAAAGAATTAAGCTGTTTACAATAATGAAGCCAAATACATTTCTTGTTAATTTTGAAACTCTGTTTTTCTTTATATCTTTGATGATTTATCTAACCTTCAAATTATTAAAGCTTAATTAATATTTGTAAAGCGTTCTGCAATCGGGCGCGATTGTTGCACAAATTTTATGCCATTAACGGGCCAGATTGCGGAATAGGGGAAACCAAGGGTAAGTTTGTAATTCATAATCGTAGGGGTGAACGAAATTGGAGAAGAAAAATAATAATGGGGTTCTCATATTTCTAGGTATTTGTATTCTTTTTGCTGGAGGATTTATAGGAAGTGGTCTTGGCGATGTGGCGGAGAGTGTTAGTATTAATCAGTCCTATGATGGAGAAAGTGACTCATATAGAGTGGTTGTGCAAGATGGAATTATTTATATGTATGACATAACTACAGGACAAGTTTGGAGAAAGGCCGATAATTCCGATTCCAAATGGGAAGAAGTCGACGACTTGTATAGTGATTAAATAAGAGGTGCCTCAAACGGGTGCGATTGTTGCACAAACTTTATGCCATTAACGGGCCAGATTGTTATATAAGGAGGTAGCCAATTGTTTAAACGTAAGTTGTATTGTTCTAATTGTAGTCGTGAAGTTCAACCAGGAGAAGAAATATATGCAAAAATGAAAGTGCCACAATATGCAGGGATGGTAGAAATTAAAGCTTATTTGAAAAACGAGAGCAAAATCCTTTGTACAGATTGTTCTAAACCAAAAGAGTGAACAAAGGCAGCTATCCGGCGCGATTGTTGCATAAGAAATTTTAAGAACACAACTTTAACCAACAAATTAGCAGCGGCTTTAACGTATGTATTAGCCGCCCAAAGCTGTTTTCTTTTGAATCAAAAGGTTGATGGATAGGCAAAACAAAGATACCTAATTCATATGCGAGCTAGGTAACTTGGTTGTTTAATTGCGTTTTTGTACCGCTCAACTGAACGGATTTGTTTTGGAACGAAACACATATGATGTGTATTTCTCCAACGCTTTCTTAACTCCTCTCAATGACTAGATTCCTGGAACTAAAATAATCATATCCATCTCATCTACTGTACTTTGAAAGGCATAAACAGGTTGGTAATAGCTTTTGGAATCTAAATAATAGCTGACCCATACTTTATGGATTTGTAAGCTATCAATCTTGTTATTCTCAGCGTAAACTTGAAACTTCCCTACCAAAATTTCTTGATACGCTTCTTGTTCACTCTTTATTTGAACGTCTCGAACTTTGTCGTAGATAACTAACTGATTCTCGATTTCCTTCACCGTATGATCATTGTAATAACTTGCCTTTACAGCACCATCTATCAACTGGTTTTTCATCACTTTTTTATCTACTGTCCACTCATACACGCCAGTATCACTTTTTTGAAACTTGGCTTCCTGAGGAATTTCAATGCCGAATTTCATTAAATTTTCTTCCAAAGTTTCTTCATCTACATCTGTAAGCTTTATACCCGGGTCCAGGATTGAAAAATCCGTGAAACTGTAGCTTCCATCCAGGAATTGGAATGACATATTATATGAATTCTCGCCATTAATTCGATACATCGCTAAATCTGGATAAGAAATATCCTCCATGTCTGAAGGACCTTCCTGTATGCGTCCAAAAAAATCCTGAACAAATTCGTCAGCGGCACTCTTTGAATAGCTTGGTGCCTTATAAATCGGAACCGTCTTACCGCTGTCGTTCAATTCTACATTCGTCGTAATTGCGGCTGGTCTCATATCAATTTTATGAGTTGGCACAATGGAAAGGTTCCCAAACTCCTTCGAGTGATAATACGTAAACATGCTCCCTGAAAAGATAATCACTAGCAATAAAGGGGATAGGTAGTAAAAGAATCGCTTTATTTTTTTATCTTTTATGCTAATAAAGCCCATGGTAATCCCATATCCAATGGTTGCCCCCAGAAAATTATTAAATAAATCATCCACTACAAAATTACCGTAACCCGTTATTAACTGAACACTTTCAATGGATAGCGTAAATAACGCGGCTCCCCCGATTGTCCATACAGCTTTTCGAAAGCGTGGATGCAACAGCGGGAATAAAATGCCGAAGGGTACGAACATGAATATATTTAAATAGATGAACTGCCAATGTCGAATGCTAAACTGATACCAAGCTTCACGGTATGAAGAAAATAAGGATAAGTCTATCCCGCTATGATAGTTAGGTCCCCTGATCAAAAAAGTCACGCCAATCACCATGATGACATAACCCATAAACATGCCCAGCAATAGCATCTGTTTTTTCGGAAGCGTTCTCTTCCCTTTGAATAGTCTTTTATAAACAATGAAATAGATTAGAAAATAGATCATTCCCAAAGCAATTACTGCTAATAATGCCAAAGAAAAATATTCCCTAACGATGCCGATGATTTCTTCTAACCTCATTTTTTTCTCCTTCATCTATAAGCAGAATAAATACTTGTAGAATTTCATTAGTATGATCTTGTAAAGTCAACATTTTTTAATTTAAGATAGATAGTTTAGCGGTCGGACAACCTCACAAATTTCACTCTCTTCTAGAAATTTGTTCACGATAGTTGAATGCGAACTGCCTACTAAAAATAAAATACTTTCCTCTTCCGAATCAATCAGACGCGTTAAATTAGCGAACATAATTAAGTTTCTTTTGTACCACCAGCTTAACCACTTCATGCCAATATTGTTATTAACATCGCCTATACGGGCCATATTTACATACATTCTATGCAACATGTTAAGCCAAGAGGGCTCATTTAGTTCTTGATAATAGTCCACTATGCTTTTACTTTCCGTTAATTCAAGTATAGAAAGCCCCTGATATATTTCACTTAAAAGTTCTGGTTGATTGTCTTGCGCCCACTTCTCAACTTCTCCATATTCCATCTCAGCCTCACCCATCCAATCGGTTGGATAAATCCAATTATGCCCCAGCTTTAAACCTAAACGAAAGCCTACTTGATAAATTTCATTCATTTCCAATTCATATGTACCCAATTTGTATTGTTTATATTTTTCATTATAAAATTCACCATCTTCCGGTACCATTTCAACTGCAATTTTTGTTGGCTTAAAACCCGCTAGTTTAGAGACCAATTCCTCAATTTCAACTTGCCTCTTCTCTGCATATAAGCCCTCATGTTCCGACATATGAAAAGTTCCAAGTACAAGAACTTTCGCCTTTTCCCATTTCACTACTGAATTCCCCCTTTAAAGTGGTCCAATTTGAAAGAAGATAAATGATTAACTTCTTTTATCTTCTTTCAATTCCACTAACCTCTGTGATAATTCATCCATTTTTTGAAGTAATAACTCATCACTGCGATTTTTCCTTTTCATGAACAGAATTACCGTGATTAATAAGTAAGCGACGAATACAAAAATAAAAATATAGACAAGGAAAAATATAATGGGTACAAATGAAAACAAATCCAATTCTTCACCCCCTTTTTTATTTATTCGTTCATCATAATACTTTTTGGATTAGAATATCGTTTTCAATAAATAACTTTGCCAGATCTTTAAACAAATCGATATAAATATTTTACTTTTTATATGCAACCTCCACGTTTCTCCAAAATGGAAATTAAAAAGCAAAGGGACTTATTCGTTTAACAATAAACATAACCACGAATGACAAAGTAACAATGACCGCCAATTGTTTTGGTTCCTTGTAAAAGATCCTACATAAAATGACATACATAATGAGTTCTTCCACATAACTTAAAGACATATAAAAGAAACCTACTCCCAAAGAAAGGCTTAGCATTAATCCCATAGGTAATGCCGGTAAGCTATTAGCCGGACGCATACTATTTTTCGCTTGCCAAACAATGATTGCCAGAATAGGAGACGCTAGTGCAATACTGCCCCAAAGTAAAAAGTAGCTGGTTGGGAAAAATCCAAATAAATAAGCTGAATATAAATAATAACTGATGAGCATTCCTAAAAAGAAAACGAACGTATTCAATGCAGCTTTACTGAGCGTTTTACTATATGCGGCAATAACGGTTGCTATCAAAACCCAAATACCTAACCTCGTAAATAAATCCCCCAGGTAAGATAGAATGCTCATCCACCAATTCTCATCAATAATTGCAATGGTATCTAGATACTTGGATATCACGCCTAAGACTACACCTAAGGCGAAATATGCAATAAAATCTGGGGTTTTGTTTTTTAATTTACCCATTCCGACACCTCAAAAGGAAACTGCTTGTTGTACTTACTTCAACAAGCTATCTATTCCTGTTTTCTTTCTGAAATTCTGTTCGCGTCAGTATTTTTAAATGCTTTGATGCCAACTACAATCATAGATAATAAATTTAAAGAAAAGAATACTAAATAATAGGTACTTGTAGACCCCTCTAACAGATAGGATCCATATCGCAAAGTGTTAATTCCTAAGACAACCAATAACAATACCAACGTTTTATTATTCATTCTTCGTTACCCCCTATTAAGAAAAAAATTAGTTCTTATCCGAAAAAGCACGCGATTTGCTCAACTCATCCCCTTTGATTTCCTCCCAATTTCGCCATTCCGTAAAGTGTTTTGCCAAGTTGTTCGCGTTCTCTGTAATGCTTTCCGGATAGGCAAGTATTTCAAGAAGTTTAATGGCATTTCGGGTTCGTGACGGTCCATCATGAATTTTATAGTCAAACAGTACCTCGCCATTTTCAATGGATTCTCTGAAATGATAATTTGTGTAGATTGTTCTAGTCATTTCGGTCAGTTCGATATCATGTGAGGCAATAAGATTCATGCCTTTATTCGAAGCCAGCCATTCCATCATTGAGGCCGATGCAGCAATTCGTTCAATCGTATTCGTTCCTTTTAATATCTCATCGATAAATGAAATGACCGGTTTTCCTTCTTCAATCAGTTTAATAATCCGCTTAAGTGATTTTATTTCAGCTATAAAATAACTATCTCCGTCCAATACATTATCCTGAATCGCCATTGAAGTAACGATATAGCTAGGTTTCATCGTCCACTTTGTAGCCAGCACTGTATGAATTGTCTGCGCCAAAATTGCGTTGATCGCGACTGCTTTAATATAGGTTGATTTCCCGGAAGCATTAGATCCTGTAACAAGTGTGCTTTTACCCAAAGTAGATGTGTTCGTGACTGGATGAGAGATAAGTGGATGTGCTATATTTTCGAATAGAAGATTTTCATCTTCAATAAATGCTGGCCTACAATAGGTATCAAGCGATTTGCGGTAAAATGCAACTGCAATCGCTGCATCCAACTCCCCTATCCGCTCCCATACTTGACGATACGCTTCTTTATGATCGGTTATTGTTTCGATAATTCGATTGTATGCGATGAAATCCAGCATGAATAACATGCGGATATATTCAGATACGAAATCAAATTCCCCGCCACCACCAGTGGAAACCATCTTTCCCCAAAATGAGATTTTCTTAATCGGTTTGAGATTATCCTTAATATCCTTCACATATGCTCCGAGCGCAGGGTGATTAATTGTTGTTAATTTTTTGCCTGTATTAATAATCGCCGCCGCGTATGTAATTGAAAACATCTTGTTTTCTAATCTGTTTTTATTGCGATAGTAGACTAGCATATTAATCGTAAATGTAAGAATTAGACTTACAATGCCGTACTGTAAACTAAAAAACATCATGGCAACTGAAGCTATTGGCAGTAGTGCTAGTAAAATGTAAAGATACGAATGATCAATTTTTTCGTGATGATGTTCGTGGAAAAAAGAAGACGAGTTCGTATAATTTAATTTTCCAAGACCTGACAGAGTAAGTAGTACTTGTTCCCTTAACGCCTGGTCGTTTGCCAGCAAAAAGTAAAGTTCTTCCTGTTCATTTATCCCTTCAAGTTTCGGATCAATATCACGAAGTTGATTGAATAAATATTCTGAGCCAACTGTTGACTGTGTATAGTTAAGCTTATGGAAGATTTCATCCATCGCTAAATCATCCCAGGTTAGCTGATCTACCCCGAAGTAACTTTGGCTACTGTTCTTCTTATTCGACCAGTAAGAAGATATAGATTTCAGATCTTCACTTAAGGCGTGGAACTCACCTGTTTTCCATTCTCTACGCAATTTTTCTAGCTTTTTCTTATTTCTGGTTAGGAAATGATAAGCCATAAAAATAATAACGCTGGTAACAATAATGACTAACGGATCCCCCACCTATAATGCCCCCCATTCTCTCTATTCACTTAGCTACTATTACGATTGAACTGTCTGAAAGTTTCATGTTACTTCATATATGATACACTTTCGGTAATAAGTTAGGAGTGGGATGATTGAAAAAAGCATGGGATTATAAAGGAATCGTTGAAAAATTTGAGGCGAATCGTAATGTGGAACAAGCTGGCCCTATGGCGGCGTATATGAAAAACCATTTCACTTTCCTGGGAATCAAAAGTCCGCTTCGTAAACAATTACTACGCGAAGTTTTTGTGGAATATTCATTGCCGGAACCTGATCAGTTGTTTGAGGAAGTGTGGAAACTGTATGAACTACCTGAACGTGAATACCAGTATGCGGCATTTGCATTGCTTGAGAAAATGAAGAAACACTTGTCCGCTGAAGATTTACCCGAATTACGTAGGCTAATCGAAACGAAGTCTTGGTGGGACAGCGTGGATTCAATTGCACCGAAGTTTGTTGGCGACATTGTGAAAGCAGATCCTGAACGTGGTGAAAAAGTGATGCTGGAATGGGCTCAGTCCGATAATATGTGGACGAATCGTGCTGCGATTCTCTGCCAATTAAAATTTAAACAGGCGATGAATACGGATTTATTATTTGAGATAATCCAGCGACATCTGGATTCCAATGAATTCTTTATCCAAAAAGCGATTGGCTGGGTTTTGCGAGAGTACGCCAAGACGAATCCAGAAGTCGTGAAAGCATTTGTAGCCGAACATCCGTTGAAACCGTTGAGTAAGCGTGAAGCGTTGAAGCATTTTAAGTGAAAAAACCTTTGAATAATAGCGACGGGTTCAGTTTTAGTTGAGAAATTAAGCTCAGATTAATTTCTGGGCTTTTTCATTCATTTAGCAGAAAACCACCATACAAATAAATATTTTTTATAACAGTACCTTGCATTGAATAGTACTGTGTGATATATTTATGTTAACAGGTACTCCTCATGAGGTAGTACTATTCATTAAACAGTATTGAAAGGAGCGGAAGAATAATGAATGTACAATTTAAAAAAGGCGTATTAAACCTATGCGTTCTCGTTCTTTTAGACAAACAGGACCGCTACGGCTACGAACTCGTTCAAAAAATATCTAACCAGATTTCCATCTCAGAAGGATCAGTTTATCCGTTACTTCGCCGTTTAACAAAAGAAGGTTATTTTACAACCTATCTACAAGAATCCTCTGAAGGTCCCCCGAGAAAATACTATAAATTAACGGATACGGGCCGAACTTATTTACACGAGCAATTGGTTGATTGGCGAAACTTCACTGAAGGCGTCAATACATTAATCGAGGAGTGTGTGCGAAATGACTGAAAACCAATTTATAAGTGAACTTGAAACGGCTATAAATCGCTTACCCGAAGAGGAACGAAACGATATTCTCATTGATATCCGCGAATATTTTTCAGATGGACGCGAGGACGGAAAAACAGACGATGAAATTGCTTCTTCCCTTGGGTCTCCTGCAAAAATAGCTGCTGACCTTCTCGATTCATATCCATTTGTTCAAAATGAAACACCTGCGAAAATAAGCGATGAATACATTACAATTACAGATAACAGCTATACAAATGTCGATATCGATGTTCAACACGGCGCACTTTTTGTTAGACCCGCTCACGATACGACAACGACTGTGGAACTCATCGGCTCGAATGAGAAACTTGAATTGACTGCGCAAGTAGTCGGCGATACTTTAGTTGTCCGGTTGAAAAGTTTACGTCATTGGTTATTAATGTTCAATTTTAATATGAAAGCAGTGACTCTTAACGTGTTTATTCCAAAGAAGTTGTACCAAAAGTTTGCGATGAAAACGGATAATGGCCGTATTGACGCTACTAAAATTATTGGGAAGACTGTAACTGCAAACACGGACAATGGACGCATTCAACTAAAAGAAATTGCTGCCACTTCCCTAACAGCCGAAACAGATAATGGCCGCATTGACCTAGAAAATGTTCAAGTGGATCATGTCAGAACGAAGACGGATAACGGACGAATTGAAATGAGCCATATCGATGCCGAAAGTATCGGTGCCGAATCGGATAACGGGCGAATTGTGCTTGAACATGTAAAAGGTTCCGTTGTGGGAATTACAGACAATGGACGAATTATTTTACAAACGGAAAATCTAGATCGGAATATCGATTTGAAAACAGATAATGGCAGTATTTTGGTAGAATCAAGAATGGAACCAACGAACGTTTCCATCCATGCCAAAACAGGTCATGGTCGTGTAGATATTTTTGGGGATAGTAACTCGCGTACAGTCATTGGCGCTGGGGAAAATACCATTCGATTGAAATCAGATAATGGAAGAATCACAGTTAAGTAGCAACTTATTCAATCAATAAAGAGCAGATCCTCTTATTACAGTTAAGCGGAACTGCTCTTTTTTCTATTAGTTTTTAATGACCATATCTAGCAAATAATGATATTCAATCGGAATTTTATGAATCAGATCGAAGTTCGTATTATCGATGACTAGCAAATTCCCTTTCTTATCATCGCCTGCCCCTTCTACAATATAGATGCTATTATTTTTATGATCTTGATATAAAATTTTGTAATCGTTAGCTGGATTCAGATAGTCTTTTTCAAGAAGGTCGAATTTCGGTTCTTTCGATAAAGTTAACAAACCGAGCGTCGTTTTTCCGTCTTGATGGATACCCTGTAAAGCCACTTCTTCGTTTAACATTAGAAATTGACCAGCACTGTAGTAGATATCTTGTTTCGGCAAGTCTTTGTACGGTTCGTATGTTTCATACGCTAAATCTTTGTCCATAACGAATAGTTCACCCGTATCTGCGAGAATATAAGCATGTTCTTCTGTCGTGAAAATCGGTGCAAATTCAACCGCTTTTCTATCGAAGTTCATATACTCTGCAGTGCCCTTATTAGGGTCGGCAATCGCAATAAATGTATTCTCCGGGATTCCAGCATCATTCACCTGTCCGCTTCCCGCGTAAATAAAGTTATTGTTGAATTGTAAGATAGGTGACCAATCCGGCGCACGTCCATATTCCGTTTCATAGCTTTTTTCCTCAGTGAAATTGGAGATTGACATTTTAAAATCACCGGTTTGACTATTGTAATCCTGGTCCCCTGTTTTATGAGATGCGATTGTGTTGAATATAACATCCGTCCCATAATGCATGATATGATTGACACCAACATTGTGCTGAAAGTATGTCAACGGAACTTGTTCAAATTTCTGTTTAGACATGTCATACGTGTAGTAAAAATCTTCTACCACTGCTTCACCGAAAAGAGAGATATATAATCGATTAGGATCATTTGGCTTTTGGTGAATGGCTGCACGTCTGAAATCTTCGTCTTTAATTTCAAACTCTTTCATCACTTCTCCAGTTTCCGAAACTTCTTTCACTAACGTAAACCCTTGAGACACACGATGATCTGACGGATACATTAAATAATAATGACCATCTTCAACAGTAAAGTTTTCAATCCCATTAATGACACTTCGCGTACTCGCTTCGCTATGACTTTTAAACACTTGAAAAATAACAATAACTGCCGCGAGTACAACTAAGCATAATGCGAATAAACCTAATCTCTTGTTCATTATTCAGCCTCATTCCAATAATCTAGGTCAAGAATAACCCGGTGTACTACTTCCCCACGTTTTGTGCAAACGTGTGTTTAAGTCGATTATGATATCGTACGGAATTACGGCAATAATTCCCCCGATTGTCATACCTCTAGTCCCCCTCAAGTCATAACCTGCGTTATACCACATTCTCATCGTCAGTTTTGAGCAATACCATTTATCGCTCGCGAAAATAGATGTCAACATCGAGTATGGTTTTCCGACTTGATTTAACCCATAGGTTACCGCTGTTCTCCGTTCGGTTGTGGTTGCGTTCTTTCCCAGTTTAGAAGTCACTTTATATTGTTTAATGCCAGATGCACCTTGCCACATATTTGTTCTATTCCAATGGAACACTTTGTTCCCGCTCTTTTTTGTTTTTGATGCTTCAACGACATAATAATTTGTAGTTGTTAATACTGCAGTATGGCCTGTAAATGATTTTTCTCCCACTGCGTTGGTATTTCCAATTCCATAATATAATATATCTCCGTAACGCCATGATGTAGCAGTTATTCCATTTTCCGCTTCAAATTCTGCATTTACTTTTTCGTCAACGGCATCAAGATTATCGATTAATATTTCCATCAGATCTAGATTCATTTCGATATCTTCTGATGATAGTGATTTGACGTACTCATCCACTTCTTCGTGGATGATATTGGCCTTATCCTCGAGATCATTTGCACTTTGACTTATAAGATTATTAATCTCCATGACTTTCGATTCGACAAAAGCATTAAAATCTTTTGATCCATCATTTATATCTACGCTTGAAGCATATGCATTCATTCCACTACCGGATAAAATCATCAGAAAAACAAATGACAAGTAAATTATTTTCCTCATTAAAGTCCCCTCCAAAATGTTTTTTTGCTGAATATAACCCGTGATATAAGAGGCTTCTCAACATAAAAACCATGACTCGGCGGCTGCAACTCGAGACTTTTACTTACCTGTTTATTTGGGCTTTAGGGACCGGCAGTGGAAGTTACCTCCACAAATTCCATTAATTTTACTTTATGCTAAATACCTCCTCCTCTTGTTAACTAACAGTATGCGATTAAACTAGCAAATTTAACCCCATTCACTTGGGACATTTTTCTTTAAAATGCAGATTTATTAACCCATCCTAGAACATATTTCCGAAAGTTCTATTTATTCAATAAATTGACGAAAAAATAATAAAAAGCAATTCCACATAACGTCGAAATGTCATATGGAGCTGCCTTTTATATTGTATAAATAACATATCTCTATACTTTTCAATTCACACAACTGGTGCTTCTCCGCCAAACGCGGTCCATTCTTCACGAGCCGGCCCATAAACACCTGGTACGCGTAAACCTGCTTGACGCATAAGCACTGTCATTTGTCCGCGGTGATGTGTTTCGTGTGCAGTTAAGATGCCAAGAACCGTACCGACTGTCCATTGCTCTCCGTACATATCTTTCATTTCATCCAATACTTCGTCGTTCCACTGCGCTTTCATTGCTGAAATCATTGCTTCATTGGTCGAATGGTAAGCATCTGCTATTTCAGCGGCAGATTCTGGTACAGGTGCATCGTCTAGTGTTCCATCAAATTCTAAGCCTGTTTGTGATATCATTTCATGTAGCGTTTGTACAATGTGCCAAGCAATTCGACCTAGTGTGCGGTCTTCTGGCGATACTTCTTGGGCTAATGAATCGTCTGTAAGCCCATTCAATATTTTTTGTGTTGATCCGCTTTCATGTCCCCTGTGATTTAGGAATTCTTCGATTGTTGTAAACATAGACTGAACCCTCCAAAAATTCATTCGTGTACAGGCAACTTTCGACATGACATTAGAGGATTCCTTCTTTCCAACGCTATTAACTATTAATTGAATTCATAGTCCCGCCATCTTTTATGTTTTTATAATTTTGCTCTCCGACCCGCCGTTTGATTTCTTCTTCAGATATAGGCGGCGGGATTTCCTCCGGAGATAACGCATTTACGCTGTCCTCCACAACGACATTTTCATATAATGCATTTTTCGCATCAATTTCTCTTCCGTATTTGGCTGCTTCCTCTTCGGTCATTCGAGCTTCTTCTGGTTTCTCAAACATTTTTTAAACTCCCTCCAATTCCCTTCTTTTTCTCACTATCCCCCGAAACAAACCATTTGAAACGCATACAGGTCTTGCTTAGTTGTATTTATGGTATAATTCTCATAATTTGAAAGGAGGGATGACATGGTTCGAAAAACGATTTTAACTCCCATCTTGTTAGTACTATGTATCTCCATCACTGCTTGCTCTCCACCTGTTCAAGAAGTAACTAGCGATTCTAGAGATCATGTTGGTTCTGCTATTTTAGATAGTCTTGATGTCGATAGAATTTATTCGAACGCAGAAGAACTCTCAAAGGAGCCACGCGTTGCAGGTACAGCTTCTGAAAAAAATGCAGCGAATTTCATAACCGATCAATTAGAAACGTACGGTTATTCTGTGGAATCTCAACCCTTCGATTTTGATCAATATATTTTTCCTAACCAGGTGGAATTGACGATTGAAGGTATAGAAAAATCATTTTCACCCGCGCCATTTCAGTACTCGGTTTCCGGCGACGTTACAGCCGAATTAATAAACGTCGATAAAGGATTGGCATCCGATTATGAAACAAACGATGTCTTAGGAAAAATTGTGGTTGCATCAATTAGCGATGTGTATTTCGAGGAAATGGTTCTGAATGCTGCTGGAGCCGGTGCTGTCGGCATAATTATTGTCTTCAAAGATGGTTTGCAGAATGATGGTTGGTCGCTTGGAAAACATCATGACGATTATATTCCGACCATCGCATTGTCTCCCAATGAGGGGAAATCATTACTAAACCTCATGGACGACAATAAATCCTTAACCGGAACCATTACAATTGAAGGCGCCAATATTGAGAAACATGAATCACAAAACATACTTGTGACAAAACCGTCCAAGACTTCTGATGAAATTATTATCGTCGGGGCTCATTATGATTCAGTGGAGTCATCCCCTGGCGCAAGTGATAATGCAAGTGGAACTGCTGTTCTTCTAGAAATTGCGCGTGTTTTAGAAAGTGTGAAAACCGATAAAGAGCTTCGTTTTTTATTTTTCGGTGCCGAAGAACTTGGGTTATTAGGTTCGGAAAAATATGTAGATGAAATGACGCAAAAAGAAATCAAAAATACTGAAGCTATGTTAAATATGGATATGGTCGGTAGCGCGGATGCAGGTCCACTCACAATGTTCACTGTAGATGGTTTTTCCAATACAGTGACAGATACTGCCAAGTCGAATCAAAAAATCCCGCTTGAATTGACAGATCTAAGTGACCATGCGCCATTTCACAAAGTTGGCATCGATGCAGCTTTGTTCAGTTATTTTCCACTGGAAGAATGGTATCATTCTCCACATGATGAAATTGATAAAATCAGTAAGGAGCGTTTGGATGAAGTCGCTAAATTAGTGGCTGTATCCGTATTAAAGTTATCGATGAAATAATAATCAAGAATAAAGTTCTATTTTTGTTATACTAGACGTAGAAATGAATAAGGGAGGCGGGTTTATGCCTGCAATTCTTATCGATGCAGATGCATGTCCAGTGGTAAATGAAACCATACAAATTGCGAAACAATATGGATTTCGGTGCATCCTCATTTGCGATACGGCACATGAAATGCATCGTGAAGGCGCGGAAACAGTCATTGTTTCCAAAGGGGCGGATGCAGTCGATTTCGTCCTGGTTAACCGGGTTCAAAAAAATGATATTGTCGTCACGCAAGACTATGGATTAGCCGCGATGGTGCTCGCGAAACAAGGGCATCCAATTGACCAAAATGGCCGCCGCTATACGGATGACAATATCGATCAACTTCTATTTGCACGTCATACAGCACAAAAAATTCGAATGAGTGGTGGGCGATTAAGAGGGCCAAAAAAACGTTCGAAGGAGAATACCATCAAATTCGAAAACAGCTTGAAAAAGTTATGTAAGGAACTAACGACAAATAAAAACTAAAGCCTGCTGATTTTTCAGCAGGCTTTTTTCATGGCATGATTTGAAATACTAAAAGATCCGTGTCTTCAACAGCAAGCAGACTATGTTTTTCAAAAGGCTTCATATAGAGCATATTATCTTGTTTAACAATTGTTTCTGTACCTTCAACGTCAAAGATGACAGCGCCTTTTCGAACGACAATTACAACATCTCGACGAGAATCATGTTCAGCGATTGTTTCGCCTTTTTTCAGTTGAATATTAATGATGGATGCATTCTCCAGCGTTTGAAGTTTGGCGATATGTTTAGCTTTCTGCCCAAGTTGATACGGTGTCGGGATTAAGTCCATTGTCTCTCCTCCAATTCATTAGAATGATTTTTCGCAAATGACACATCCTACCGAGAAGGAGATGACAAATGATGCGAAAAACTTTTATTGCGCTTGGAATTTTTACGATTGTTAATGCTGCACCTGCCCATGTCCAAATCCTTGCCAATGCTCAAACAGAAGTTCCTGCTTACGCGAAATGGGGAAAACTTGCTGTGCAGGAAACCCAAGCGAAGTATCCTGCTGCCAATATTATTGACTACCTCCATGAAGGTAGCGAATCTATAGGCGATTCAACGGTTGAAAAGTTTAAGCTTTGGTTAAAAGAAGATGACCATGAATTCGGTGTTTTTGTGCGTATTGAGTATAATAGTGCGACTGAAAAAGTCATTGCGATCAGTTTCCTAGAAACACCTAGTTGATCTGCCGCATAGTTGGCGCAGACCATACATATAATCAAAGAACATTATTTCAACATCTCATTTGCGATTAATTCATAAGATTTGAGTTTGTCTTGAAAGTCATAAGCAATCATGACGAGCATAACTTCATCAGCACCAAAATCTGCTGCCAGTTGTTCGATTTGTGATCGTACTGTTTTGGGTGTGCCAACAATCATTCGCTTTCTATTTTCAATTACATGCGGTTTCTCATAATCTGTGTATGGATAGACAAGTGCTTTTTCTGGTGAAGGCGTTCCTTTTGAAGGGATCCCTTGTGCAGAAAGAATGAGCGATAGGTCGAGTGAAGAAGCAATTCGCTCGGCTTCTTCTTCTGTTTCAGCACACGCGAAGAAAACTGCAACTGCCTGTTTAGGTTTCTGCAAAGTTTTTGAAGGTTGAAATGTTTCACGATAATGTTTGGCTGACGTTATCCCGCCTTCACCGTTAATAAATTGGGCAAACATATAGGGCAAACCTTTCTCGGCAGCTAATGCGGCAGAACTAGGACTCGAACCCAACATCCAGATTGGTGGTACAGACTTTGTCATCGGTGTTGCTTTCAACCCGAAGTATGGATGAGCTTCAGGCATTGTATCATGCAGGTACATGTGTAAATCATCTACTTGCTGGGGGAATTTATGGATATCCCGGTATTCCCCGTCATTTAGTGCATAGGTAGCTCGTGGCATTCCACCCGGGGCACGGCCAACCCCGGCATCGATTCTTCCGGGGAACAATGCCTCCAATAACTTAAAGTTTTCAGCGACTTTGTAAGCAGAATAATGTGGAAGCATCACGCCGCCTGAACCAATTCGGATGGATGATGTAACGGTCGCCAAATGCGCCATCAAGATTTCTGGTGATGAACCTGCGAGTGTCGCCGCATCATGATGTTCGGAAACCCAGAAACGCGTATAGCCCCATTTTTCAGCTTTTCTAGCAAGTTCTGCAGTATATTTTAATGATTCCATTGCCGTACTTCCTTCAGCAATTGGTGATTGATCTAAGATGCTTAATTTTAGGGTCATTAACATCACTCCTAACCTAGTGACTTTATATTACATGAATTATAATTTTTCATCATTGGACATGCTTGCACTCCAGAGTTTAGAATAGTTAGATAACAACAAATAATTTTCTACGGAGGGACCTATGCCAAAAATTCTTTCTGTGAGCACTTTTAAACCGCCCCATGAAATACAACAACATCAGGCGGCCGAATTAACCCGTGCATTATTCAGTGAACGGTTTTCAAATATTGAAAGACTGTTACGCGTTTTTGATAATGGCGATATTGAAACTCGGAATATTTGCATGCCACTAGATTGGTTTGAAAAGGAACATGATTTCGAAGAACGCAATGCACTTTATATAAAACATGCCGTAGAATACGGAGTTCAAGCCGTAACATCCTGTTTAAAAGGCGAACATACACTGAATCGCCCTGTCGACGCATCTGAAATAGACGCTATTTTTTTCATCTCCAGTAGCGGAATTTCAACACCGAGCATTGAAGCGCGGATTATGAATCTACTTCCCTTTCGCGACGATACCAAGCGCGTTCCAATCTGGGGCCTTGGTTGTGCAGGCGGTGCTGCTGGCATAAGTCGAGCTTATGAATTCTGTCTCGCCTATCCAACTGCCAATGTACTCGTTTTATCCGTTGAATTATGCAGTTTGACGTTTCAAAAAGACGACTATTCTAAGAGCAATCTTGTAGGCGCCTCATTATTTTCCGATGGTGTAGCTTGTGCATTGGTCGCAGGAGATCATTCAACTATCAAAGCAAATCAACCCACACCGAACATAATGGCAACTTCTTCAAAATTCATGCCCGATTCGGAGGATGTCATGGGCTGGGATGTGAAAAACAGCGGTCTCCATGTTATATTTTCAAAAAGTATTCCAAGTATTATTACGAAGTGGCTCGGTCCGTTTGTTCATGAATTTCTAGCTGTTAATGAATTAACGAAAGATGATATTGCCCATTTCGTCGCACATCCTGGCGGCAAAAAAGTATTGGAATCTTATGAAGCTGCGCTAGGATTTGATTCGACTAAAACGGATGTATCAAGGGATATATTACGGGAGAATGGAAATATGTCATCCCCGACGATTCTATATGTACTTGAACGATTCATGGTGAACAAACCAGATGTTGGCGACTACGGGTTGATGGCCGCCCTTGGACCAGGCTTTTGTGGAGAACTTCTTTTATTGAAGTGGGAATGAGGTGAAGTCGGGATGCTATTTTACATGATCATTTTCATTGTCATTATCCAACGACTCGTTGAACTAATTATTGCGAATAGAAATGAAAAATGGATGCGGAGTCAAGGTGCATTTGAAGCAGGTGCCACCCACTACCCAATCATGGTCACTATGCATATTGCATTTTTCATTTCACTTCTTTTAGAAGTATTCCTAACAAATAAACCGCTATCGCCATTTTGGATCCCGCTTCTTTCTGTATTCTTGCTAGCGCAAATCGCCAGGGTCTGGTGCCTTGTCTCCTTGGGCAAGTTTTGGAACACCAAAATTATTATTTTACCCGGTGCCGATGTCGTGAAAAAAGGGCCTTATCAATTTATACGTCATCCTAATTATGTGATTGTAGCAACAGAAATACTCGTTCTTCCGTTAATATTCAGTGCTTACTTTACAGCTGTTATTTTCTCGCTCTTAAATATATGGATGCTATCAGTTCGGATTCCTACGGAAGAAAAAGCGTTGAAAGAGGTTACTAATTATAGAGAAGAATTTAAGCTGAAATAGCAAGCACGAAGTAGAGCTGAAAGGATTGATGTTGAATTGGATGTAGTTCTGGGCTTTCTTCCATTCGTTGTGATGGCACTAATTTGCGTTGGAATCTATTTCATTTTATATTACACTTTGAAAAAATTAAGAAGAGATTAGAATGAAATGACCTACTGAATCTATTCGCTATTAAAAACATGATACGAGAATTGTCTAATTAAGAGTGGCTTCTGCTACTCTTTTAGTTTTTTCAGAGAACTTTATGACGGATTGCGCGGACTTCGTACCGTGCGGAGAGGACTTCGGAAGACGACGGGAGGACTTCGTACCGTGCGGAGAGGAATTCGTCGTCACGACGAATTTTGAGTGTACATCTTTCGCGATTGCGTGGACATAATCAGGCTTTTTAAATGATTGGACGGACATTGTGAGGAATTGCGCGGACATAATCGCCGTACGGCTAGAAAAATATCAAAAAAGTCCCCACCATTCGCTTTGTATCCGAATGATAGGGACTTTCCTAATTCGTGTTAAAACAATTCTTTCGCCAACAAACGATAAACCTCAAGGCGTTTTTCCTGTGAATGAGGAATGCTACAAATCATTGCCTCATCAAAACCGTATTGCGCTTGCTCTTCTCGTAATTTAGTTGCCACTTCTTTCGCTGATCCGACGATATGAATGCTGCGATTTTGTTGAATCGTCATGCGGTCCATTTCGGTCAATTGAAAGTTTGCAGCCTCTTCTGGTGACAATACTTGGCCGATACGCCCTTTCGTAAACAATAGACGCCAAATATCTTGCGGCAATGCCTCATACTCAGCCTCTTCGGCAGTTTCAGCTGTTGTGACCATATACGTTACTTTAATTTCTGGTTTTTCCATAAACACAGTTGGTTCAAAGTTCTTTCGATAGGCATCTAAAATTTCTCTCGTCATGCCACCCATGAAAAACTCTGCAAATGAATAGCCGACTCCCATGCGCCCGGCTTGAATTGCGCTATTCCCAGTTGACCCTAACAGCCAAGCTTCAGGTAGTACTACTTGGGCCGGTGTAGCGATGGTTTTATTGTACAAATTATCTTCCGGCACTTCATCGTTGATCAATTGCATGGCGAGTTCAAATTTCTCGTACATATTGCTTGTCATCGGCTGGCGTCCTTCGGATAAAGCGTAAATCGAATGATTATCGCCGCCTGGTGCCCGCCCCACGCCAAAGTCGATTCGACCTGGTGAAAATGCGCTTAATGTTTTAAATACTTCCGCCAACTTCAATGGCGAGTAGTGCATCATCATGACGCCACCCGTTCCGATTCGCAGATTCTTTGTTTTCGCCGCTAAATGGGCAGCCGTTACTTCAGGTGCAGAACTGGCAAAAGTATTCGTTCCGTGATGCTCGGCCATCCACATTCTTGTGTAACCTAGTTCATCTGCTAAAATGGCCAATTCCTCTGCTTTTTTCAAAGCATCCGCGGCAGTATTTCCTTTTGTAATCGGTGCTTGGTCTAATACACTTAGTTTCATATACTTAACTTCCTTCCTTTTTAAAATCGCGCACTTTATCTGGCGTGACATCATTTCCTAATGGATCGATGACTGTTAAACCAGAAAATGTATCCAGCACTTGCCCGCGAATTTGTCGCAAGTAATCTTCTCGCAACGCTTTTTGCTCGACCTTTTCAGCATTGGTTAAACCTTCTTCACGTTGTTTTTTTGCCAATTGATTGATGCGCTCTAATTCTTTTATCATTTTACACACTTCTTTCTACTTTAAATGTGATGGAAAATGCGGAACCACATATTCGCCTAACTCTTGAATGACTTCATTCGCAGGGCGGCTTCCAGATTTCAATCCAAATAGCACATGGTTGACCCCCGCATCCTGATACGCATATAAATAATCGATGATGAATTTATAACCCGCTCTAAATCCGCCGGTTATCGGCTTTGGAGCCTCGTTTGGATTTTCGGATAAATCGAGTGCAACGGGTTGTGTGAACGGTTTAAATCCGCCTGCGGACTCATGCCAGTTCTTAATAAGTTCCCGTTGTTCATTCACGCCTTGTGCGTAAAATAACCAACCATCCGTATGTTGTGCCAACCACTCAATTGTTTGACCCGAATAACCGGTTCCGAAAATCGGGATATCACCTAGTTTAGGTTTTGGCACAACGTCACCTACCGTCAATTCAACTTGTTCAGTTTGAATTTCTGGGAATGATTCTCGCCATAACTTTCTCATCACTTCTATAGATTCCCTAAATAATGCTTCTTTATCATTCGAATCTATTTTAAATGCTGGGAACTCAATGGGACGGTCTCCTGTCGCTGCCCCAAATAAGAAACGTTGCCCGGATAAGCTATCCAAAGTCGCAGCTGCTTTCGCCAAATGAAGTGGATTTCGTAAAGGTGTAACGATACTTGCTGTACCTAATGCGATTTTTTCAGTATGTGCCGCCGCATACGTTAAAAACATGAGCGAATCATAGAGAAAGCCCACATCTCCAAAATTTGGATCGTACAGCGGCGAATCTCTTACAAATAGAGAAGCAAATCCTAAATCTTCTACCGTCTTGGCAAGTGTGATTTGTTCTGCTAAATCCATTTTAGGGAAACTGCCCGAATACGCCTCTAGTGGAAATAATAATCCAAGCGTCAATTTATTTTCTTTAAACGTACGTGTAAAACCTTGATGCGACTGAAACTTCCCCATGGGAATCCCCCTATATAACCATTTTTTCTCGAATCAATTCCTGTAATGCAGTCACTTGTTCTGAAAAACGATCTGCTAGAATTTCATCAGATAATGAGGCGATTGTTTTACGCTTTAACACAGTTTTCCAAGCACCCTCAGCCTCATCCATTAAATCTGTAAGTAAGCAACATTGTTCTTCTTCTTCCAAATCCAGCAGGTCATCGAGAATACCGCTCGGGGAATAAAGTGATTGATGTCCTTCTATCGCTAGATAAATATCGTATATTCGAATGTCTTCAGGTTTTTTATATAATTTAAATCCGCCTTTTACCCCAGGAACAGAGGCTATCAAATCCGCACTGACTAATCTTCTCAATAATTTCTGAGAGTATGAAGGCGATGTGCCTAACTTTTGACTGATTGCTTCGCCTGGTAGTACAGCTTTATCGGGCAACATATTTAATAGGAGAATGGCATATACAGCTTGTTCCACTCCTGTTTTCATTCTCAAGTTATTCACCTCTTCCTCTAACATGGATAACTAATGTCCACTTTATCAAAGTATACATTACTAAATGCGCAAAGTACATAAAAATGCCTGTGCAAACAAATGATCATTGTTTGCACAGGCATTTTGAAATTCATAATTGATGGGAGCATTATTTTTCATATATCCGACATTCTGATGAATATATCCGCATGTTTCTGCTGCATATCCGACAGTCTGCTGAATTTATACGTATGTTTCCACCGTATATCCGAACATTTATCAAACATATCCGCATTTTACGACTTTATACCAAACCGAAATATGGTTTACGACCCTATCTATGACTCATAAAACCCATGATTGCTTCATTCACAAAAGCTGCGCCTAATTTTACAGTTCTTCCATCAGCATCAAGCGTAGGGTTCACTTCCGCAATATCAAAAGAAAGCGTTTTGGAATTCCGGGCGACTTTTCGAATGATTGACCGAACAACTTTTGGATGCAGTCCAAATGGAGATGGTGCACTCACACCAGGTGCCGCGTCTGCTTCAAGAACATCCATACAAAGCGTTAGAATAATGGCATCATGCTTAGCGATAAAAGCATCGATTGCCGCATTCATGTTTTCATCCGTCAACTCATCTTCATAAATGTATTCACAACCGAGCTCATCCGCCTTTTGGAATAAACTCTCCGTATTTCCATACCGTTGAATTCCCAAAACGAGATAACCCGCATCTGCATCATTCTCTAGTATTTGGCGAAACATTGTACCCGAAGAAGGTTGCTCATCATACGGTCTCATATCGAAATGCGCATCGATATTAATAATGCCGAGCTTCTTCCCTTTTCCTAAGTAACCACGGGCACCAAGATAATGACCAAAAAACGTTTCATGCCCACCGCCTAAAATAATTGGCGTTCTATGCTCGTTCAAATTCGTCTTTACAACCGAACCTAGTTCTGCCTGCGCTTCTTCCAACTGTTCGCCAACGCAGACAATATTACCCGCGTCAGCTAGCTGTTTCCCTTCTGGAAGTCGCCATGCCATGTTCGAAAGCGCTGCTCGTAATGCATTCGGTGCCTCAGCCGCACCAACTCGCCCATTATTACGTCTTACCCCTTCATCACATTCAAAACCAATCAACACACAATCGGCCTCTTCCCCGATCACCTGATGGTATCGAAACTGTTGCCAGTCGGTTTTATGATCCGTCCTTCCTTGCCAATTAAACGAGGGTATTTCCTTCATATGAATTCCTCCAAGCCTTAAGATTTAGCAACTTCTTTGTACGTCAAAGTCTTCCCAAGATATCCGAACAATACGGTTAATATTGGCGAAAGCAGACAAAAGAATGCAAATGGTAAGTAAGTGAGTGTCGCGACACCTAACATCTTTGTTATAAATATACCACAAACGCTCCAAGGCACTAACGGATTCACAACCGTTCCCGCGTCCTCCATCACACGACTTAAGTTCTTTGGTGCAAGTCCAACCTTTTCATATTGCGACCCAAAAGCTTGTCCCGTTAATAAAATCGATAAATACTGCTCGCCGATCAACACGTTAATGCCGATTGCGGTTAACGCAGATGCGGCAATGACAGAGGATACCTTCCGCAACAGACTTTCAATTTTCGCAAGTAAACATTGCACAATGCCTAGTGTAAATAACAAGCCACCCATACTAAGCGCCAACAACACTAAACCAACCGTAAACATCATGCTTTCCATACCACCGCGTGTAAGCAAAGCATCAATATCTTCAATGCCCGTCGATGAAACAAAACCACCAAATAGAATGTTGAAAATTTCAGGCGCACTGTAACTATGATGGAAAAATGTGATGGCTACCGCAGTCGCAGAACTGATTGCTAATGTCATCATCGCTGGTGTTTTCTTGATTGACAAGACAACGAGTACGGCGAGTGGAATCATCGTATACCAATGAATCATCCCGGTTTCTAGCAAACCTTCTTGGAATCCAGTAATCTTATCAATATCAGTCAACGTAACACCCGGTGATAAAAGTCCAAAGATAAGCAGTGATAAAACAAATGCTGGAATTGTTGTCCAGCTCATATTCCGAATATGTTCAAATAAATCGACCCCTACTATGGATGACGCCAAGTTCGTCGTATCTGAGAGTGGTGACATTTTATCTCCGAAAAATGCACCTGACACGATTGCTCCAGCCGTGATTGCAAGTGATAAATCAAGCACAGTTGCCATACCTATAAAAGCAACCCCCACTGTCGCGACCGTTGTCAATGAACTTCCAATAGAAATCCCGACAATTGCCGTAATAACAAAAACAATCGCGAAGAAAAATGTCGGCGTAATTAATGTGAACCCTGCATAAATTAACGTCGGAATCGTCCCGCTCATGATCCAGCTACTCACCAATATCCCAATAAAAAAGAATAGAAAGACAGCAGCCATCCCTTCACCAGCACCTTTTACCAAACCGCGTTCAAGTTGCTTGTATGAAACCTTTTTAACAAGCCCATAACAAATTAATAATAAAATAGAAAACAAAATCGGCAAATGCGGCACCGCACCGAATTTAATAATACTCACATTTAGCAGCGCAACGATTGCGAATACTAATAGAACTGCTTCTACAAATGTAGGTGAAATAACTGCTTTTATTCGAAACATAATGGAACCCTCTCTCTGTCATCAATTATTTTTAGATACAAAAAAACCCCTACAATCCCTTAAAAAGGGACGAAGGAGTTCTCCGCGGTACCACCCTAATTGAATGTGCTGAAGGCCTTCAGCTAACAATCCACTTCATTACTATCTGAGAAAAACGGACGGCGTACTTCATCCCTATTGCTGCCTGAACTTCCACCACTAGCGTTTTGAAAATCACAAAACGCACTATTCAGTCTCTCGCTGCTGCTCACAATATGACTACTAAACCATCTCTCATATCAATCTATTTAAGTTTTAAAGATACACTTTACGCAAAATGTAATTGAATTGAATATTAACATGTTCATCATAGATGTCAACTGGAAATTTTTAATTATTGAACCCGCGATTCGTCACATAATCTTCGATTGACCAAATCCCAATCCCTGCTAGTTGTGCTTTCTTTTCTGCTTCTTTATACGGATCTAGATGCTTTGTATTCGGTGGATAAATATAAGCAACCCGCGCTAATCCTTCTTCGACGAGTTTCTGTTGAACACTTTCGCCGTCAATATACACATACGCTAGCAAGCGCCCGTATTTGTCCTCTCGCTCACCAATATCAAATTCGATTTCAAGTTTACCGCTCTTTAGCAGTTCGTCATTTCGTTTTGTCGCTTCTTCAGCAAATGGTTGTTTACCTTGCTGTTTATGGTTTAATTCTGGCGTATCGATTAATAAATAACGCAAATTTTGTTCTTTTCCATTATAGATGACTTTGATCGTATCCCCGTCAATCGTCCTCACCAACTCCACTGGGATAAAACCAGTTCTGTCTATTTCAGGCTCGTCATCAAGTGAGAAATACATAAATAGCCCAGCAACTATAAGTGCGATAATTGTCGTGAATCCTGACTTTCCTTTCCATCTTGATGTCCCTCGTTTTTGTCTGTTGTTTTTCATATGTTTCATCCTTTTTATCTGAAATTATATTCTCATGTTAACAGGTAAACTGCCAAACATGTATATAAAAAGACCCTTTTTAAATTGTAGAACTTTATAAAAATCATGATTGCATTCTAGTATTCACTAATGTATAGTTTATTCAAACTAGAATAATAATTCATTGTTGCATTAATCTACTGAATTGAGAAGGAAGGTGATTGTATGACTGGTTTTTATTTGCACCCAAATTCCGAGCAAGAAATTATCGATACAAGTGAAGAAGATATTATCGTTACAAATCATAAGGGAATCATCGTAAAAGCTTCTAAAATCAGTGGTAAATATTATGACATCGACCCTACTCAACTATTAGGTAGATCAGTTTATGATTTAGAAAAAGAAGGTGTATTTTCTCCGGCAATTACACCGCTTGTGCTAAAAAAACAAAAGAAAGTTGTCTTGGTTCAGACGACCCCCAATGGACAAAAAGTGCTCATTACGGGGATTCCATTCTTCAATGAATCGAATGAAATCGAATATGTCATTAGTTATTCTTACGAGGTTTCTGAGTTGCTAATTATTGAAGATTATTTAAAAGAACTTAAACACGAGATGAAAATGGCTAAAGAAGAACTTACCCTGCTAAGAAAGAAAAACCTAAAGATTGAAGGAGTAGTTGTTGAAAACCGTTCAACACGCCGGGCTTATGAAAGTGCACGAAAAGCCGCTCCAATTGATGTTCCCGTCGTAATTTACGGTGAACATGGTACCGGAAAAACGACGCTCGCAAAAACAATCCATAACGAGAGTGCTCGAAGCGACGGTCCTTTTATCATTGTCGATTGCGAAACAATCCCAGAGGCTTTATTTGAACAGAAATTATTCGGCATGGGTAATGAAAAAATCGGCCTATTATCACTCGCAAACAGAGGAACGCTCTTCTTGAAAGGAATCGATAAACTTGCCCCGCATCTGCAAGCGATGATTGCCCGAACTCTTCAAGAAAAAAAGTATATGCCTTTATATGCGAAAGAGGAGATGCCGCTTGATGTACGTGTCATTAGCTCATCAGAAATTCAATTGAATGAACTCCCTTCCTTTCAAAAGGACTTATTTTATATGCTTCATATTGTGCCAATTGAATTAAAACCGCTTCGCGAACGAAAACAAGATTTAAGCTATTTAATACCGATTTATTTACAGCAGTTTTCATTGAAACATAAGATCGAATGTTCACTAAGAGATGATGTATACAATCATTTACTAGATTTACATTGGCTGAATAACCATTACGAACTAATGAATGTCATTGAACGACTAGTTGTCCAAAGCACATCCGCAATTATATCCATGGAAGACTTGCCAACGGAATATAGACTCCCTATGGAACATGGACGATACCATGTGGAATTAGAGGGTAGCTCTCTTCCCATTATTTTAGAACGCGTCGAAAAAGAAGTCTTATTCAATGCACAAGAACGTTATCGAACAACGACGGAAATCGCCAAGTATTTAGGCATTAGCCAACCCACAGTCGTGCGGAAATTACAGAAGTACGGCGAAGAAGAAGATTAAGGGGGATTTATCAATGACAAAACAAATTGAAGAAAAAAATGACTGGACTCACATGGTCGGTCATATCGGAAATTACCTAGCGCCAAGCATGGCAAAAGATCATCCGAACTTGCCTGTTGTGAAAGCCGAGGGATGTTATTACTACGGTGTCGATGGAAAGAAATATTTAGATTTCACATCGGGTATCGCAGTAGAAAATGTCGGCCACCGTCACCCGAAAGTCGTCCAAGCAATTAAAGATAGCGCTGATTATCTTATCCACGGTCCATCAGGCGTCATCATCTATGAGTCGATTTTAAAATTAGCGGCCGAACTGCAAAAAATATTGCCACCTAAACTAGATAACTTCTTTTTTGCCAATAGCGGAACTGAAGCGATAGAAGGTGCGCTAAAGCTCGCAAAATATACGACAAAACGTCCTTATGTCGTATCCTTTACAGGTTGTTTTCACGGTCGTTCGATTGGTGCACTAAGTGTCACTACGTCAAAAAGTGCTTATCGCAAACATCTGCAACCATCTTGGCTAGCCTACCAGCTACCCTATGCCCTTCCTGAAGATTTACCAGAAGGCGCTGATCCTGAAGTCTTCTTTCCGGAAAAACTGGAACGCGACGTTAAAAAGCTTTTTAATCATCAAGTATCACCGGAAGAGGTCGCATGCATGATTATCGAACCTGTCCTTGGTGAAGGCGGTTATATTATTCCACCGAAAGCCTGGTTAAAAAAGATTCGCGAAATTTGCGACCGTCACGGAATTTTACTCATTTTTGATGAAGTACAAACCGGGTTTGGACGAACTGGCAATTGGTTCGCAGCACAAACATTTGATGTCAAGCCGGATATTATGGCAGTGGCAAAAGGGATCGCAGCCGGGCTTCCATTAAGCGCAACGATTGCATCTAAAGAATTGATGGACCAATGGCCACTCGGTTCACACGGGACCACTTTTGGCGGCAACCCGATTGCTTGTTCTGCGGCACTCGCTTCACTTGAAGTGATGAAAGAAGAAAATTTATTGCAAAATGCACAAGACATGGGCGAATACGCTATGAACCGCTTACGTAAAATGCAAGAAAACTTTCCAATCATTCGAGAAGTCAGAGGCGTCGGCCTTATGATTGGCATAGAGCTCGGAAATCCTGAAACTGGCGAACCAGACGGGAAAGCTGTTATGGACGTTCTCGATGGTTGTCTTGAAGGTGGCGTGCTCTTCTATTTATGCGGAAACTCTGGGGAAGTAATCCGTATGATTCCACCATTAACGGTTTCAAAAAGCCAAATTGATGACGGATTGGACATACTTGAAGACGTTTTAAAGAACTATCAAAGCTAAGGGGGAAATCGGATGACGACAGTAAAGGGGCAAGAAACGGTAAAAGTCAAAAGCTTGAATGCTTGGAAGTTTATCATTCCGTCATTAATCGGGGTATTATTATTCCTTGTTCCGATTAAGGTTAATGGGGAAATCACAATCGGAATTGGCGTACTGGCATCATCACTTCTAACAACATTTAAAAATCAAATACCCGCGTTTCTAGTTATTATGTTAGGTGTGACGGTTTTCTTCACTTTATTCGCGGTCGTACTCAAACCTAAATTCATTATGAATCAACCATTTTTCAAATCTGTATTTTACACCGGCCCCTTTGGGATCACGATGCGCATTATCGGATTTCTGGTGGGTGTCATGGCTTTCTACAATATCGGTCCAGAATTTATCTCATCCAGAAATACAGGCGGAGTTGTGCTCTATGATCTGGCGCCCGTCCTCCTGACTTGGTTTTTGTTTGCTGGAATTTTATTGCCGCTTCTTGTGGAATTTGGCTTAATGGAATTCGTCGGCTCGTTGTTGCAAAAAGTCATGCGTCCGCTATTCACCCTACCTGGTCGTTCATCGATTGATACGATGGCGTCTTGGATGGGCGCAGGAACCGTTGGCGTGCTGGTCACAATGAAACAGTACGACCAAGGTTACTATACGAAACGGGAAGCAGCTGTCATTGCAACAACTTTTTCGATTGCATCTGTCGCCTTCTCCCTTGTCATTGCGCAAGTGATTGGGATTGGTCATCTCTTTATTCCTTTTTATATTACCGTTACAGTTGCTAGTATCGTTGCCGCGATTATTATGCCGCGCATTCCGCCATTGTCGCGTAAGGCAGATACTTACTACGAACCTGTTGGACAACAAATCGATGAAACCACTCCAGATGGCGTGTCTGCAATTCAATGGGGATGGCAACAAGCGGTTGAAAAGGCAAACACAGGAAAAAGTCCAAAAAGACTTATACAAGACGGCGTTGAAACCGTGCTAGACATTTGGCTCGGGCTTATCCCGCTCGTCATGAGCCTTGGCGCGATTGCACTCATTCTTGCTGAATTCACACCGGTTTTCCAAATTATGTCCTATCCAATTGTGCCACTGCTCGAATGGATGAGAATTCCTGAAGCAACGAGCGCAGCACCTACCATGCTCGTCGGTTTTGCGGATATGTTCCTGCCAGCGGTCATCGGAAGCGGTCTAGAAAGCGAATTAACTAAGTTCATTGTCGCAGCGCTTTCATTAACACAACTCGTATACATGTCTGAGATCGGAATTTTGATATTACGATCAAATATTCCAGTAAGTTTCTTAGATTTACTCATTATCTTCATTCAACGTACAGTTATTACACTACCAATCATCGTGATTATTGCACACTTTATTATTTTTAGATGAAAAACGAGTGATAAATGAGAGAAATACTAAAGAAGAATTAAGTTCAATTCTTCTCCACTCATTTATCACTCGTTTTTATGGTTGTGCAATTTATGACGTTGGTGAAAGAAAATCCCCAAATTGAAGATAGAGGATGGAATTTCACTAATGTCATTTTTTATCAGTATATTGAACAAGTCCTATTACTCGCTGATTTGCGTTCCGTGGGGCCGTCGGACAAGTGAGGACATATACAGTTCAATCTTTCGCTCCTCTACGAAGTCTCATCAGTTCCCGCTTAATCCCACTGGAGTCGCTGTTCTCCACTCCGTTAAACTAAGCGTCTACAAAAAAATTATTCAACAATCGCACCCTTTAATGGAGTAACTAAGTTGACCGTCAATTCTGTATGGTTCCAACTAGGTTATTTCATTTTAAACGGAGGAGTTGTAGTATTTAACTGGTTTGCATACTGGATAATGACCATTGCGATTTGTTGAAATTCTTTCATCTGTTGCTTTAACATTTCAAATTCTTGTTGCTGAACAATATTGGCGTTGGATTTTATTTGTTCAATATACATCATTGCGTGTTCGAAGTTTTCAGCTGCTGGATAAACAAGTTCATTAATCCAGATGTTAATGCTATATGAAGAGTAAGCATTCGTGACTAAGAGACACTCAGCGTAACCTTGGCATCTGTAATGGTAATACGTACCGAGATTAAAGAAGTGGTTAAAAGCAGTCCATTGTTCTGGTAACGGTTCTTGAAGTTTTCCTGTAATACGATAAGACAGGTTTTGGATTACTTGAATCTTTTCACTGAACTTTACTAATTGGATATATATTTGTTCAAATGTATTCTGGATTGTTGATGTTTGCATAGGGGTTGATTCCACCTTTACCTAATAATCTTCATTATCACGGTATGCAACTTCCAGGTTATTTGTACATAAGTATCCAATAAAATGGCCCTATTGTTGAATAAAGAATAATGCCAATTCTTTCACTATCTATATTTAGTTTAACACAAAGATTCCAATATTCTACAAGTAATTAGCGTTATGAATTACTTATAGAATATCAATTCGTAACCCTCTTGGCACTGGTTTTAACGACACCGCATAAATTTAATGTGGTAGTACAATTCGTTTGTTAACTGATGTGCCAATATATGTGAATTGTATCCCCATATAGACTGATATTTAATGTTTCTCCCCAACAACCGTACCCGTTACCATTAAAAGTACTTGTTATAAAAATCATATCTTAATTTTCCACTAAGATGAGCATAAATCCTTGTCGTTTCACTTTTTTCATGCCCTAAAAGACTTTGGATTACTTCGAGTGGGGCTCCGTTGTCAACCATATGTGTAGCATAGCTGTGACGTAATTGATGAGGATGAATTGTCTTTTTGATTCCAGCACGCTTAGAAATACGTTTCACAACGTATCTCAAAGTGTCTACACTCATTCGTCGTATTGGTTTACGTTCTGTAACGAATAATGGTGGTTCTTCATCATCGCGCTCGTCTAAATACCTTTTCAGCCAAATCGCACACCGTATATTAAAATAAACTTCTCTTTCCTTATCACCTTTTCCATGGACAATTGCCTGTGAAGTTAATATCGTTACGATTTAATTTCGCAATTTCTCCTATTCGACAACCTGTTGAATAAAAAAACTCAAATAGAGCATTCTCCTGCGATGTGTGACAGCCTTCTCGAAGAAGTTCAATTTCATGTTTGGAAAGGAACTTTGGAATCCGTTTTCCTAATTTAGGCTCTTTTAATTTTGCAGCCGGATTTTTCAAAATAAATCCTTCTTCGTGCTTTCTTACAATAACGGAAGAATTGAGGGAATCAACAATAAAATAGCAAAAACCGTTATATCACGAAGCCACGTTACTTTCTAGGTACTTTATATGATCCAAAAACAGAAACTTTCGCTTATACTTCTCTCGTTAAAAGAAGATGGCGACTCCTTGGGGGTCAGCGTTAAGAGCATTGAAAATGTACTTAGTGGGATTTTTAATTTTTACTATCACTGTAGTTGATTGGAACGGAAGGCGGCGACTCCAGTGGGAAAAGCGCGTCAGGGTGAGACCCCACAGGAGCATAGCGACGAGGAGGCTCACCGACCGCCCACCGGAAAGCGTCCGCCTGGAGTGGAAATCAACGGCTTCTATGGGAAATACTAATTTATCTAGACTTTTTCAGTGCTCTCATCACCGAACACCCCACGAAAGCGTCCATCTGGAACGGAAAGCAACGAGGTATTAGGAAAACACCATAAAAAAGACTGTCCAGAAAATCAGTTTTACTGACTTTCTGGACAGTCCTACGACAAAAAATTCAATTGTAGTCGACTATTATTCTTCACCAACGTCATTTGACAAAGAACCATTTTTATAAACCTTTATCCATCTCATACAATGCACGGTATTTTGTAGATGTGGCAAGCAACTTTTCGTGGTTTCCTTGCAACGCGATATTCCCTTCTTCTAAAAAGATGATCTCATCCATCTCTTCAACGCCGGCTAAATGATGTGTCACCCAAATGACTGTTTTATCCTTTGATGCCGTGAACATCGTTTGTAGCAGATCGTTTTCTGTTTTCGGATCTAGACCGATTGTCGGTTCATCGAAAATGATCACTGGCGTTTCTTGTAATAGGACGCGCGCAAAAGCAATTCGTTGTCGCTCACCACCTGAAAAACGGTGTCCCATTTCCTCCATAGAAGTTTGCAGTCCCAAAGGAATAGAAGCGATTAACTTTGCTAACTGTGCTTGCTCCACGACTGATGCGACTTCTTCATCCGTTGCATCTGGGCGTCCAATACGAATATTATTTCCAACCGTCGTATTAAACAGATGTGATTTTTGATTCAATATCGAAATCGATTTCGAAAGCAAACTCTGATTTGCTTGTTCACCTGCGATTAGAACATTTCCGGTTGTCGGCTGAAGTGCGCCGGTTAGTAGTTTTAATAATGTTGATTTCCCCGTTCCACTACGGCCTAAAATCGCAATTTTCTTTCCTGGCTCTACTGTGAGCGAGAGATTATGAATGACATATTCACTACTTCCAGGATACTGATAAGATACATTTTGAAGTTCAATTGCAGCTCCACTATCCTGCTTCTTCAAAGTTTGTTCTTTTTCTATTTGTATATCTGCTGGAATTTCAGCATGTTCAATTTCCGTTAACCGCCGCAAAGAATCTTCATAGGCCGGGACACGTTCGATGGCTTCAGATGTGGGTGATAATGCATCCGTAATGGCCAACATCATTAATGTAAATGCCGCAATCAGCGTCGGCTCTAGCTGTTGTGCATTCATCTGATTTCCTGTCCAACTAATCATCATGATCACAGCGACTCCGATAAAGAATTGAATCATCCCGCTGCGAATATGTTGCCAACGCTTTAGTTTCTTTTCAGTTTCCAACAAGTCATGTTCATCACGTTTATAATTTGTTAAAAACGATGAAACTCTTCCACTCGCAATCCAATCAGATAAACCGAAAACAGCATCTGTTAACTGTTCATATAATTTGTTACGGCTTTTTTTCATTGCGATAAATTTACGACGCGTCATTGTTAAAGATATGAAAGGAATTAAAAACACGATAACAGCCAACACGAGCGCCATTAAACTCGCAAAAACCCAATCAAATAAACCAAGTACACCGATGAAGACGCCGTAAATAAAGAGCGATAATACGCTTGGAAAAACAGATCGTAAATAAAAATCTTGAAGATGCTCAATGTCATCCGACAACACGCTTAATAAATCGCCTGTTTTATAGCGAGATTGGAAAAAAATAGCTTGCGGCCGTAACGCACCATACAGACGGGTGCGCATTTTCTCTAACATCCGTAAAATGACATCATGACCTACCAAACGCTCCAAGTAGCGCATGACTGCTTGACTAATACTAAATGCTCGAACCGCAACGATAGGCACATACACAATCATAATATTTTCGGGGCGAAGCGCTGATTTTGAGATTAAGTAACCTGATAAGAACAATAGCATTGCACTCGATCCGATACCAAGAACCCCAAGCAATACTGTCAACAACATGCGTCCTTTATGCGCTTCTACATAAGGTCTAATCCAAGTATTCACAGCTCCCCACCCCTTCCCGTATGATGTCTAATTAAGTCTTGATACAACTGTTCACCTAGCAGCTCATCATGGGTACCGCTAGCAACGACACTTCCATCTTTCAGGACAATAAGATGTTCCATTTCTTTCATCCAATGAATGCGATGCGTCGCTAGAAAGACAAGCTTGCCTTCAAAAAGACGGATCATGGATTGTTTCAGTTCATATTCTGTTTCGATATCCAGGTGCGCTGTCGGTTCATCAAGAATAATGATGGGACGCTTGCTTAATAAGGCGCGAGCCATCGCAATTCGTTGTTCTTGACCGCCACTTAATGGCCGTCCGCCTTCACCGATTTGCTCCTCATATTTATTGGGTAACTGAGAGACAAGCGCGTCGAGTCCGACCTCCCCAATAACCCGTTTAACTTCCTCTTCAGTAGCAGTTGGTTCATAAAAACGAATATTCTCTAGGATGGAAGTCGGGAATATATAGGGATGTTGTGGGATATACGCAATTTGCGATGTCCAATCCGATCGCATGAGCGAAGTGGTTTCTTCGCCATTCACTTCAATCATTCCACGAGTTGGTTGCAAGAAACCTGCGATAATGTCAATGAATGTAGATTTTCCAGCACCAGACTCTCCTACAATCCCAATTAGTCCATTTCCTTCCCACGAAAATTGAAGACCTTTTATTATCTGTTTATTTTCGTCGCCTTGATTTACAGTTAAATCATGAATTGCAATTTTGCTTGTTGCGCTCCATTCAATAGGGGACTGAATAACTGGTTTCTTTTTTTCTTCTTGCTCTTTTATCATTGCCTCTACTTCTTGCAATGCGATTTGTCCGTCTAATGTTGCATGATAATCTGTGCCAACTTGTCTAATCGGCAAAAAGTATTCAGGCGCTAAAACAAGTATCGTTAACGCAGGCAATAGCAATACCGCCCCCTCAATGAGACGAAAACCAAGACTGACTGCAACAAAAGCGATGGACAAACTCGTAAAAAAATCAAGCGCAAACGAAGATAGAAAAGCTATGCGCAATGTTTTCATCGTTGCTTTTCGGTATCGTTTACTGACACTCGAGATTTTCCCTTCATGCGCTTCACTTTTACCTAAATAGGTCAACGTTTCTAATCCCTTTAATGTATCAATAAAATGATTCGATAAAACTCGATACGTCTTGTATTGGGCATCCGCCGTTTTCTGTGCAGCCATTCCGAGTAAAATCATGAAGATAATAATGATCGGAACTGTCACGATTAAGATGATGGAAGAGCCTTTATCGAGGGTGAATATATAAATGGCCAAGACCGCCGGGATGATAAATGTTCGAATCATCCGCGGTATTGTGATTTCCAAGTACGTTTTGATTTGATCTATGCCTTCAATTGCAAGCGTAACGAGTCTGCCCGTCCCGTTAACTTGTGCAAATCGCGGACCGAGCTTAAAATAGGCGCTGGTAAGTTGTTCACGCAATGCTTTTGTCGTTCGAACGGCAAAACGTTCCGCGAGCAGTTGTTGCACATGTGACAAAACGTGACGCAATAGAAAGAACAACATAAATAGCAATAGCTCTTGTCCGATTTCAGTAACAGACGTCCCTTGGAATAACAATGTAACGCTCCGTGCAAGATAGATTGCTTGAAGAATGATTGCGCCAGCTTCGACCGCGATTAAGATCGTCAACAGCACGTAAAGTGATCGGCTACCAGGATAGGATGGAAGTCCTTTTTTTCTCTCCATCAGTATTCCAACTGGTCTTTGCCTTTAAGACGTCCACGAAACACGTAATAGCTCCATCCTTGGTAGGCCATTACAAACGGTATTAGCGTTAACGATATATAGCTCATCACTTTGAGAGAATAGTCACCAGACGACGCATTGTACACGGTTAAATCATTTGCTGCGCCAAGCGTGCTAATCATGACCCGCGGGAACAACCCGATAAACACACTTGCAGTTAATGCAATGATTGTGATTGTTGTCATAAAAAATGACCAACCATCTCGTTGTTTTTTATTAAACACGCCTGACAGAAGTAACGCTCCCCAAGCCAAAACTGGGAGTGCAATCCAACCGCTTCCATGCGCTGTGAAAATATCTGTTTTCCAAAGCCCAATTGCCGCAAAAACCAATAATGATAGTAAAGCCACAGGTGCAAATTTGGATGATGCCACACGCGCTCGCTGTTGCAACTCCCCTACTGTACGAAGCGTAATGAATTGCAACCCATGAACGATACAAAGAAGCGTAAACATGACGCCGCCGAGTAATGCAAATGGATGTAACAGCTGTAGAAACCCGCCAAGCATTTCTTTATTTTCATCAATCGGAACGCCAGTCATGAAATTCGTCAATGCCACGCCCCAAAGGAATGGCGGAACAACACTTCCGAAAAATAACGCCGCATCCCATACTTTCTTCCATAGGGGATTATCGACCTTCCCTCTAAACTCGAAAGCAACTCCTCGTAAGATTAACGCGAGTAACATAAAGACAAAGGCGATATAAAAACCGCTAAAAAGCGTTGCATACCAATGCGGAAAAGCCGCAAACATCGCAGCTCCCGCCGATATCAACCATACCTCATTGGCATCCCAAAACGGGCCGATGGTATTTAAATAAACGCGCTTTTCATAATCATCACGTCCAAGAAACTTTGCAACCGTTCCAACGCCGAAATCGAATCCTTCTAATACAAAAAACAATGTGAACATAAAAGCGATTAGTAAAAACCACAACTCACTTAGTAGCAATATCGACACCCTCCTTATCGAATGGATCAACCGACTCAACTTCGACGGGTTCATCTAAACTCGCATCTGTCTTAATCTTTTTGACAAATAGATAAATCGCTACGCCAGCCAAAATCGCATACAACGTTGAAAATGAAATCAGAGAAAACAACACTTGTCCCGCTGTGACATTTGGAGATACAGCATCTTCTGTTTTCATCACGCCAAAGACGACCCACGGCTGACGACCCATTTCCGTCATAAGCCAACCAACCGAGTTTGCGATAAATGGTAATGAAATCGCAAATACCATGAATTTCATAAACCATGGATTTTGTTCTAGTTTGTTTTTCCGTGATAAGTACCAACCGTATAAACCGACAAGAACCATGATCGTACCCGTGAAGACCATTGTACGGAAACTCCAAAAGACTGTACGAACAGGTGGAATATAGTTTCCAGGACCATATTTTTCTTCATAATGGTCTTGAATCGTATTCATCCCTTCAACTTGTCCACTAAATTTATTGAATGACAAAATGCTTAGCATATACGGAATCTGTATTTGATTTGTCGTCGTTTTTTCATCTGGATTTATTTTAGCGACGACTGTAAACGGTGCTGGGTCTGTACTGTCTTCCCATAATGCTTCTGCTGCCGCCATTTTCATCGGTTGCGCAGTCATTAAATGAAGTGCTTGTTGGTGACCGACCAAAAGAACGACAACCGTTGATAGTGTTGCGATAATAATTGAAATTCGAAAAGACTTTTTGAACATATCTATTTGTTGCTTTTTGCGTATTTTCCACGCACTTACACCTGCTACGAAAAAAGCACCCGTTGCAAATGCTGAGAATAAGACGTGCGGGAACTGCACCCATAATTGCGGGTTCTTTAATAATGCGAAGAAATCATTCATTTGTGCGCGGCCTTCAAAGTATTCAAAACCAACCGGATGATGCATAAATGAATTGGCTGTTAAAATCCAAAACGCAGAGAGAACCGTTCCAAATAAAACGAGCCAAATTGATAGTAAATGAATTCGCTTCGGTAATCGATTCCAGCCGAATACCCATAAACCGATGAACGTTGACTCCATGAAGAATGCGAGCAACCCTTCAATCGCTAAGGACGGGCCGAAGACGTCACCAACAAATCGCGAATAGGATGACCAGTTCATGCCGAATTGAAATTCCTGTAGGATTCCAGTTACTACACCAACCGCGAAATTAATAAGAAACAACGTTCCCCAAAACTTCGTTAACTTTTTATACTTTTCATCGCCCGTCCGATAATAAATTGTTTGCATAATCGCAATGATTAATGCAAGACCAATTGACATCGGGACGAATAGATAATGAAATAATGTTGTTGAAGCAAATTGAATTCTTGCTAATATGAGAGGATCCATGTCGTATTCACTCCTTTAAACGTTGCCGACAATAGTAATTTATCAATAGTAGATAGTTGACTTTTTTCAACACATTTACCATTCTACATTGTACATTTGCACTATCTATGAAGTTTATATGCCGAAGCATTGACTAATCTGTCTCGTTTTCTTGTCCAAAGTTTGGCGAAATTATGTCCTTAACCCTATTGTGACAAAACAATTATCTCAATTGGTCACAATTGAAATTTGTCGGTGCTTTTTAATTGATAAAATAAAAAAGCCGCTATGAACTTCACCCAATAGGGATGAAACTCATAACGGCTTTTCTTTTATACAAAAAGTAAATAAGCGCCTATCAAGAAAAACGAAATAACAGCTACAAAAACACTATACGCATTGGATGAATGTTTGACTGATTCGGGCAGTATTTCTTTCATGGTCACCATATAAATCGTGCCCACTGTCAAACTCATTAAGAATGACCATAAATGCGTATTTTGTGTGCCAATCATCTCACCAATAATTGCCCCAACTGCGACCGGTGCCGCAACAATAAAAGATAGAAATAGTAACGGTAATAAACGGAAGCCAGCTATAAACAATAACGTAAATAAGACCATGCCCTCGGGAATATTGTGTAAGATAAGCGTTTGTAATAAGGATGTACTTAGAGCTGATTCTTCGCTCGTTCCTAGAATGACACCGATCGGTAAATTATGAAATGAGATAATAATCGTTAGCAGAAAACCACTCTTTAAATCAGGGCGCTTGTGTAAATGGATCTCCAACATCGCATGGACAAATCGAAACAATAATACGCCAACTATAAAACCAATGGATAATACAATCCAATTCCCCATTTCAATCGCTTCAGGTGCAATACCAAAACTCATTAGACCTAAAATTAGCCCCGCACAAACAGCGTAAATCGTGCCCATACTTCTCTTAAATCCATTTATGAAATAGGAAAGGCCACCGCCAATTACCACTCCGAAAAAAGTAGCTATAAAACCAACAAACCAGACATGTTCCAATCCATCATCCTTCGGTTATGTGTCACTAGTTTTTTATGTGAATGAATGATGATTTATGAATAAATCGAGCCTAAATAATAACCAAGCAGCGCTAAAATAATTCCCCCGGAAAAAGTAATCAAAACGTAAAGAATCGTTTTGATACGCTTACCGCCTTGCCATAATTCAATCAGTTCTTTGTTTAACGTTGAAAACGTCGTCAAAGACCCTGCCAAACCAGAAGCCAAGAGCAGCGTCCATATTCGTGACAAATCAGAACCGAATACAACACCAATTAGTAATGAACCCGCTAAATTCACAAGCAATGTCCCTATAGGAAAGCGCCCAGATTCATTCATCTTCGTGGCCATGAAATACCGCGTGACAGCACCCAAAAAGCCGCCAACGCCAATCGCAGCTAGCTCAAGAAAGCTCAAACTGCCACCTTCTTCCGACCGACATAAAATCCGAGCAGACCAGCGGCAAGCCCGCCAATAATGCTAAATACAACGTACAGAACTGCAATGACAAGCTGTCCATTTTCAAAAAGCAAGACAGTCTCCATACTTAACGCGGAAAACGTTGTAAACGAACCAAGAAAGCCCGTATTCACCGCATTTTGAATATGTGTAGCTTTACTAATCTTTGTGATAATACCTGAAACGAATAAACATAATATAAACGTGCCAATCATATTCACCGAAAAAGTAGCGAACGGAAATCCTGATTCATGCGGGATTAGCTCTCCAATCCCAGTTCGTGATAGCGCACCAAGCGCGCCAGCAAGCCCAATCCATAAATAACTCTTCATAGGTCTACCTCTTCTAAAAGTCCGAGCGACAAAATCGTTTCAAGATCAAATCGCCTTTCCATCTTCTCAAATTGGATTGCTATTTCCTGATCTTGTAGGCCCTTTATTTCTCCGTGTCCAAATACCCGATGTTTGACCTTCATGCCAATTGCTAGTCCTTTACTCGTTTGAATGCCGTTCGGGTTAATCTGAACTTTGAAGTTAGGTTTTTTCGACGCTGGAGTCGATTTCGTAACCCCGTTCAATTCTTTGGGCTTTACCAATAATCTTCGCACTTCATACAAAAAACGAGAATCTTCTTCTGCTTTCCCATTATCTTGTCGATACGTTAATAGTTCCAGACGTTCTTTTGCCCGTGTCATGCCGACATAAAAAAGCCGTCTAGCCTCTTCTAAAGTCGCATCGCTGCCTTCATCATCCTCAGATGGAATAATGCCTTTTATCAAATCAATCATAAACACGCGTCTGAATTCAAGCCCCTTGGAACTGTGAAATGTCGATAACGTCACCGCGTTTTCAGGCGGATTAAACTTCGCATTTTGTACAGCGTTTTCCAGTTCCTTTAATTGGTTCGCGAATTCCACCATCGTTCGAAGCGGCGCTGCGATTCCTTCGAGCGTATCAAGAATACTTTGCAGATGCTCGAACCTAAAACCAAACTTTTCCGCCCTGCTTTTCAGGGCAGCTTCATACCCAAGGTCGTTTCGAATGAGTTGGATCACACGCATCGGACGCATCTCTGGGATTACTTGATACTCCTTTTTATAATCTTCAAGTTTTTTTATTTGATCGTTCCTTAAATCTACACTTCGAATAAACGCATCGAACACATTCCCCGTCGTTTGACTATTTTCAAATTGCGTCACCATACTCCGTGAAACGTACAGATTCATTTTCAAAATGACTTTCGCGAAAATATCTTTTCGTTCTGTATTGAAGCTTAATCGCATGAAATTCAATATATCCTCTACAATCCAATGCGCAAAAAACCTATCATCGGCGTCTTTCATATAAAACGGGATTCCTCTGCGATGTAATTCACTCACAAACATCGTTGACGACGAGTTATTTCGAAATAAAATGGCGACATCACTGAGTTCTTTCTCACCTAATAATTCATAAGTGACATATTCAAGTTGCCGTTTCGGATCATCCAATTGTTTCAATGTAATCGGCCCGGCAGATGGGTTTTCAGTATGCATTTCTTTCGGATAACGATTCTTATTTCGTTTAATAAATTCGGCAGACGTCTTCACGATTTCTTTCGTTGAACGATAATTTCGTTCCATCATTAAGACCTGTGCATCCGGATAGACCTTTTTAAACGCCAATAAATAATCTGGATCAGCACCGCGCCACGTGTAAATCGATTGATCATCGTCCGCGACCACGCAAAGATTTCCGTGATGCGCTACTAGATGCTCGACAATCTGGTGTTGTACGAGCGAAGTATCCTGGCTTTCATCCGTCAGCACATAATCGTATTTATTTCGAAACTGTCCAGCAAGATCGTCGTCGAGTCGAAGTGCTTCTTCTGCAACGACTAACATATCGTCAAAATCTAAGAATAAATGACCCGGTTGTTTTGATTTAAACGCTTCATACTTCTGGGCAATGACGCCCGCTTTTTCAACTGGCCCCTTCAACTCGCTCCATTTTTCCATTGGGATCATACGATTTTTCAAGTAGCTAATGTATGTAGAAAGTGTAGAAAATTGATCATCCGTACACTCTTCTTTCAGCACTTCTTTATAAATATTTTTTAGTAGAAATAATTTATTCACAGTCCGCGATTCCCTACTACCCTCAATGAGTTCGTATGTCACTTTTTGCTTATCTAAATAGGTACGCGCGATTTGCAGCGCAAGACTATGAATCGTCGAGAAATCGACCCGTTTACTATGCGGGAAAAATCGTGCAAAACGCTCCGTCATATCCGCCGCGGAAGCGCGACTAAATGTGATGGCTTTAATACGCCTTGGATCCACTTTTTTCTCCTCAATCAAGTACCCGATTCTCATAATAATAGTTGTTGTTTTTCCCGAACCTGGACATGCCAAAAGAAGTGTCGGCCCTTCTGTTTGCAACACCGCTTTCTTTTGGATGTCATTTAATTCAATGCCAAGTTCAATCTTTTTTCGCTCAAAAAAATCAGTCATAGATGTAACTCCTTCAACTTACGATGTCTCTAATTTACCATATTGGAAGCAGAATGTAGAACCAGCAAGAATTGAGACGACATTTTTGCTGCGCGAGACGACATTTTATTAGATTGCGACCACATTCCTGAATTCAGACGACATTATTGCTCCGCGAGACGACATTTTATTAGATTGAGACCACATTCCCGAATTCAGACGACATTATTGCTCCGCGAGACGACATTCTATTAGATTGAGGCCACATTCCTGGATTAAGACGACATTATTGCTCCGCGCGACAACATTTTATTAGATTGAGACCACATTCCTGAATTCAGACGACATTATTGCTCCGCGAGACGACATTCTATTAGATTGCAACCACATCCCTGGATTGAGACGACATTATTGCTCCGCGCGACAACATTTTATTAGATTGAGACCACATTCCCGAATTGAGACGACATTTTAATATATTCCCAATCGAATCACATCACTTCATCCAAGCCTACTGATATATTATTAATCATCAACTATGTTTACAAAATGAATGTCGGGGTATTCACTTAGTAATAGACATTGAGGAGAGAATTTACATATAAGAAAAACGATATATCCTTAACGGAACTATCTCATTAACTTCTTTGTCAAATTCACATTCCCAATGTTCTAATTCCTAAAAAGAGCAAGCTCCCCCTAGCTTGTTCTTTTTTAATTCAAAAAAGCCTATTGCATATAAACTACGCAATAGGCTATCAATATTTAAAAACCACCAGATTCCAGCTTGTCATTTTTCAATGAACCGCGTTTTTTTCCGCCTCCCATATACTCCGTTGAAGCCACTTCATTCGTCATTCTTTCCTCGTGCGAAAATTCTTCGCTCTTCATTTTCGTATTTTTCAGGACATCTAAGCTATTTTTGGATTGTGGTTTTTTTCCTTCATTCGACAATACCTTCACTCCTTTACATCATTGCATCTAGTGAAAGTATGCCCAATCAAATCGAATGCATAACCACTAACCGCAATCCGATTATCTCGGAATACCAATATCCGTTAAAGGATAAAAACGAAAAGCCACTTTCCCAACGATTAATTTTTCATCGATAAATCCAAGTTCCCGGCTATCTTTACTAAACCGTCGATTGTCTCCAAGTACAAATATCTTTCCTTCAGGAACAACGACTTCGAAGTCCTCCGTTAATCTTTCACCGATAAAAATCTCATTCTTATGGGCCGCAAGATAATCTTCCTTATGTTCTTGATCATTGATATATAAATGATCTTTATCCATTACAACATGATCCCCAGGTAGTCCAATTACCCGCATGATCAGATTATCTTCCGCATACGGTGAATGAAACACAACCATATCAAAACGATTTATCGAATGGATTTTCGAAATAACAATCATATTATCATTTTCAAAAGTTGGTTTCATCGATTCACCGGATACAATCACAGGTGTAAAAAGAAATTGGCGGATAAGGATAACAAGGATAAGTGCAATTGCAGCTGATTTCACCCACGAAAAAAGTTCTTTTTTGTCCACTTCACTCATTTTATCTCCACCTTTATCTTTAGACGATATACCCCAGTGATCGTAAAGCGCTATGCATGAAAGATTCCGTATATAAAAATACTTCTTCTTGTTCGGGCTCTTGGTAAACGTCATGGTATAACTTGGCCCATTCTTTATATTGAAATTCCGTAAGCTGTTGTTTCAAAAGCCAATTTTTCGCGACAGTGGTGTCTGTAATTTTGTCATGTCCACCCGCGTGAAGCAAAACAGGCACATTTCGGATGGTCCCTTCATGCTGATTAACCGTCTTCATATAACTTTGCAACTCTCTATACCACCCTGCGGTTACCATTGAGCTGAAATTCTTATCATCACGAGCTTCGATATAAAAATCATAATTCCTTGTCAGTAGTTCAACATTAATATTATGATTGATTTTCATAGATGATGACAACTTCGTAAGCACACCCGCATACTTTGATGGTTGATGATCGAGTTGCAACCACGGGGAACTAATAATGACACCCGCACATATGATGTCTTCCGTTTGCAAAACACGCATGACAAGCGTCGCACCAAGACCGTGCCCTATTATAAATAACGGAAGCCCATCGACAATCCCAATTTTCAAAAGCTCTTTCACGTATTCCGTGTATGTAGCAAACTTTTCATCATGAATATTCCGAGTAGTTTGCGTTCCGTGTCCTGGTAAATCGCCCATGACAACATGAAAATTACTATTTCGCAGTTTTTGAATAAGCCAAGCATATCGATTATGATGTTCGTATGCACCGTGCACAATTGCAACCACGGCTTTTGGCTGACCTTCCGCTTCCCATTTCCACATGGACAAATCCCCCTTTTATGTTATACTCACTTAATTTCCCCTAATAATTCTCAATAAAACCATGTTCTTTGTTATGATGATTATACACTACAGAAGGAAAAGAGGAGAAAATATTTGATTTACCCTTATAAAGATAAAACACCAAATATCGATCCATCAGTTTTCATCGCAGATTACGCAGCAATTACGGGGGATGTGACGATCGGCGCTGAATCGAGCGTATGGTTTAACACCGTCATTCGCGGCGACGTATCACCCGTTATCATTGGAAAAAAAGTTAGCATCCAAGATTTAAGTTGCCTTCATCAAAGCCCAAAGTTTCCACTGATTATTGAAGACGAAGTAACAATAGGACACCAAGTAACACTACATAGTTGCACAATAAGAAAAGGCGCGCTGATCGGCATGGGTTCAATTATTTTAGACGGGGCCGAAATCGGCGAAGGTGCATTCATCGGAGCCGGCAGTTTAGTGCCACCAGGAAAAAAGATTCCTCCAAACATGTTAGCACTCGGCTCCCCAGCAAAAGTCGTCCGCGAATTAAATGACGAAGACCGGGCGGATATGGCGCGCGTTGTAAGAGAGTACGCTGAAAAAGGACAGTATTATAAGCGGTTGCAGAAATAAATTTTTTCTTCCTGCACACCAATATAAAAAAGCGTTAGAAGTGGGACATCCCCGCTTCTAACGCTTTTCTTATTTATTAGCTAGTTCTTTCAAAGCTTCAGCTTTATCAGTTTGTTCCCACGGAAGATCAATATCCGTACGGCCAAAGTGACCATAAGCAGCTGTTTGTTTGTAAATCGGACGACGAAGGTCAAGCATTTTAATAATGCCGGCTGGACGAAGGTCGAATAACTCACGAACAACTTCGACAAGTTTGCTCTCTTCTACTGTGCTTGTTCCGAATGTATTAATCGAAATCGATACAGGCTGTGCAACACCGATCGCGTAAGCAAGTTGAACTTCACAACTATCGGCGAGACCTGCCGCAACGATGTTTTTCGCAACATAACGTGCCGCATAAGAAGCTGAACGGTCAACTTTTGTCGCATCTTTTCCAGAAAATGCGCCCCCGCCGTGACGCGCATATCCGCCGTATGTATCGACAATGATTTTGCGTCCCGTAAGTCCTGCATCACCTTGTGGGCCGCCAATAACAAAACGTCCTGTTGGATTGATGAAATATTTAGTATCTGCATCTATTAAATCCGCTGGTACAATCGGTTCAATTACGTATTTTTTAATATCTTGCTGAATTTGTTCAAGCGTTACTTCCGGATCATGTTGAGTTGAAATAACGATTGTGTCTATTCGTAATGGTTTATTGTCTTCATCATATTCTACAGTCACTTGTGTCTTGCCATCTGGACGTAAATACGAAAGAATTTCTTCTTTTCGCACTCTCGCCAGCTCTTTTGAAAGCTTATGTGACATACTAATCGGAAGCGGCATGAGTTCCGGTGTTTCATTGCAAGCATATCCGAACATTAGTCCTTGATCTCCTGCGCCAATTGACTCGATGTCTTCATCGGACATTGAACCTTCACGGTCCTCAAGTGCCTGGTCTACACCAGCAGCGATATCTGCTGATTGTTCGTCAATTGCAGTTAATACTGCAGAAGTTTCCCAATCAAAACCAAACTTCGCACGAGTATAACCTATTTCTTTTACGGTTTCTCGAACTACTTTTGGAATATCAACATATGTTGTCGTTGTAATTTCACCAGCAACAAGAACGAGCCCTGTTGTGATGGTCGTTTCACATGCGACACGTGCATTTGGATCTTCTGCTAAAATTGCATCCAGAATGGCATCAGAAATCTGATCACACATTTTGTCCGGATGTCCCTCTGTCACTGATTCTGACGTAAACAGACGGCGGTTTGTCATATTATTTCCTCCTTATATCCTACGAGATTGATACGGTACTCATTTTCCCATGTCAAGCCCCAAATCATACAGGGGAATGGCTTTCATCACCATTACGAGCTTTGCACACGAGGATAAAGGGTAAACATATTTAAAAAAGCCTTTCACTCACGTTTTTACATGAGGAAAGGCGTAATTTCAAAGCACCCTTCACTCTTATCATCCAAGGAGTTTCACCTTGCATCAGGTTTAGCACCTTTGCATGAACATTATAGGTTCATGCAGGTTGCCGGGTTTCATAGGGACTGCCCCTCCACCAGCTCGGGATAAGAGTATCCGTTCAATAGTACATTTTACGAAACTGTATCAAATAAGTCAAATTTCTTTATTATTTGTAGTTGCACTTCTAAGTAGTATAGTTTATTATTTTAAATGTGTTATACTAATTAATGAATGTGATGACAAACCACCCTTAATCATGGGACTAACTTAAAAAGGACGGGACAAATCTATGATTTCAGCGAAAATTGGTAACGAGCTTATGAATCTTCTATCTGGCAGCAACGTGAATGTACAACTTTCAGTTCCACAACTAGTGGAAAAAGCAATTTCACGTGGTGAGGCTCTATTAACTGCAGATGGTGCAGTAACGGCGCAGACAGGAAAATATACGGGTCGTTCTCCCAAAGACAAGTACATCGTTGAAGAAGCTTCTTCAAAAGATAAAATCGATTGGGGAGCTGTAAACCGTCCAATCTCTGCAGAAATTTTTGATTCATTATATGAAAAAGTAATTTCCTATTTACAATTAAAAGATGAACTATTTGTTTTCAAAGGATTTGCCGGTGCGGATCACGCATCTCGTCTTTCAATTCAAGTCGTTAATGAATATGCTTGGCATAACTTGTTTGTCCATCAATTATTTATACGACCGACTCAAGAAGAACTTGAAACGCATGATGCACAATTCACAATCATCTCGGCACCAACATTTAAAGCAGACCCAGAAGTCGACGGAACGGACTCTGAAACTTTCATCATCGTTAACATGGAAAAGCGTATTATTCTGATTGGCGGTACTGAATATGCTGGTGAAATGAAGAAATCCATTTTCTCCATTATGAACTATCTGCTTCCTGAAAACGGTATCATGCCGATGCATTGTTCAGCTAACGTTGGTGAAGATGGCGACGTCGCATTGTTCTTTGGCCTTTCCGGCACCGGGAAAACGACACTTTCCGCGGATGCGAATCGTAAACTAATTGGTGACGATGAGCACGGTTGGTCCGATAATGGGGTCTTTAATATTGAAGGCGGTTGCTATGCGAAATGCATTAATTTATCGGGGGAAAAAGAACCTGAAATATTTGGTGCGATTCGTTTTGGTTCGGTATTAGAAAACGTAGTTGTTGATCCGGTAACGCGGATCCCTGATTATGACAACGGTTCATTAACGGAGAATACACGTGCAGCTTATCCAATCGAAAACATTGATAATATCGTTTCACCATCTGTCGCAGGACACCCAAACACAATTGTCTTCCTGACAGCGGACGCGTTCGGCGTACTACCGCCAATTTCAAAATTAACGAAAGAACAAGCGATGTATCATTTCCTTAGCGGCTTCACATCGAAACTCGCTGGAACTGAACGCGGCGTCACATCACCAGAAGCCACATTCTCAACTTGCTTTGGTTCACCTTTCCTTCCATTACATGCAACAGTTTACGCTGAAATGCTTGGAAAGAAAATTGACGTTCACGGCGCACAAGTATTTCTTGTAAACACGGGTTGGACCGGCGGCGAATACGGCGTAGGAAAGCGTATGGAATTGAAATACACACGCGCAATGGTACGCGCAGCACTCGCTGGACAATTAAATGATGTCGAAACTGAAGATAACAGCGTATTTGGTCTTCACATGCCAAAAACAATCGAAGGCATTCCATCTGAAATCCTAAACCCACGCAATGCCTGGGCCGATAAAGCTGCCTACGATAAAAAAGCAAACGAATTAGCAGATAGATTCCGTACAAACTTCAAAAAATTCGGCACCGTCTCAGAAGAAATCATCCAAAAAGGCGGACCAACTGCATAACAGCAAAAAAAATAGTAGATGAGGCGATTATAAATGAATCCCCTCATCTACTTTTTTTATTCAATGGCTCTTATGAATTATTCAATGCTTTTCCGATTCTTTCGATTATAAATAAATTGTTTGATGGAATACTTAATTATGTAATAGATAGCACTAACAATTGCCACTACTAATGCCAAGAAACTTAACGTCATCATAAATCCCCCAATAGCAGTTTGCAGGACATTATTCAAGATCAGAGTCGCAACCGCATAAACAACCCCTAAAATCAAAATAGTTCTTTTAGTTCTTTTGCTCATCTTAAAACCAAACCTCCTTATCGCTTTTCAATAACACGAAAATTGAATAATAATCCAATAAATCTACACTTTTTCAGAGATAATAACCATGTTCTTAATTTGCTTGCACTCTGATGGGGTTTGCTTGCACCTAACTCTAGTTTGCTTGCACACCGGGCGGGGTTCCTTGCACTAATCGACCATTTGCTTGCACTTAAATGACTTTGCTTGCAAGTCGGGACTATTCACCTAGCAATACACACCTGCATCCCACAGGAAAGCCTTCGCCCGGAACAGAAAGCAATGGACATCACCTTACTTCCCCTGTCTTCTCATCCACGCACAAAGATCCCGAACAATTTCTGCATTTTTCACAGGCGGAATATAATGTGTAAACTCCGGAAAATACCAAGTTTCATAGTCTTTATTATGTTCACGAAGGGCATTTTCCAATAACCTTGCCTGTTCAATAGAAACATGTTCATCAAGCTTACCGTGGATAATTAAAACACGCGCATCAAGTTCTTTGATTCGAAACAGTGCAGTTCTCTCACGATAAGCATCCGGATTATTATTCGGGGTCCCCCCGATCACACGCCTCATCATTCGCCTTAAATCTACACGTTCATGATAGGTAAACACAACGTCAGACACACCTGCCCACATGACAACAGAAGTAATATCTTCACGAAGAATTGCCGTCCAAAGTGCCATAATGCCGCCGCGAGAAAACGCCAATAGATGAATGCGATCAGCGATTGTCTTCGACTGCTGTTTCAAAACATCAACCGCATTCACCGCATCCAGGCGATCATCTCCCGCAAATTCATCGCGCCCTTCCCCGCCGCGATTACCACGGTAGTAAGGTGCAAACACAACAAATCCATTCGAAGCCAATTGCGCCATACGCGCCGGTCGCACCATCCCCACATGTTGAATGCCGCCCCGCAAATAAATAATGCCTTCATACTTTCCATCAGCAATCGGTTCTGCAAGCAAGCCTTTCACTTTCAAACCATCCGACCAATAAGTGATTTCCTCAAGCCGCACATGTGGATTTGGGGAAGGATAAAGCCGCCTACTTTCAACCATTCCGTCGCTTCTCATATGCTTCCACCCACTTTCGAATTGCCGTCATCCCATCGTCTTTCATATGGAAACTTAACGAATCACAATCAGTCAATTCCTTATCTGTCATCCAAACAGCACCTTCAGTTTCATGGAGTACAGGATTCTTTTCAATATGTACAACATCCGCCGTAAATACAGCTTTACAAAATGTCACATTACTTTGAACGACATATTCGGCAAACTTCACCAGATTCGTGATCGTCACGCCCGTTTCTTCGATTGTTTCACGAATAGCCGCCGCTTCAATCGTTTCCCCTACTTCCGCCTTGCCACCTGGAAATTCAATCCCACGGCTAGAATGTCGGGTCAGCAACCATTTTCCATTATATTTTAATACAACGAGCACATGTCGAGCTTCCATTCCAAATCGGTTTTCTCCGAATGTCAGATCGACCTGTGCGCCATTTAAATCTTTGAAATTCAGGATTGAAATCACGTCCTTTTATTCAGTGTAGCGAACGAAAGGATTTGATTCAACGGAAATAAGGCAGTTGTTCAATAAATAATTTTGACTCATTATCAGTGAATTCATGAATTAACGCATACACTTTTTTTGTTCGCGTATCGATTTGGTCATTTTGTTTGTCATAATGATAAGGAATAAAAGGAAGATGCGCTCGTAAAAAGTTACGAAATTCAAGATCACTCGTCTGTTTAAATAATTCGTGGAATATCGGCACATACTCTCGTGGAACTGTCACTTGATAATCCCATAATGAATCATCTGGGTAATGGTACACTTTCTGATCTGTAACTGAAACGTACATATTGTATTTTTCCATGAAAAAACCATCCTTTTTAACTGATAGGATGGTCCATAAAATAAAAAACATGCATCCCAATTATCTGGGACACATGTTCTTATCAATTAACTATTGTCTTCACCAAGGAATGCATTCAGCATCCACTGATGTTTCTCAATGCTTTGATACGTCGCATTCAATAAGTCTTCAGTCATGTCATCGCCAACTTTAGCAGCTTCGTCCATGCCTTTTTTAAGTGATTCCATAATCGAGCTGAAGTCATCGACAATTGTCGCGACCATTTTATCAGCTTTTTCATCACCTTTAGCCTCTTTTACGACCGATTGCTCCAAATGTTCCTGCAACGTTGCAACAGGATCTCCACCTAGTGTTAAAATTCGTTCCGCGATTTCATCCATATGAGCAGTCGCTTCGTTGTATAATTCCTCGAATTTCTCATGCAATGTGAAAAATTGGTGGCCTTTTACATACCAATGATAATTGTGTAATTTCGTATACATGACTGACCAAGTTGAAACCTGTACGTTCATTTCTTTAATAAGTTCCGTTGACATAAAAACATCTCTCCTTATATAATTCGTCTCACTGTTAATTTACCACAATCGGACCTACAATAAACATTAAGGAGAAATGATATGAAAAAACTACTAAAAGGGATCATTAAAATATATCAAAAAGCGATTTCACCTTTGATGCCGCCTTCATGCCGATTTCACCCGACCTGTTCGAATTATGGTCTTGAAGCGATTGAGACACACGGCGCATTAAAAGGCTCGTGGTTAGCCATTCGCCGTATTTCCAAATGCCATCCATTCCATGAAGGCGGCTATGATCCAGTTCCTGACAAAAAGTCAAAAAACACATAAAAGTTCAGTTATATGCTGAACTTTTTTATTTTGCAATTGTGTTGCGAAATTATGCCTATTCTTGTATGATAAAAAGTAATCATTCCAAATCGTAACGATTACTATTTAGAAAAACGGAGGACTCATTCATTTGAAAAAGAGAAAACTATTTATCATTTCACTACTAACCTTGGTGCTATTTACATTAGCAGCCTGTAATAAAACAGACATAGATGATGCTAATAAAATTATCATTAAAACCACTGTCTATCCACTTCAATATTTTGCAGAGCGAATTGGTGGCGATGTGGTTACTGTCCAATCAATCTACCCACCAGGTGCTGATGAACATACATTTGATCCTACACAAAAAGATATGATTGCACTTGCCGATTCGGATTTATTCTTTTATATTGGGTTAGGTCTTGAAGGTTTTGTTGAAAACGCTGAAAAGACGATGAAAAATGAACATGTAAAAATGGTCGCAACAGCAGATGCAATCACAGAAGAAATGCTTGGACACGAAGACGAGGATAGTCATGAAGAAGAAGATCATCATCACGGAGATTTGGATCCGCATGTCTGGATGTCACCAATTTTAAGTGATGCACTCGCTTACTCAATTAAAGAATCATTAATTGAAATAGCGCCTGACAAAAAAGCGGCATTTGAAAAAAACTATGAAGCATTACAAAACGACTTACTAAAACTTGATCGTCAATTTATCGAAATGGCTTCAAATGCACCTACAAAAACATTTTTTGTGTCGCATGCAGCCTTTGGATATATTGCGGATACGTACGGTCTTGAACAAATCGCGATTGCGGGATTGAATTCTCAAAGCGAGCCTTCCCAAAAACAATTAGCGTCACTTGTCGAAGATGCGAAAGCGAATAATATTAAATATATCTTATTTGAACAAAACGTGTCGTCGAAACTAACAGACGTTATCCGAAAAGAAATTGGCGCAGAATCGTTAATGCTGCACAATCTTGGCGTATTGACTACAGAGGATATTAAAAACAACGAAGATTATTTTTCTTTAATGGAATACAATATCCAAACCCTCAAAACAGCATTAAGCGGAAACTAAAACAGGATTGTCCAATTTGGACAGTCCTGTTTTTTAATACGATTCTATTAAATATTTTTCAACAAGCTCTTTATTTAAATTCACACCAATACCTGGTCGTTTCGAAAGTTTAATCACACCATTTTCTATTTCGACTGAAGGTTCTACTGGGTCTTCATGCCAAAAATGAGTCGATGCACTAAAATCACCAGGCAGTGAAAACTGTGGAAGTGATGCCAACGCCAAATTGTGGGCTTTCGATATCCCGAATTCAATCATGCCGCCAATCCAGATGGCCAAGTCATTCTCTTTCGCAATTTCAATCACCTTCAGCGCCTCAGTCGTCCCACCAATTCGTCCCGGTTTCAACACGACAACTGACCCCACACCGCTCGTCGCCATGCGTTCCGCGTCTAATACGGACCGAATACTTTCATCCAGCGCTATCGGCGTCTCCATAGATTGTCCAGCCTTCCAATGCATAGCCCATTCGTCATCGCCAAATGGTTGTTCAATTAAAGTCAATCCCGCTTGATCAAACCTCTTTAGCGCATCAAGTCCAAGCTTGTCAAAAATTCCATTGGCATCTGCAAAGAACAACATGTCTGCAGAAGAATCAACAAGTTTTTTTAATTCCACCGGATTCGTGTCCGCATCAATCTTCAATTTCACTCGCTTATAACCAGCATCTCGTGCTTTTCGGACCGACGAAACCATCCGATCATCAACACCGCCTGTCAATACGACACCAGCATCGATTTCATTCCGAACACCGTCTAAAAGTTTCCACAAAGGCAAATCCTTTTTCATCGCAAATAAATCCCAAGCTGCTTGATCCAAACAAGCTTTTGCCATTCGATTTCCTTTTACATGTGAAAACGCGGCACTTACTTCGGACGGATGTGTAAATTCCTTGTCTACTAATGCAGGAATAAGCCAGTTAACAAGCGCGTCCCAACAAGTTTGCACCGTTTCCTCCGTATACCAAGGCGACGAAAATGCCACACACTCGCCCAGTCCAACTTCCCCTTCCAAATCAACCATCTCAACAAAAATACTTTCACGTTCTTTCACAGTTTGCAGATGAGTTGAAAAATGATTTTTCAAGGGAACCAAAACACGATACAGACGAATTTCTCTTATTGTGAATCCACCCATTCCTTCAACTCCCGCCGTAGTAATTTATTGGATGCATTACGCGGCAACGCTTCAACGAAATAAAATTCTTTTGGCGCTTTATACGCAGCAAGTCTTTCCCTGCAAAATACCTTCAACGCTTCCTCCGACACATTTTCTGTTACAACGACAAACGCAATCGGTACACTTCCCCAATGTTCGTCACCTTTTCCGCAAACACCGGCCTCAGAAATCAGCGGATGCGCCGACAGTACATTTTCAATTTCAGCAGGATAAATATTCTCGCCGCCTGAAATGATCAAATCAGAACGTCGATCAACAATATATAAATAACCTTCGTCATCAAAATAACCGATATCTCCAGTTGGAAGCCACCCATCGATGAATGGATTTTGACTCGCAACATGTCCGATATAACCAGGTGTAACATGTGGGCCTCGAACATAAACTTCCCCATTTTCCATCGAATTTTCTGTGTCATTAATTTTTATTTGATTAAAAAATAACGGTTTCCCTGCAGACCCAATTTTTCGGATCGCATCTTGTGAGGAGAGCGTTGCAGTTTGAGAACTCGTCTCCGTCATTCCATATGTTTGCAGCACTGGAATACCGCAAGTTTGCGCTCTTTCCAAGTAGTCAATCGGAACAGGTCCACCACCCGCGAGCATCGTTTTAAACGAACTATGTGCGACAGTTCCATGCTTCTCGAATTCACGTAGGATCTTATCCAACGTAACCGAGACCACCGAAATTCGTGTCACCAGCCCTTGTTGAATATCATTATATATTTTTTCAGCATCAAACTTATCATAAAGTTTCACTTCCATCCCATAAAGAACCGAACGGACAAGAATTGAAAAACCACTGATATGAAATAGAGGCATTGAGCAAAGCCAAACATCATTTTCCTCTAGACCTAAATTCAACACAGAAGAGAGCGCACTTGAAGTATGATTATTCGCTGTTTGTCTAACACCTTTCGGAAATCCGGTCGTCCCCGAGGTATACATAATCGTAATCGTCCGGTTTGAATCCCAGGTTTCCTCGACTTCAAATGTACTTTCGTCACTCGATTGAATACTGGGAAAAGATAACGTAGAAGTTGTTAAATCACTTAAGCTGCTTTCTAACTCATCCGCAACGAGCACAACTGATGCTGCTGAATCCGCAACTTGCCATGCTATTTCTTTTTTCGTCAAGCGACTATTCAACATGACAATTTCAAGTCCAAGGAGCATACATGCATGGATGATAAAGACCATCTCATCATTGGAAGGACCGAGTAATGCGATACGGTCTCCACTTTGTAAACCGTTCGCTCTTAATTTACGCGCAAGCGTCATCGACTTTTCTTCTACTTGTTTAAAAGTCCAACTTTCGTCATTATAGGTCAACGCAGTTTTATGCGGCGTTAAATAAACGCGTTGTTTCAGCCAATTAGGTATCAACATAATCACCTTCCATTTAGAAAAAGCTGCCCATATACGCGGGCAGCTCGTTGTTCTATTAAATTATGGGAAGCGTGGGAATTGACCAAAATCCGGTTTACGTTTTTCTTTAAACGCATCGCGGCCTTCTTTAGCTTCGTCCGTTGTGTAATACAGTAATGTTGCGTCTCCAGCCATTTGTTGTAGACCCGCAAGACCATCCGTGTCCGCATTCATAGCTGCTTTAACGAAACGTAATGCTGTCGGGCTCATTGAGAGCATTTCTTCACACCATTGAACCGTTTCATCTTCTAATTGCTCATATGGGACAACAGTATTTACAAGCCCCATATCAAGCGCTTCTTGTGCATTGTATTGACGGCATAAGAACCAAATTTCTCTCGCTTTCTTATGACCGATAATGCGTGCAAGATAACCTGAACCATAGCCAGCATCAAACGACCCTACTTTCGGTCCTGTTTGACCAAAGATTGCATTGTCTGCAGCAATTGTTAAGTCACAAACAACATGTAAAACATGCCCTCCGCCAATCGCGAAGCCTGCAACCATTGCGACAACCGGTTTAGGAATTACACGGATTAAACGTTGTAAGTCAAGAACGTTCAGACGTGGAATTTCATCTTCTCCGACATAACCGCCGTGACCGCGAACTCGTTGATCGCCACCCGAACAAAATGCTTTTTCACCTTCTCCAGTTAATACAATTACACCGATGCTTTCATCATCACGCGCACGTGAAAATGCATCGATTAGTTCAGTAACTGTTTTCGGACGAAATGCATTTCGTACCTCAGGACGGTTAATCGTAATCTTAGCAATACCACTGTGCTTTTCGTATTTAATATCCTCATATGTACGTAAAGTTTCCCATTGACGAGTCATTACTTTTCCTCCTCTAATACTAACTTTTTAATATGCTCCTCTATCATTGTAGCAAATAAAGTCGGTTTTTCCACATGTATTGCATGCCCTGCACCATTTACAACATAATGATTTGCAAGATAGAGTAGTTTTTTCATTTCCTGGGCAATTTTAACGAACTTCTTGTCGATTTCCCCGGTAATTAGTAGCACAGGCGTGTTTATTTCCTTAAGCCTAGTCCAATTCGAAGGCTGGCTACCTGTCCCAATTCCAAGCAAGCTATTAGCTAAGCCAACTGCATTCTGCGATAAACGTTCAGTGCGTATTTTTTGTTGTTGTTCCGTTGACAACTTCTTTTGCGTATCAAAAAGCGGAATACCCTCCCAAAACTCAACAAATGATAGGATACCTTCACTGCAAATTTTTTGCGCAAGTATTTTATCTTTGTTCATTCGTTCGATTCGTTCACGCTCAGTTTCTAATCCAGGCGTCGAACTTTCAAGAATTAAAGATGCGACACGTTTGGGATGGTTAATCGTATAGCTTAATGCAATCCGACCACCCATTGAATACCCTACTAGCGTAAATTTTGAAAGGTTTAATTGGCTAAACAATGTTTCCAAATCAGCAACTTGCTTTTCCATCGAGTAACGACTTGGATCCAATGGCGCCGTTGTTTTCCCATGACCAATTAAATCGACAGTCACCGTATGATATTTCCCTTTTAATAAGCCGATTATTTCAGACCAGGTATCCGTACTTCCCGTAAAGCCGTGTAAAAAGACAATAACCGGCAAATCTGTATTGTTACTTCGCCTAACATTATAAACGATTCCATTTATCGGAATAAGCATTTCATTCAATGGAATCAATTCTTTTCGTAATTTCATTCCAAAGCGTGCGGTGTGCTATCACATTCTCTTTACGATTTGTAAATACTTCGATAATACGGATATTCTTCTTTTTATCTTGAGCCAATTCTTGTTCAAATTCTTCTATCGACTCAATCGAACTGTATTGTGCATCGTACATGGCCGCAATATGTTCAAACGTTAAACCTGTCGGCGTGCCGAAAAGCCTTTCAAAATGATTGCCGGATTCAGCTTGTGGCAAATAAGAAAATATACCGCCGCCGTCATTATTCATAATGACGATTGTTAAATCCGTTTCATGGAATCTCGACACAATGAGCCCATTCACATCATGCAAAAATGATAAATCACCGATTAGTAACCATGATGGACGTTGTCGTGCAGCCTGAATTCCCAATGCAGTCGAAACAACACCATCAATCCCATTCGTACCACGATTTGCAAAAATGGTAATGTCTTTTTCAGTTTTATCGAAGAAAGTGTCTACATCACGAATTGGCATACTGCTACCGCTAATCAGATCTGATTTGTCCGGTAAATTACTAAGTAGCATTTGGGTATAAGCTCCCTCGTCACTACCTGATGAATTTTCCAATACTACGCTTGCTTCATCATTTGCCTGAACCCAGGTTTTCACGTATGCGCTGTCCTCTTTTTGAACATCAATTTGAAGGAATGCCTCAATGGATGATTGGATATGGTGTGTGACAATACCTAGTGGATCTCGAAACTCTGGTGATTCGTCAATTAATACAACAGTATTAGGTCTTACATTTTTTAAGAAGAGTGATAATGGCTTTGATACAGGTTGTGCACCTAAGCGAATAACAGTATCGGGTATTGCCTTTTCTTTGAATCGATTACTTTTTAACAGTGCATCGTAGTTATCAATACAAAGGTCCATACAATTCGTGGGAACTTTTGCACGCAGGTTTGAAAGTGGATCGCATAAAACTGGCCAGTTCAAAGCTTTTGCGAAATTCCAAAACAACTTAGTATTGATACCGATTGGCAACTCCCCAATAACGAGTAAACCTTTTTCAGTTTTATTTAAGATATCATTTACGAAGTGTATGATAGAAGTATCTAATAAATCATTCCCCTTCATACGTTGGATAAATGTTGAAGTCGGTATGTCCATTTCAAAATCAATGAGCAACGGTTCTCTAAATGGTACATTTAGATGAATCGGCCCGTATGGTGCGGTAAGTGCAACAGAGGCTGCACGTTGTACATGACGTACTATAAAATCATCTACATCCGTATTGTCCTCTGCCAAGGGTAAATCAACGCTATACTTCACATGATTTCCGTATAACTGAATTTGATCAATCGCTTGTGGCGCACCAACTTCTCGCAATTCATGTGGACGGTCAGCTGTAATCACAATCAGCGGTATACGCGCATAATGGGCTTCTGTAACCGCAGGAAAATAGTTCGATGCAGCCGTTCCCGACGTGCAAAGGAGAACAACAGGTTCACCGCTTGCTTTTGCTAATCCAAGTGCGAAAAAACCTGCTGATCTTTCATCTACCTGCATATAGACATTCAGTGATTTCGTTGACGCAAATGCATAAGCCAAAGGAGTAGACCTTGACCCCGGACTAATCACAACTGATTTCACGCCCGCATTCATTAATGCACTTGTCATGCGACGTACATAATTCGTCAAGGATTTCTTGTTAACCATTCAATTTTCCCCCAAGCGCCCGTAAAACGGGTCTGAACTTAACCCAAGTTTCGTCATATTCTTTTTGCGGTTCTGAATCGGCGACAATTCCACCGCCAGCATATAAATATGCTTTATCTCCGTCGAGCAATCCAGAACGTATCGCAACCGCAAACTCACCATTTCCATCGCTATCCGTCCAACCAATAGGCGCAGCGTAATAGCCACGGTCCATCTGTTCCTCGCGACGAATCACTTCCATTGCTTTATTTGTAGGGACACCACCCAGTGCAGGTGTAGGATGAAGCTCTTCAACTAAATTAAATATATCCGTTCCACTCTTTAGCTTACCCTCAATAGAGGTAAACAAGTGTTGAATATCACGTATCCGCATTAGTTTAGGTGCTTTAGGCATTGAAACATCGGTACAATTTTCATTAAATACATTAGAAATCATTTTAACTACATAATGATGTTCCTCACGATTTTTATCGTCATTTAATAACTCTTCTCCTAGTTCCCGGTCTTCTGTAGCAGTTTTTCCGCGTTTAATAGACCCAGCTACACATGCTGAATAAGCTTGTCCGCCAACAATTTCAATCAGACGCTCGGGCGTCGCCCCAAAAAATAACTGACCATCCTTTTGTAATCCAAAGTGGTAGCTTTCTTGTTGCTCGCTAGTAATATGATGAAGTGCAGCGACACTCGATACTTCCTGTTCAAAATTCATTTGCAATGAACGCGCAATCACAACTTTCTCCGCTTCACCTTTGTTAATTTGATCAGTTACATCTTGAACGGCTTTTAGATAAGAATCTTTCTTAATTTCATCTACACTACTAACAATCGGCTTTATCGAAGACGCAAATTCATTTACTTCTGCAATATGAATTAAACGATCGCGCTCATCCCGTAATGCATCGAATTCTTCAACCGCATTGCTGGCAGTTGTAATCAAGTTAATCGAAATAAACATTTGACCATTCTTACTAATTAGTTGATAAGAAGGTACGACAAAATATGCAGACGGAAACCCATCCCATTCGGAGGCTTTCAGGCTTTTTGGATCGAAAGAAAAACCTCCGAATAGTACAGGTGCAATATCTTTCTCCTCTTTGATCAAGACCGCACATAATTCCTTCCACTGTTTTGAAACATCAAGGAAACGTTTGTCATCTTCAGCACTAGTTATTACTTTAGCGTGACCAAGACCAACAATTGTTAGTGTTCGATTAGCGTTTTGCCAATAAAAATGTTTTTCTTTATGATCTGCACTTCCCGCTTCCAAAAATGAAAGTGGAGATATCCGTGCAATTTCGATTGTCTCTGAAAAAAAACGATAATCAGAAGTCGTATCAGTCTTTCCAATATTTTTTGTTACAGTTGTTTTTCGACTCATTTTCTTCCCTCCAGGAAGTAGTAAAATACATCACTCTTAATAAACCCATTAAAAAAACTCATGTCTCTATTCTACCACATCAGCTCCTATAATAAGCGTATCGCATACCCAGAAGCTCCAATTTAGCGTATAATAAGTAAGGTGAATATGATAATAAGGAGAGAATTATTTTGCAACAAACTATAAAAGCCGACACTGGTTGGCGTATTTGGTGGCAATTGACTAGACCTCATACGTTGACAGCTGCTTTTGCCCCTGTATTTTTAGGAACAATGATTGCTTTAACATATGAGGCCATTCATTTTCCATTATTTATTGCAATGCTGGTCGCAAGTGTTTTTATACAAATGGCGACAAATATGTTTAATGAATACTACGATTTCAAAAGAGGTCTTGATACTGAAAAGTCTGTTGGAATTGGCGGGGCTATTGTACGCAATGGCGTTAAACCAAAAACAGTGCTTAATCTCGCTTTTCTATTATACGGAGTCTCAATACTTATAGGTATTTACATATGTATGGAAACCTCTTGGGGACTTGCGCTCGTTGGGTTGGTTTCTATGCTAATTGGTTATCTTTATACAGGAGGACCTTATCCAATAGCCTATACACCGTTTGGCGAACTTGTTTCAGGCGTAGTCATGGGAATGCTTTTAATCCTTATTGCCTTCTACATACAAACTGGAACGGTTACCACAGAGGCAATCTTATTATCAATCCCTAGCATGTTACTTGTAGCAGCGATAATGATGGCAAACAATATTCGGGATCTTGAAGGTGATAAAAAAAGTGGTAGGAAGACCCTGGCAATTCTTGCTGGACGTTCCCAAGCCATTACAATCCTATTTATGTTTTTTATCGTATCCTATCTTTGGATAGTCGGACTCATTATTTTTGATCATCTAACACCTTGGGCTTTACTTGTACTACTAAGTATCCCAAAACCAATCATCGCCATTTCGGTTTTCAAAAAATATCTTCAACCACTGGAAGTTGCTCCTGCAATGAAGGAAACAGCAATCACAAACACATTATTTGGTTTATTACTGGGCATTGGTATTCTTATAGGTCATCTTTTATAATTTTTCAGCTATCCAAAAACTGATTAAACCCAGTTAAATTGGATAGTTTTTTTTATTAATGTTTTACCTAACCACTAAATAGGGAATCAGTGTTAATAAGATGGATATACTACTAAAAATATGAAAAGGTTGGGATCTATAATGTTATCTGAAAAAGAGTTTTCTATATTAAAAAAAGAACTGTTAAGTCTTAAGGAAAAATCAACTGTACATGAAAAGGAAACATATCCCCAAGATAGTGAAAAAGAATCATTAGGTGAACTATCTTCTTATGATAATCATCCAGCTGATATGGGTACCGCTTTATATGACAGAGAAAAGGATTTAGCCCTTCATGAACATGCAGAATCAGAATTAGGTAAGGTTGATATTGCATTAGAAGCAATGGCTGATGGTTCGTACGGAAAGTGTAAAGTATGTCAGAAGGACATTCCTTTTGAGCGGCTACTTATAGTACCCTATACTACTCTTTGTGTTGAACATGCCGAAACCAAAGAACAATCCGCTGGAGAAGATGTAGCTATAAATGAAGTTGAAAATCCATTTGAAAGTACGAGAGATCCACGTGCAATTGATTATGAGAACAGTTTTCAAGAAGTCGCTGAGTTTGGAACCTCCGATGCGCCTTCAGACTTTATTGATAGTGAAAAACAGACTTACATGGATGATAATGATCATGATGAGGACGACACATCTAGAATGGATAATATCGTAGGTAAAAGTGTAACAAATAATACGAAGAATTCCTAAATAACAAAAAAAGCTACTTCGTTTACTGAGGGATACACAGTAAATGAAGCAGCTTTTTAATATTGTTTTATGACCCCTACGGGATTCGAACCCGTGATACCGCCGTGAAAGGGCGGTGTCTTAACCGCTTGACCAAGGGGCCAAACAAATATGGCGGAGAAGGAGGGATTCGAACCCTCGCACCGCTTACGCGATCTATGCCCTTAGCAGGGGCACCTCTTGAGCCACTTGAGTACTTCCCCGTATAAATGGCTCCGCAGGTAGGATTCGAACCTACGACCGATCGGTTAACAGCCGATTGCTCTACCACTGAGCTACTGCGGAATGGTGGGCCTAAGTGGACTCGAACCACCGACCTCACGCTTATCAGGCGTGCGCTCTAACCAGCTGAGCTATAGGCCCATATTGGAGCGAGTGAAGGGAATCGAACCCTCATCATCAGCTTGGAAGGCTGAGGTTTTGCCATTAAACTACACTCGCTAAATGGTGGCTCAGGACGGAATCGAACCGCCGACACAAGGATTTTCAGTCCTTTGCTCTACCGACTGAGCTACTGAGCCATACTTGATTTGTGCTGAATTTCTTTTCATAAGACTATGTATTTAAATACATAATGGCGGTCCCGACGGGAATCGAACCCGCGATCTCCTGCGTGACAGGCAGGCATGTTAACCGCTACACCACGGGACCATTTGGTTGCGGGGACAGGATTTGAACCTGTGACCTTCGGATTATGAGCCCGACGAGCTACCACTGCTCCACCCCGCGACAATAATATTATAATTACTTTGTTCATATACGCATTGGTATGTTTGACACCTTACGCTGCGTAGATCTTTAACTAAGTTGGAAATTATGTTGTTTTTAAGAATTGGTTGCGGGGACAGGATTTGAACCTGTGACCTTCGGATTATGAGCCCGACGAGCTACCACTGCTCCACCCCGCGATAATAGTATTGTAATTACTTTGTTTATATACGCACTTGGTATGTTTGACACCTTACGCTGCGCTGTCGGTGTTAATCGCATTCTTCGTTATGCGATTTGCTCCACCCCGCGATAATAGTATTGTAATTACTTTGTTTCGACTTATTAAATTACTTTAATTCATTTCACCATTTTGATTAAAAATGGCGGAGGAAGAGGGATTCGAACCCCCGCGGGCTTTAACACCCCTGCTGGTTTTCAAGACCAGTCCCTTCAGCCAGGCTTGGGTATTCCTCCGAGATTTAAGATGGTGGACCTTGCAGGACTCGAACCTGCGACCGGACGGTTATGAGCCGTCTGCTCTAACCAACTGAGCTAAAGGTCCTTATGATGGCGGCGGAGGGAGTCGAACCCACGACCTTACGGGTATGAACCGGACGCTCTAGCCAGCTGAGCTACGCCGCCAGGATATTTAGATAAGTTGATAGGTAATATAATTACTGAAAATAATTGGTGGAGCCTAACGGGATCGAACCGTTGACCTCCTGCGTGCAAGGCAGGCGCTCTCCCAGCTGAGCTAAGGCCCCGAAAAGTGGTCGGGAAGACAGGATTCGAACCTGCGACCCCTTGGTCCCAAACCAAGTGCTCTACCAAGCTGAGCTACTTCCCGAAATTGTTATGAAATTAATGGCGCGCCCGGCAGAAGTCGAATCCACAACCTTCTGATCCGTAGTCAGACGCTCTATCCAATTGAGCTACGGGCGCATAAAAAACTTTTTACGGAAAAACAAATGGTGCCGAGAACCGGAATCGAACCGGTACGGTAGTTACCTACCGCAGGATTTTAAGTCCTGTGCGTCTGCCAGTTCCGCCACCCCGGCAAATCAATGGAGCGGAAGACGGGATTCGAACCCGCGACCTCCACCTTGGCAAGGTGATATTCTACCACTGAACTACTTCCGCATTAAAAACTAAGTGCGGGTGAAGGGAGTCGAACCCCCACGCCCGAAGGCACTAGATCCTAAGTCTAGCGTGTCTGCCAGTTCCACCACACCCGCATGATTAATATGACGGCAAGTCATAAAATGGTGAGCCATACAGGATTCGAACCTGTGACCCTCTGATTAAAAGTCAGATGCTCTACCAACTGAGCTAATGGCTCGAAAGTGGTGCCGGAGAAAGGACTTGAACCCTCAACCTACTGATTACAAGTCAGTTGCTCTACCAGTTGAGCTACTCCGGCGTTGTTTCAAGATCTAGAATTGAATGGTGGAGGATGACGGGCTCGAACCGCCGACCCCCTGCTTGTAAGGCAGGTGCTCTCCCAGCTGAGCTAATCCTCCTGGGTAAGTTGTTGATGAGTTTTATAGAAATCACTCATATAAGGTTTCGTTCAATTTAACTATGTAATGAATGTACAAGCCTGGCAACGTCCTACTCTTGCAGGGGGAAGCCCCCAACTACCATTGGCGCTGAAGAGCTTAACTTCCGTGTTCGATATGGGAACGGGTGTGACCTCTTCGCTATCGCCACCAGACTTTTTTTATCGCTAACTTAACGACAATATTCATTATAACAACTTTTGAAATAAATACAAGCCTTTTTGAAAAATAATTTACTTGTTATTTCAAAACTGAATAAAACGAATAATCTTTTCACAAATCAGGGTCAATCAAACCCTTTTAACTTGAATAGGTTAAGTCCTCGATCAATTAGTATCCGTCAGCTACGTACGTCGCCGCACTTACACCCCGGACCTATCAACCTCATCTTCTCTGAGG